>JAFUNB010000001.1 GCA_017482345.1 Oscillibacter sp.
GCCAGCGCGGCACCGGACTTGGCGGCGGCCACGATGAGCGCGAGCAGACGCTGAACCAGCTGCTGGTGGAGATGGACGGCTTTGCCGCCAACGAGGGCGTTGTGGTCCTCGCTGCCACCAACCGCGCGGATGTACTGGATCCCGCCCTGCTGCGTCCCGGCCGTTTCGACCGCCAGATCTATGTGGGTCTGCCGGATATTCGGGGCCGTGAGGAGATCCTGAAGATCCACGCCAGAGGCAAGCCGCTGGCGGAGGATGTGGATCTGAAGAAGCTGGCCCAGGGCACGCCCGGTTTCACCGGTGCGGATCTGGAAAACCTGATCAACGAGGGCGCCCTGCTGGCCGCCCGTAAGAACCGCCCCTATATCTCCATGAAGGATCTGGAGGAGGCGGAGATCAAGGTCATCGCCGGCCCGGAGAAGAAGAGCCGCATCGTTCCGGAGCAGGAGCGCAAGCTCACCGCCTATCATGAGGCGGGCCACGCCGTGGTGATGCATGCCCTGCCCACCCAGGATCCCGTGTCCCAGATCACCATTGTTCCCCGCGGTCAGGCGGGCGGCATGACCATCTCCCTGCCGGAGGAGGACCGCTCCTACCTGTCCAAGCGGTATATGGAGGAGCAGATCGTAGGCCTGCTGGGCGGCCGTGTGGCCGAAAAGCTGTGCCTGGGCGATATCTCCACCGGTGCCAGCAACGACATCCAGCGGGCCACCCAGATCGCCCGCAAGATGGTCACCGCTTACGGCATGAGCGACAAGATCGGCACCGTCTCCTTTGAGGACGGCCACGAGGTCTTCATCGGCCGTACCATGAGCCAGGGCCGCAGCTACTCTGAGGCTGTGGCGGCGCAGATCGACCAGGAGATCCAGTCCATCGTCGCGGCTGCCTATGACCGCTGTGAGAAGCTGCTCGAAGCTCAGCGCGGCAAGCTGGACACCGTGGCGCAGTATCTGCTGGAGAACGAGACCATGGGCCGGGAGGCGTTCCTGGCTGTCATGGACGGGAAAACCGCAGAAGAGCCTGCCATTGAAGAACCCTAACTGCATGAAACGCCGCCGTCCGTGGGAAACTACGGGCGGCGGTTTTTTTGAAAAGCTTGGCAGGAAACGCAACCTTTCGGGCCGCCGGATCGTCTGAACAATATCAGGAGGTGGAAATCATGAAACGGCTGATGAGCATTTGCGCCCTGACGGCGTTGGCTCTGACCGGCTGCGGCGGAAAGACTGCGCCGGATGAATCTCTGCGTCCGGCCAATACGGAGCTGCAGTTCACGGTGGAGGGCATGACGGAAACGGTGCCTGCCGCCCTGTATATCGGCGACGGCTACTCCATCTACATCCCGGAGGAGGGATGGCGGCTGGACGAGCGGGAGACCGACGACGGCGTGCGGGAGACCGTGTGGGAGAGCACCGTCAACGACGAGGCAGAGCTGTATGTGCTGCACTACGGAGTCTATCCCGACGCCACCCTCGCCACGACGAAATCCCACTTTGTCCAGAGAAGCGGCTATGTATTCGAGGACCTGATGGGCGGTGACCTGGGAAATCCGCTGACCGGGACCGATGAGGACGGCGACTATCTGGGCTTCATGGCCGCGGAGGGCCGGGATGGCGAGGCCTATATCGTGGCCTGGGAATATCCGGCGGCGGCAGCGGAGGGCTTCGGTGTACGTCTTCCCCAGATCGCGAACACCTTTGAAGTGACGCAATAAAAAAGAAGCGGAGCGCAGCTCCGCTTCTTTTTTATCCCAGGATCGCGCCGGCCACCAGAAACAGTATGGTCAGCAGCAGGAAATAGACGATCAGTTTCCACACATATTTCAGCCAGCGGTCGTAGGGCACATGGCCCAGCGCCAGCGCGCCCATGACCACGGCGGCAGTGGGCGTAATGATATTCACCAGTCCGGAGGCGGACTGGAACGCCGTCACCACCAGATCGCCGCCCACACCGGCAAACTTCCCCAGCGGCGCCATTACGGGCACCGACAGTGTGGCAAGGCCGGAGGAGGACGGGATCAGCACCGACAGGGGCAGGTAGATGAGATACACCAGCAGCACAAAGGCAATGGGACCGGCGCCGGAGAGGGCCTCCTCGCCCCAGTGGAGGACGGTGTCGGTGATGCCGCCGTCGTTCATGAGGACGGTGATGCCGCGGCTGATGCCGATGATGAGGGACACGCCCAGCATGTCGGCGCAGCCGGCCACGAAGGTGTCCACCAGCTCCTCCTCGCCCATGGAGCCGATGAGGCCGATGATGATCCCGCCCACCAGAAACAGGGCGGACAGCTCCGGGAACCACCAGCCAAGGGCCGGCAGGGGCGTGCCCAGCTCGTCGAAGGGAATGACGCTGTAGATCATCACCAGAAAAACAGCGGCAAACACCACCATCATAAGCTTGCGCCGGGCGGTAAATTCCACGGTCTCCTCCATGCTGGCCCGGAGCTTACCGGCGCCGACGCCCACTACGGAGCGGGAGGGGTTCTTCTTGACTTTTGCGGCATAGCTCATCACGAACCAGATGGCGGCGGATTCAAATACGATCCACTGCAGCAGCCGCAGCAAAATGCCCTCGCCCAGAGACACGCCGGCAAATCCGGCGGCAATGCCGGTGGCAAAAGGGTTGACCGTGGAGGAGATGACGCCGGCGCCCGCGCCCAGCAGGATCACGGAAATGCCCACCACGGCGTCATAGCCCGCCGCAAGAAACACCGGGATCAGCAGGGGATAGAAGGCCATGGTCTCCTCCCACATACCGAAGGTAGAGCCGCCCAGGCCGAAAAACAGCATGAGGATGGGAATGAGCCATTTCTCACGGCCGCCCAGCCTGCGAATGACGGCGCCCACGCCGGCGTCCACGGCGCCGGTCTTCATGACCACGCCCAGAAAGCCACCCACCATCAGGATGAAGACACACACATCCACGGCGTCGTAAAAGCCGGAGAAGGCCGCCTTCAGTACGGCGCCTACGCCCTGGGGGTTCGGCTCCGTCAGGTGGTAGGTGCCCGCCTGGGGCACGCCGTCCACATAGTTGTAGGCGCCGGAGGGAATGAACCATGTGGAGATGGCTACCAGAATAATTAGCAGGAACAGAATGGTGTAGGCGGTGGGCATGCGGAATGTTTTGGATTCCAAAGGATCAGCTCCTTTTATTTTCCAATGGTGGCGACGAGAACGGCCTTGATGGAGTGCATGCGGTTCTCTGCCTCGTCAAAGACCACGCTGTGGCGGCTGCGGAACACCTCGTCTGTGACCTCCCGGATGTCGATGCCCTTGTCCATCCACTCCTTGGCCAGCTTCGTCTCAAAATCGTGGAAGGAGGGCAGGCAGTGCATATACAGCACGTTGGGATTCTCCGTGGCTTTCAGGGTCTCCTCCGTCACGCGGAAGGGGGAGAGGAGCTTTGTGCGCTCGGGGATGAGAGCCTCCTCGCCCATGGAGGCCCAGATGTCACCATAGATGACGTCCGCACCCTTCAAATCATTGCGGTTATCGGTGATCTCGATGAGACCGCCGTTTTCCCGGGCGGTGGCAAAGACCCGTTTGATGAGGTCCTTGTCCATCTCCTTTGCCAGAGACTCCGGGCCCATGGCCACAAAGTGCATGCCCATCTTGGCGGCGCCGATCATCCAGGCGTAGCACATGTTGTTGCGCACGTCGCCGGGGAATACCACCTTGATCTTGTTGAGGGGCTTGTGGCAATGCTCTTCAATGGTCATCATGTCCGCCAGGATCTGGGTGGGGTGGTCGGCGTCCGTCAGACCGTTCCACACGGGGACGCCGGAGTATTTGGCCAGATCCTCCACAGCGGACTGCTCATAGCCGCGGTATTCGATGCCGTCAAAGAAGCGGCCCAGCACCTTGGCGGAGTCCTCCAGAGACTCCTTCTTGCCCATCTGGGAGCTGTTTGCGTCCAGATAGGTGACGTGGGCGCCCTCCTGGGTGGCGGCCACCTCAAAGGAGCAACGGGTGCGGGTGGAGGTTTTTTCAAACAGCAGCACGATGTGCTTGCCCTGCAGAGCGGGATCGCAGATGCCTGCTCTGCGCTTGGCCTTCAGGTCGTGGCCCAGATCCAGCAGATAGCGGATCTCCGCAGGGGTGAAATCCTCCAGAGTCAGAAAACTTCTTCCTTTTAAATTAACTGCCATAATACGACTCCTTTTTGTATCATTCGAGCAAAATATTACAATGCGTTATTACGGATTGTCTCGCCACAAAGGCATGGACATGCACCGGGGGCCGCCGCGGCCGCGGCTCAGCTCCGCACTGGGAATGGTGTGAATGCGGACGCCCTCCTCTTCCAGCGAACGGTTGGTGACATAGTTGCGGGAATAGACCACCACCTCACCGGGGCCGATGGCCAGGGTGTTGCTGCCGTCGTTCCACTGTTCCCGGGCGGCGTCGATCTCACTGCCCCGGCCACAGGGGATCAGAGTGACAGAGTCCAGCTGCAGATGTTCCTTCAGAATGTCCTCCAAACGGCCCTCCTCCTGCCGGATGGTCATTTTCCGGTTTTCGTCCAGCTCCATGACGAACACGGTCATACTGGAGAGAATGTTGGGGTGCACCGTGAACTTGTTCCGGTCCACCATGGTGAACACTGTGTCCAGATGCATGAAGGAGCGGGTCTTGGGAATGTTGAAGGCGAGGATCTTCTTAAAGGTCTTGCTGAGGGACAGCACGGTTTCCGCCAGTGTGTCGATGGAGTCCTCCCGGGTGCGTTGGGAGATACCCACCGCCAGCACCTGCGGGGACAGCACCAGAATGTCGCCGCCCTCCAGTGAGGACGTCTCGCCCCGGTCGTACCAGCGGGGCGCGTTTTTGTAGAGGGGATGGTGCTCAAAAATGAATTTGCCGAACAGGGTCTCCCGGTTGCGGGTGACGGTGTGCATCTTGTGGATGGACACGCCGGTGCCGATGGTGGCGAAGGGGTCCCGGGTGAAATACAGATTGGGCATGGGGTCGACGGCAAAGGGATAGCCGTCCTCAATGGCGGAGAGGTAGTCCGCCAGACGGGCGGAGCCGTTTTTTAGCTGTGATTTGCGGACGCCGGCCATCATGGCCGCCACCATCTCCTTGTCCGGCATGGCGGAGAGGTACTCGGCCAGTGCGTCTCGGGTGCGCTGGTCCTCCACGCCGGACTCCTCCAGAAACTGCTGCAGCAGTGCCCGGCGCACGTCGCCGTCCGTCAGAGACTCCACCACCAGATCTGTCAGGTATACCACTTCCACGCCCTGCTGGCGCAGGCAGTCGGCAAAGGCGTCGTGCTCTCGCTGGGCCTCCTGCAGATAGGGGATGTCGTCAAACAGCAGCCGCTCCAGATAGTCCGGCATCAGGTTTTCCAGCTCGCCGCCGGGGCGGTGGAGCATGACACGCTTCAGCCGCCCGATCTCCGAGGTATTGTGAATCCCGGTTTCCAAAACAGTTCACTCCTTTTGTGCTTGGATGTTCTGGTTTAGGGTTTCTGATTTCCGGCGTTTCATGCGCCAATGGCGAAAAAAGCGCAAAAAAACAGCGGCCCGCGGTGCGGGTCGCTGTTTGAGGGAAGATTCAGTAGCCGATGATGAGGCCCTTTTCCATGGCGTAGAAGCTGGTCAGGCCCCGGCAGGAGACGATGTCCACGCTCTTGACCGGCAGGTCGGCCAGGATCTGCTGCTTCAGCTTCTGGGCGCCAACGGCGTTTTCGCAGTGGTTGATGACCACCTCGGCGCCGGTGCAGTCCTTGCTGGAACGCATCTGCTCCACCAGTGCCTTGTAGGTCTTGGCCTCGCCGCGGGCCTTGCCGGTCACCTGAATGGTGCCCTGGGGCGTGGCGATGGCAATGACATGGATGCCCAGGGAGTGCAGCAGCGTGCCCACCAGGGGGCGCATGCGGCCGTTTTTGATGAGGTTATCGAAGCATTCCAGCGTGAAGCAGGTGCGCTGAGCGGCCTGATAGGTGCGCAGCTGGTCGCAGATACCCTCAAAATCGCCGGTGGTGTCCGCCTCCATCAGCTGCTGGGCCTTGCGGATCAGCAGGATCATGGCGCCGGCGGTGGACTTGGAGTCGATGATGCAGATCTTCTTTTCCGGATGCTCCTCCAGCACCATATCCCGGGCCAGAACGGCGGCGTTGTAGGTGCCGGACAGGTTGCAGGAGATGGTGAAGCAGATGGTGTAATCGCCGGCGGCAAAGGCCCGGGCAAAGGCGGCGGGGGAGGGGCAGGCCGTGGAGGAGGGGCCCTTTTCCGCAGACATACACTCCAGCATCTCGGGGATGATCAGCTCGTCGTTGTCCACAAATTCCCGGTCGCCTACCTGGATCCGCAGGGGGACGGTTTCAAACCGCACGGTGTCGCTGTGAAAATCACGCATAAGCAGGTCACAGCTGCTGTCACTCACAATATTCCAAATCATATATAACCCCCTGAAATGTGGTTTTGAAAACCAGATACATTAAATTCATGATAATACCGGAGCGGGGGTTTGTCAATAAAAAACCCCGCTTGACGGAGATGGGACTGCGTGGTACAGTCAAATCGTTCCCGAAAGGCTGTTTGCAGCCAGCGGGGATGGATCCCATCACGCATGAGGTGTGAACATGAATCGAAAAAACGTGGATCTGGGCAGCGGAAACGTGGGAAAGCTGCTGTTTTCTCTGGCGCTCCCCACCATTACCTCCCAGATCGTCAATATGCTCTATAACATTGTGGACCGGGTGTATATTGGCCGGATGGAGCCGGTGGAAACGGTGGGCAAGCTGGCGCTGACCGGTGTTGGTGTGTGTCTGCCCATCATTCTGGTCATCTCCGCCTTTGCGTCTTTGATGGCCATGGGCGGTGCTCCCCGGGCGTCCATTCAGGAGGGGCGCGGCAATCCCCGGGAATCCGAGCGCATCATGGGCAACTGCTTCACCATGCTGGTGCTGACCTCGGTGGTGCTGACGGCAGTGTTCCAGCTGTTTGGACGGGACCTTCTGCTGATGTTCGGCGCCAGTGAACATACCATCGGCTATGCGGCGGACTACATGCGCATCTATTCGCTGGGCACGATCTTTGTGCAGGTGACGCTGGGCATGAACGCCTATATCACCGCCCAGGGCTTTACCACCGTCAGCATGAAGACCGTTCTCATCGGCGCGGGCTTGAATACGATCCTGGATCCCATCTTCATCTTCGGTTTTGATATGGGCGTGCAGGGCGCGGCACTGGCCACGGTGATCTCACAGGCGGTTTCTGCCGCATGGGTGATGCGGTTCCTGCTGGGCCGCAGGACAAAGTGGGCCCTGAAAAAGGAAAACCTCCGCCCTGAAGCGGAGGTGGTGCTGCCCTGTCTGGCGCTGGGCCTGTCTCCCTTCATCATGCAGTCCACAGAGAGTCTCCTTGCCATTTGCTTCAATTCCTCTCTGCTGAAATATGGCGGCGATATTGCCGTGGGCGCCATGACGGTGCTGACCAGCATCATGGGCTTTGCCATGATGCCGCTGCAGGGATTGAGTCAGGGCGCCCAGCCCATCATCAGCTATAACTTCGGTGCAAGAAACGCCCAAAGAGTGCGGGACGCCTTCCGGGTACTGCTGACCACCTGTCTGAGTTACTCGCTGGTCATGTGGGTCATGGTGCAGCTGATGCCCCGTGTGTTCGTGGGCATCTTTACGCCGGACGCACAGCTGCAGAGCTACGCCGCCTGGGCGCTGCGGATCTATATGGGTGCCACAGGCATTTTCGGTATCCAGATCGCCTGTCAGCAGACCTTTGTGGCGCTGGGCAATGCCAAGTGCTCCCTGTTTCTGGCGATTCTGCGGAAGATCATCCTGCTGATCCCACTGATCTATATTCTGCCCAACTTTTTTACGGATAAGGCATTTGCCGTGTTTCTGGCAGAGCCGGTGGCAGACTTCCTGGCGGTCTGCACCACGGCAGGATTGTTCTCCTGTCAGTTCAAAAAGACGATGGCAGATCTGGAGACACAGACATAAAGAAAAACAGGCACGCACCTGCGGGTGCGTGCCTGTTGCTGTAATCAAAGAACTTTGCTGAGGAAATCCTGCAGACGGGGATGCTGGGGATTGCTGAACAGCTCCTCGGGAGTGCCCTCCTCCAGCAGCTTGCCGTCAGCCATGAACAGCATCCGGTTGCCCACTTCCCGGGCGAAACCCATCTCGTGGGTGACGACCACCATGGTCATGCCCTCCCGGGCCAGCTGCTTCATAACGTCCAGCACCTCGCCGACCATTTCGGGGTCCAGTGCGGAGGTGGGTTCGTCAAACAGCATGACCTGCGGCTCCATGGCCAGTGCGCGGACGATGGCCACGCGCTGCTTCTGGCCGCCGGAGAGCTGAATGGGATAGGCGCCGGCGCGATCCTTCAGACCCACGCGGTCCAGCAGGGCCAGTGCCTTCGCCTCAGCCTCGGCCTTGTCCATGTGCTTCACCTGAATGGGGGCCAGCGTCATGTTGTCCAAAATGGTCATGTGGGGGAACAGGTTGAAGTGCTGGAACACCATGCCCATCTTCTGACGGTACTGGTCGATGTTCAGCTTCACCAGCTTGCCCTCCGCGTTCCGAATCTTCTTCTTGGTGATATCCTGACCGTCAAATACGATGGAACCGCCGGTGGGCTCCTCCATCAGGTTCAGACTCCGCAGGAAGGTGGACTTACCGGAGCCGGAGGGGCCGATGACCACCATCACGTCGCCCTTTTCAATGTCCACGCTGACGCCGTCCAATGCTTTGATGGTGCCTTTGTTGTAATGCTTCTTCAGGTCGCGGACCTGGATGAGACTGTTAACGCTTGCTGCCACGGCTCATTCTCCTTTCAAAGTAGGCGATCAGCTTGGAGGTGGGGAAGCACAGGCAGAAGTAGATCGCCGTAGCTACCAGCAGAGGCTCCATGATGATGAAGGTGGCGCCCTTCACCGCGTTGACGGCGGACATGATGTCCTGCACGCCGATGGTGTAAGTAATGGCGGATTCCTTGATGATGACAACGAACTCGTTGGCAATGGCCGGCAGGATATTGCGAATGGCCTGAGGCAGGATGATGAAGCGCATGGTCTGGGAGGAAGAAAGACCCAGAGAGCGGGAGGCCTCCGTCTGGCCGCCGTCCACAGACTGCAGACCGGAGCGGATGATCTCGCACAGGTAAGCACCGGAGTTCATGCCCAGAGCCACCACGCCGGGGAAGAAGCGGTCAAACTTGATATAGCCCAGCAGAGTCACCTTGGGCAGGTCGATCATGCCGAAAACGCCGTAGTAAATGATGAAGATCTGCACGATAACGGGGGTGGAGCGCAGGATCTCTACATAGGCGGTGGCCAGGAAGGACAGCGGATTGAAGCGGCTCAGTGCCAACAGGAAACCGCCGTCACGCAGCCGTCCGTCCTTGTCCGTGCTCAGGAAATGGAAGGGGCAGACGTTGGACATGCGCATCAAAGCTAGGATCAGGGCCAGCACGAAACCGATAAGAACGGTGAATACAGACATCAGGATCGTGACCATCAGACCTTCCCGGAACATGCTCATGTAGGGGACAACTTTACTGAAATTCGAGAGTTTGATAAAACCATCCATGGCGGAGGCTCCTTTCGATGAGGAAAATCAGGGGCTTGGAAACGGCCAATTCCTCCCCGGAGATCCGGGGAGGAATTGAGGAAATTTAAGCTGTGAACTTAGTGCGCTGCTGTGGATCAACCCTCCAGCAGACCCTCGTGGATGTTGCCGGAAGCCAGCTCGTTGGCCTCTGCCACGAAGTTGTCCATAGAGCCGTCAGCCAGAGCGGCGGCGATGGCCTCATTGACGCCGGACAGCAGAGCCTCGTTGCCCTTGATGACGCCAACGGCAGAGCCTTCCACGTCATAGGGAACGTCGCACACGATGTGCAGGTCGGGATAGTTGACCTTGTAGCTCTCGGCCACGGCGGTCTCGATGTAGGCGCCGTCCAGCTTGCCGGCGATCAGCTCAGCGATGATGTCGGTGACCTTGGGCAGGGGGATGATCTCGGTGTCGGCACTGTACTCGTTGGCCAGATCCATCTGGATGGAGCCAATCTGAGCGGCGACGGAGATACCGGCGGTGTTGGCGGCGGCCAGATCGGGGAACTTGTCAGCGTTGGCGGTGGTGGTCACGAAGGACTGGCCGCCGGCATAGTAGATGTCGGAGAAGTCCATGGCATCCATACGGGCGGGATCGGGGCTCAGACCAGCCAGGCCCAGGTCAACAGAGCCGTTGGCCAGCTCCATCAGAACGCCGTCGAAGTCCATGGGGACAACTTCCAGCTCCAGGCCCAGGTAATCGGCGATGTACTGTGCCAGGCCCATGTCGAAGCCGGCCAGAGAGGGGGTGCCGTCCTCAGCGATGGCGTAGAACTCATAGGGAGCAAAGTCGGGGCTGGTAGCCACGGTCAGCTTACCGGCGGTAACGGTCTCCAGAGCGGGAGTCTCGGGCTCAGCAGGAGTTTCAGCGGGAGTCTCAGCAGGAGTCTCGGCGGGCTTTTCGGCGGGGGCCTCTTCCTTCTTGCCGCCGCAGGCAGCCAGGGACAGAACCATTGCCAGAGTCAGCAGAACAGCAAACAGTTTCTTCATAATATTCATCCTCTTCCAAATCGTTTTCCCGCTCAAGCGGGTTATGCATGTGTTCAGGGGAAACGGTGTTCCCTTGAGATGTACCTAACCTTATCATGTGGTGCATAAAAAGTCAATACTTTTTCATATTTTCTGCATAGCTGCTTTTGCACAATTGTGAAAAATGACAATAAAAATGCGAAAAACCGAGAGAAATTAGACGGCGATGGAAACGGAATTGACAAAAGCGAAGCTTGCAAATATGCATATTATGATGAATATACAGGAAGTGAAGGGGTCTTGCATGCAGGGCGGATCCGTTTTCGCACCGAGGACAAAGCGGTTTGCCCGCTGGCAGAAAAAACAAGCCTTCCGAAATCCCGGAAGGCTTGTCCTGTATCAGGCGTTGGGAAGCTGATATTTGTTGAGGGCCTTGGACAGGCGGGAGTTGAACTCGTCGTCGGTCTTCAAATCCTCCATATACGCATGGCGGTCCAGAGAGGCGTCGTGCTCCTCCAGAACGGAGACGGCGATGTTGGAGCAGTGGTCGGACACGCGCTCGAAGTTGGTCAGCAGGTCGCTGAGGACGAAGCCCAGCTGGATGGTGCACTCGCCGGACTGCAGGCGCTGGATGTGGCGCATGCGGACCTCCTCGATCAGGCGGTCCATGGTCTCCTCCAGAGGCTCGACCTTGCGGGCCAGAGCATCGTCGTTGCCGGTGAAGCTGCGGAAAGCCTTGTCCATGACGTCACTCAGGGCGTCCACCAGGATCTTCACCTCCACATCGCCGGCCTCGGAGAAGTGGATGTCCTTGTCGTGGATCTCCTGAGCGGTCTCCTGCAGGTTCAGGGCGTGGTCACCGATACGCTCGAAGTCGCCGATGGCGTGGAGCAGGCGGGACACGGTGTGGATATCGTCCATGGAGACACCGTGCTGAGAGATCTGAACCAGATAGCTGCCCAGACGATCCTCGTAGATGTCCAGCTTGCCCTCGTTTTCGGTGATCTCGGTCTCGCGGGCTTCGTTGTAGTCATACAGCTGCTCCAAAGAGAGCAGGACGGTCTTGTGAGCCAGCTCGCCCATGCGGTTGGTCATGGAGACGCACTCGCTGACGGCCACACCGGGGGTGCGCAGCAGCAGGGGGTCCAGGAAAGCGAAGGACTCGGTCTTGTCCTCGCTCTGGACCAACTTCACCGCCAGCCGTTCCAGCTGACGGGAGAAGGGCAGAAGCATGATGGTGGTGCACACATTGAATACGGTGTGGCAGAAGGCGATGCCCACGGCGCTGGTGGTCGTATCCAGGAAGGTGAAGGGGAAGAGCAGGTTGCCGCCGTAGAAGAGAATCAGGAAGACCACGGTGCCGATGATATTGAAGGAGATGTGGATGATGCCAACGCGCTTTGCGTTGCGGTTTACGCCGATGGAAGAGATCAGTGCGGTCACACAGGTACCGATGTTCTGACCCATAATGACGGGGATGGCCATGCCGTAGGTAATGGCGCCGGTCATGGCCAGTGCCTGCAGGATACCGACAGAGGCGGCAGAGGACTGGATGATACCGGTAAAGATCGCGCCCACGGCAACGCCCAGCAGGGGGTTATTGAAGGCAGTCAGCAGGCTGGAGAACTGGGGCATGTCGGCCAGAGGGGCAACAGCATCCGACATCAGTTCCATACCGAACATCAGGATGGCGAAGCCCACCATGATGCGGCCGATGTCGCGGCGCTTCTGCTTCTTGGAGGCCATGATGAGGATCACGCCGATCAGAGCCATTACGGGGGAGAAGTTCTCCGGCTTCATCATCTTGATAAGGGTGTTGCTGGTCTCGAGGCCGGACAGGGACAGGATCCATGCCGTCAGGGTAGTACCGATATTGGAGCCCATGATGACGCCAATGGTCTGGCCCAGTTCCATGACGCCGGAATTGACCAGGCCGACCAGCATAACGGTCATAGCGGAAGAGGACTGAATGGCGATGGTGATACCCGCGCCCAACAGCAGGCTCTTGACGGGATTGGAGGTCATTTTCTTGAGTAGGCGCTCCAGCTTGCCGCCAGCCATCTTTTCCAGACTTTTGGACATGACGGTCATGCCGTACAGGAAGAACGCCAGGCCACCCATGAGAGTAAACAGGGAGAAAATATCCATTGGATAACTCCTTTTTCTTATTTTTATAGTATTTATTTCATCTGTCAAATGACAGGAACTGTTATACCGAAATCTCGCACAATTATATTATATAGCGGCTCCTGTCAAGAAAGAAGAGGGAAAAACACGATTTGTGTAAAGTTTGCGTAAAGTGCAAAAGTTTATCAGTTACGCAAACGAGTAACCTTTGTGAAAAACGTGGAAGCGCTTTCATGTAAAAGCGCTTCCACATTCTAAAGCTATCATCATTCGCTCCAAAACTCACGGATTTTGGCCATCTGATGCCGCCCGGCAAAGTATCCTTCCTGCCAGAGCGCACGGATCTTGTCCAGATCCCGCTCGGTGCGGGAGAAGTGGGTGGTGTCCTCCGGGGCCAAAACCAGAACCTTTCCCTCGGCCTCCAGCTGGAACAGCTCCTCCCGGCACTGGTTGTACCGTTCTGCCCGGGTGGAGAGCGTCTCCAGGAATGCGGGGTACTGCGGATAGAGCTTCCGCAGCGCCGGTATGAGCCGCTCTTGCTCCTTCTGATAGCTTCGCTCCCGGGTCAGCAGCACCACCACCCGGTCGCAGCCGACCTCAAAGGCCCGCTTCCAGGGAATGGCGTCCGAACAGCCGCCGTCCAGATATGGCTGACCCTCCAGGTGATAGATGGGGAACATCAGCGGCAGGGCGCAGGAGGCCTGCAGCAGCTTGTTGGTCCAGTCCCGACGGGGGACGGGCATATATTCCGGCAGGCCGGTGTTCAGATTGGTGACAACGGCCTCCGCCTCGCCGGCATAGGCCTCAAAGGCGTCGTGGTCGTAGGGTTCCAGTTGGTTGGGAATGGTTTCGTAGGAGAACTGCAGACCAAAATAGGAGCGGTTGCCGGGCAGCAGGTAGTTGTTCATGCCCATATAGCGGCGGTCGTTGGCAAAACGGGTCAATACCCGCAGGTTGCGGCCCCGCTGCCGGGACAGATAGCTGACGCCATAAGTGATACCGGCAGAAACGCCCACCAGATGGTCGGGCAGAGGCAGCCCGGCGTCCAGCATGGCGTCGCATACGCCGGCGGAGAAGATGGTGCGGAAGGCGCCGCCCTCCATGACCAGTCCGGTTTTCATATTCCGTCACATCCTTTGCTGTGTATTCATATAACACAATAAGTATATCACAGTGCGGGCAGAAAAAAAGAAAACAGACAGGAAATTTTCCTGTCTGTTTCTGGCGGAGAAGGAGGGGCGTCTTCGCGCCAAGAGCCGGGCTGCGCCCGGTTGCGCTTCGACACACCTCGCTGCGGCTCGGCGTCGAACCCGGAGGATCCGTTCGCCAGCCTGCTTCGAAAAATAAAAGAGACAGGCAGAACCTGTCTCTTTTATTTGGCGGAGAAGGAGGGATTCGAACCCTCGAGACCCTTTAGGAGCCTACATGATTTCCAAGAGTTTTTCAGGGAGAATTATGCGGAAAATAGGTGTATTTAAGTGTGTTTAGAGGGGTGTTCGCATACGTTCTATGACAGGTATTAGAACAAATATTAGAACATTTCCCCCTTGATTTTGGAGAGTTCTTCCTCAATCGCTGTCAGCTTTTCTTTCAGTTCTTGGCGGGATTCTCTACCATTTTCTTTTGTGAATCTGATTTTTTCATCAGTTCTGCAAAGTAGGTAGTCCAAGGAAACTTCATATAAGTCGGCAAGTCGAACCAAGGCTTCTGTATTGGCTTCATTTCGCCCCAGCTCGTAGCCGGATAGGGTAATGACATTCAGGCCAGTACGTTTGGCTGCTTCACGCTGTTTGATGCCTGCTGCTTCTCTGGTTTCTGCAAGCCTTTTTGCAACAGCCTGCTTCCGCTCAGCTCGCTTTTGGGAGTAGTCATTAGCGGCAACTATTTCCTGTTTCACTTCGCTTGCAATTTCCGATGCTGCTTCAGAAACGGATTTAGATGTGTCGGCACCAATAGCTTTACCAGCTTCAAATTGTTCTTTGAGTGGTTCGAATCTTTTACTCATGTTGATTCCTCCCAGCGAAAATGGGTACTCTGTGTAACAAAGAATATCACAGTAACAAAAAGTTTACAAGAACGAACTATCTGTTTTGAATTCTTTTTATTGACAGGATTCGAAACGGATATTATTATGGGTTTATAGTATTTAAAACGAATATTTAAATATCTAAAATGAAGACGATGGAGACGGAGACAGACCCGGTGAGGGGGTGCCCATCTGATCAGCTCCTGCTCAGATGGGCGGCCGCTCGGCGGGTGCCGCACGGCCGCAGCCGTGCGCGTCCCCTTACTTGACATATTAACACTTTTCACTCACAGGAGGTGTCTATGCAGTTACCCGGCGAATTGACAGGAACTCTATATGAGAGGAATGTTGGCATTTTAAAACAATATACCTCCGATTGTTTTCGGTTAGTCCATATGCGTACCTGTCGGCGGAAAGGATATGAGGAACGATTCAAAAGTGATAGTGCAGAAGAGAAACAGGAGCGGACACCCGGCGAACAGAAGTTGACTGAAAGTATATCACGGTCAAGAAAAATGGTTCACGAACTTGCGCTTTGTAATCCGTGGGAGTTTTTTGGGACATTAACACTTAGTCCCGATAAGGTTAATCGGGTAGATTTGAATATTGCCTATAAAAGGATTGCGAAATTCATCAATAACTATAACAGTCGAAAAGGTGCGGAAATCAAATTTTTGATTGTACCGGAGCAGCATAAAGACGGTGCTTGGCATTTTCACGGACTGTTCAAGGGGCTGCCGCTGACCCACCTAGTGCAGTTTTCTTTGAACGATAACATTCCGGACAAGCTGAAAGGGTACATACAACAAGGACGGTCTATTTATAACTGGCCTGCATATGCTGCTGCTTTCGGTTGGGTGACTATGGAGCCGATTATTGACCATGACCGCTGTGCCAGCTATATGACCAAGTACATCACCAAGGATTTGCAAAAATCCAGCATTGAGCTACATCACCATGTCTACTACTGCTCAAAGGGATTACGGCGTGCAGAAATCGTGATGCGTGAACCCATGATAAAGAACATCGAAAACCCGGATTTCGAGAATGATTATGTAAGGACTAAAAACTTAGGCAGCTTCTTGGAAGCGTTGCCATATTTTTGCGAAATGGAGGACATTTATGGAAAAGAGGCTTTTGACTGTGGCGGAAGCCGCTGCGATTCTGAGGATCAGCAAGAGCAAGGTATATCATTTGATTCACGAGGACAGACTTCCCCATGTTTCAATTGATAACCGCCATCTGATTCCCAGTGCCAGCTTGTTTGCATGGATTGATAATTCTATCTGTGGAGGTTGATTATGAGAGGAACTGTGCAGAAAAAGAGAAACCGCTGGTATATCGTCTACTACGATGGTGAACGATACTCCAACGGAAAGTTGAAACCGAAATGGGAGGGAAGCTGGGCGACGAAATCAGAGGCAGAAAAGGTCTTGCGTTCCCGGATTGATGATTTGGAAAATACCTACGAACGAAAAGCGGATAGCTCTACAATGGCGGTGTTTCTCCGACATTGGTTGAAAGTATACTGCGAACCCCGGCTTGCTCGGAATACTATCAATGCGTATACCGTAAACGTAGAGAAACATATGATTCCCTACATCGGAGAAATCAAGCTGAACAGACTTTCTCCTCGTGATATTCAATCTCTGTATGAGAAGCTGCGTGCCACTGGCCTGTCGGGAAACTCAGCCCGGCATGTCCATAATAACTTACATAGAGCGCTGCTGTGGGCGGTCAAACAAGAATTGATTTCCCGCAATCCTGCTGACCGTGTAGACCCTCCCCTGATTGAACACAAGGATAGGGAGACATTGACCCCGGAGCAAATACAGCGGCTTCTGACGGCCTGTACGGGGTCTTTTATCTATCTCCCAGTGATGTTTGCTGTCCTGCTCGGCCTGCGCCGTGGCGAAGCTCTGGGGCTGCAATGGGGTGATATTGACTTTGAGCAAGAGACCGTTACCATTCGACATTCGGTGACTTGCGACAAAACCGGGTATACTCTCGGAGACACAAAGACAAAGAACAGTCGGAGGTCGTTGCGGCTTCCAATCCCTGTTTTGATGGCACTGAAGCAGGAAAAGCAAAGACAGGCTGACCTTGCAAAGTTCATCGGTGCGGGGTTCAATGAAATGGATTTGGTTTGCTGTCGTGACAGCGGGGAGCCGATTACGACAAATGCCCTGCAGCATGTTTTTAAAGATACCTTGGATGCTGCGGGTCTGCCCAATATCCGGTTTCATGATTTACGGCATACGAACGCCACGCTGATGCTGCGAAACCAAGTCCCGGCAAAAATCGTTTCTTCCATGCTGGGTCATTCTAGCATCGGTATCACTATGGATTTGTACTCTCATGTGACAGTCGATATGCAGGACGGAGCGGTGCAGGTTATCAATGCTTTGTTGGAGAGCTGACAAGCGGAAACGTACCGGGCAGGGCATTAGCCGTAGTCAGTCCCGGCGGACGGTGACGCACCAAGGCTCAACAAGCCACGACCAGCGATGGGGTAGGAGAGCAGGTTCTCCCTGGTTGAACGAAGTGAAACCAAGGAGATCCTGCCGACCCCCGGAGCTGGCGCCGAGTGGCTGTCCGTTGAGCCGTAGGTGGGGCCGTCGCCGTCAACGCCGCCGGGGCCTACTACGGCTTTGCCCGTGGGACCCGGTGCGATTCCGCAAATTTTGAGCAATATTAGAACAGATATTAGAACATTCACAGGAAATGGAAATTTCATAGGAAATACGAAAAACCCGCAATCCTTACGGACTGCGGGTTTTCTGGCGGAGAAGGAGGGATTCGAACCCTCGAGACCCTTTAGGAGCCTACATGATTTCCAATCATGCGCCCTCGACCAACTAGGCGACTTCTCCATGTGAAATTGTGTGCTGCCAAATCGAGACAGCGTTGTTATTATAACAAATTCTCGAATAATGTCAACCCCTAATTTTTATTTTTTTAAAAAATATCCGGAGAGCCTGCGCCCTCCGGATATCTGCGCCTCAGCGCATTTCGGAAACAATGTTGTCCACGGCCTGATCCACGGCGATGCCCAACTTCTGAATGCTCTTCCCAACGGGGGTTTTCATGGTCTGCTTGCCGCTGGGCACCATCATTCCCAGTGCGGCTCCGGCCACCAGACCGGCGCCCATACCGACCCAAAATCCGGTACACATATTCATCGTCAGTCACTCCTTTTCGGTCTGGCAGTAGTATGTCCCCGCGGCGGCGAAAAAACCGGAAGGCGGTTTGCCAAACAATAGATTCTGCGGTATAATCCGGATGAATAGCATCAAACCGAGGAGAAAAACTTATGACGAAGATCTATTTGGTCCGCCATGCAGAGGCGGAGGGAAATTTATATCGGATCGCCCAGGGTCAGGACAACAGCAATCTGACGGACCGGGGCTGGCGGCAGGTAGCGGCGGTGGAGCGCCGCTTTGCGGATATCCACGTTGACGCAGTCTATGCCAGCGACCTGTATCGCACCTGCGCCACGGCCAGCGCCATCTATAAGCCCAAGGGCCTGCCGCTGCACCGGCGGAAGGACCTGCGGGAGATCTGCGTGGGCGCCTGGGAGCAGCGCACCTGGGGAGATATTGCCCGGGAGGATGAAGAGCAGATGCTCAACTTCAGCGTTCACCCGGACCGCTGGTTCGTGGAGGGCGCCGAGTCCCCTCAGGCGGTGACGGAGCGCGTTCTGGCGGCGGCCCGGGAGATCGCGGCGGCCAACGAGGGTAAGACGGTGGCCCTGGTGTCCCACGGCTATGCCATCCGGCTGCTGCTGGCGGCTCTGCAGGGCATCGCGCTGGCGGATCTGGCTAAGACGCCGGTGGCGGACAACACCGCTGTGTCCCTGATCGAGTGCGAAAACGGCGAGATGCGGGTGGTGTTCCGGGACGACAGCAGCCACCTGAAAACGCCGGAGTATCTGGCGGGCGAAAAGGTCCTCCTCCGGGCCAGCGCACTGGAGGTTGGTCTGTATTTCCGGCCGCTGTGGCTGGAGGAACAGGCAGAGGACTTTGTTACCTTTATGGAGGAGATCTGGCGGGAGACCGGTCGGGCGACGGTCTTTGACCGGGAACGGCTGCTGGCGGACGCGGAAAGCCGGGTCACGCTGGTAGGCTTCCTGCAGGATGAGTTTGTGGGCATTGTGCAGATGCTTCCCGAGGAGGGCTGGCTGTCTCTGGTGTGCGTTAAAGAGGAGGCCCGGAAGAAGGGCTTTGGCGCGCAGCTGATCGGTCAGGCCGTGCTGGCGTCCCGCCATGCCGGCAGCGGTGTGCTGCGGGCGCCCCGGGGCAGCGGTGAAAAATTCTTCGCCGACTACGGCTTTTATCCGGCGGAAGACGGTGCGGTGCTGGAAAAGTCCATCGCCTTCGATCCGGAGTTTTTGAGTGAATAAGAAAAGACGCTGCCGTCGGCAGCGCCTTTTTTACAGCTCTTTGATGAGATCCCGCACCAGACGGGCGGTCATGCCCCATACGGCGTGGCCCTGCCAGTACCAGATGGGGATATCCACGCGGCCACGGTTCCAGCGGTAATCCCGGGGGATGCCCACGGCTTCATAGGGAAAGTCCTCGCTGATCTGCGGCAGGAGATCGTAGGCCCAGGCCTGAGGCGGCGTATCCCGGAAGAAGGACAGCGGGGCGGTGAACACCTCGGCTACCTCGTCGGGAGAGGCCTTCATGGCGGCAAAGCCGGCGGCAGACACCAAGCCCAGCACCGGGCGCAGCAGGAAGCCGGACTGGTTGCAAATGAAGTCCGGCGTGCCCAGCAGTGTGATCTCCCCCGGCGGGATGGACAGCTCCTCAAAGGTCTCCCGCAGGGCGCAGTCGGTGATGCTCTCACCCGGTTCCATGCGGCCGCCGGGGAAGCAGACCTCGCCGGGCTGGCTGAGATTGTTGGCCCGGACCTCGAAAATCAGGTGCAGGCCGTCCGGCTGCTCCACCAGCGGACACAGCACGGCACAGCGAAAGCGGGCGCCCAGCAGATCCGGCTCATAGCCGTCAAAACGGCGGCGCAGATGATCCAATTCATTCATAACAGCATCCTCAAAGCCTTCTGATGATTGATGATGTTTATTTCGGGGACTGCGGGGGCATACTCTCCGTCCAGCGACCAGGGGATCTGCTCATCGGTCTCCACATGGATGGAGGACACATGGCGGAACACAAGACCCTGGCTGTCATACTGCTGGTTCAGCAGCGCCAGCACCAGACTTTGCAGCTCAGCGGCGGTTTTGGGATTGGGAATGAGCAGAAGCTCGAACTTGCCGTCGTCCAGCACCACCCGTTCCGGGTCCAGCTTCATCAAGCCGCCGATGGAGGTGGAGTTGCACACGGCGCCGAACAGATACTCGCCGTCCAGCTGTTCTCCATCCGCGGTGATGCGCAGGCGGTAGGGGCGCAACGAATCCAGATCCTTCATGCCCTCCAGAATATAGGCCAGGTGGCCCAGTGCGTTTTTGGCGCTCTGGGGCGCGGAGTAGGAGCTTTTGGCAAAGGCGCCGAAGGAGGCCACATACACGAAGCTGCGCTCGTTCCATTGGCCGATGTCCAGTGCCCGGGGCAGACTCCGGACGATGGAGATGGCAGCTGTGACCGGATTGTTGGACAGCTGCAGGCAAGAGGCGAAATCGTTGGTGCTGCCTTGGGGCAGATAGCCCAGCAGCGGCGGATTCTCCAGTTGCATCAATCCGGCAATGGCCTCGTTCAGGGTACCGTCACCGCCGGCGGCCACGATGAGGTCGTATTGCCCACCCACCCGGGCCACTGTTTCGATGGCGTCCCGGGGTGCGGTGGTTTTATGGACGGAGATGAGATATCCCGCTTCGGAAAATACAGATATGGCGTCAAACAGCGGGCTGCGGGACTTATTCCGGCCGGCTCGGGGATTGACGATGAGAAGAAGCTTTTTCTGGGTCATAAAGCGCCTCCTGAAATCAGACACATGACGTAAATTTTGTGTGAAAGTCAGTATATCACAGGGGAACGAGGATTGCAATTCCGGGGACAAGCGTGTAGAATGAGACTATTAAACAAGGGGGTGCGGCATGAAGCAGAAAGGCGGATATGTAAGACTTGGCATCATCGTATTTTTCACGGTCAGTGCCATTCTGCTGTTTTATGATACTCTGTTTGGCAGTCATTTTTTACTGAATTTGCTCAGACAATTCGTGGATGCGCTGAAACCGGTTCTGTACGGCGCGTTCATGGCGTATCTGCTGGCCCCGGTGGTCAATTTCTTTGAGCGGACGCCCTCCGCGGTGGAAGCCCGCAAACAGGGCAGACGGGCATCCATGGGTCTGCGAGTGATCAGTATCCTGCTGACCTGGGCTATCATCGGCGTGTTGCTGTATCTGCTGGGTTCCGTGCTGGTGCCGGAGCTGTATAAGAGCATCCAGCAGCTGGTAGCCAATGTGGAAACCTATTATTATACGATCAGCGGCTGGATCACCCATCTGCTGGAGAACAATCCCACCCTGGCCGCATGGGTCAGCACCCAGATGAACTCCATGTATATCAAGGCGGAGAACTGGGTCACCGGCGGCCTGCTGAGCCAGGCCACCATACTGGTGAGCGTTCTGTCCGGCAGCATTTTCGGCATCATCGGCTTTTTCGGTGAGCTGCTGGTGGGCGCCATCGTGTCCGTCTATTTCCTGGCGACCAAAGAGGTCATGGCTGCGCAGGCCCGAAAGGTGACCTGCAGCCTGTTTACCAGTGATCGGGTGTATTGGATCATGCGGGGCGCCCGCAAGATGGACTTTATTTTCTCTGGCTTTGTCCGCGGTAAACTGCTGGATTCCCTCATCATCGGCATCCTGTGCTTTATCGGCTGCTCGGCGCTGAAGTTCCCGTATACGCCGCTGGTGTCCGTCATCGTAGGCGTTACCAACGTCATCCCCTTCTTTGGCCCCTTCCTGGGTGCCATCCCCAGTACGTTCCTCATTTTGCTGGCGTCTCCCATCGATGCGCTTTACTTCGTTCTCTTTGTTCTGGCGCTGCAGCAGCTGGACGGCAATGTCATTGGCCCCAAGATCCTGGGCGACAAGACCGGCCTTTCCAGCCTCTGGGTCATCGCCGCGATCCTGGTGGGCGGCAGCTTCTTCGGCGTGATCGGCATGTTCTTCGGCGTTCCCGTGTTTGCCTGCGTCTATAATGTGGTCACCTTCTATGTGGAGAGCCGACTGAGCAAGAAGGATCTCCCTGTGGAGACGGAGGCTTATATGGCGGGCAAGCCGGAGGGCTACGGAGAAAAGAACTGAATTTCGGGCAAAATATTCTGGAAAAATCGGGAAAAGCCTTGCAATCAGCACTCATATCGTGTACAATACAGCCTTGCGAGATGTTTGTTATAAAAATAACGACCCGCTCGCAAGGCTCTTTTTTACAATTGAATCAGGAGCTCAGTTTATTTCTGTCCGGGCGGACAGCATCCGCCCAACACTGACCCGAAGCGGCAGTGATGCAAAGGAGAAGACATGAAAAAGAAACTACTGGCAATCCTTCTTCTGGGAAGCCTCCTGGGCGCCGTACTCACCGGTTGCGGAGACGGCAGCGCAGAGCAGGTCACGGAAGACCGGAGCGCAGCCAACGAGCTTGTCGTTGGTATCGCACAGGACCTGGATAACAGTCTTGACCCCCACGTTGTGGTGGCGGCAGGAACCAAGGAAGTCATGTTCAATGTGTTTGAGGGTTTGATGAAGCCCACTTCTACTGGTGATTTGATTCCCGCTGTCGCCGAAGACTACACCGTCTCCGATGACCATTTGACCTATACCTTCACCCTGCGTGAGGGCGTGAAGTTCCACAATGGTGATACGGTGGCAGCAGAGGATGTTGTATATTCCATCGCTCGCTGCGCCGGCCTCAACGGTAGTGAACCGTTGGTGGAGGCGCTTTCTGTTGTCACGGACGTGAAAGCTGTGGACGAGCGCACTGTGGCAATCACCATCGCCGAGCCCAGCAACGAGTTCATTTCCTATATGACCACCGCCATTCTGCCTGCCGACTATGACCGGCAGGATACCGCTCCCGTGGGTACCGGTCCCTTCAAGTTTGTCTCCCGTGCTGCTCAGGACAACATCGTTCTGGAGAAGTTTGACGAGTATTGGGGCACTCCCGTCTATCTGGACAAGGTGACCTTCAAGATCATCGAGAACGCCGACAGCCTGGTCATGAGCCTGCAGAGCGGCGCCATCGACCTGTGCGCGCACCTGACCAGTACCCAGATCGATCAGCTGGGTGATGATTTCAACGTTGCCGAGGGCACCATGAATCTGGTGCAGGCCATGTATCTGAACAACGCCGTGGCTCCTTTCGACGATATCCGTGTCCGTCAGGCTCTGTGCTACGCCGTGGACAAGCAGGGCGTTCTGGACATCGCCTTTGACGGCTACGGCAGCCCCATCGGCACCAGCATCTATCCCGCCTTCGGCAAGTACTTCGATGAGAGCCTCATCGACTACTACCCCCACAACGTGGAGAAGGCCAAGAGCCTGCTGGCCGAGGCCGGCTATCCCGATGGCTTTACCATGAGCATCACCGTTCCCTCCAACTATCAGCCCCACATCGACACCGCCCAGGTGCTGGTGGAGCAGCTGCGCGCCGTGGGCGTGGAGGCCAAGATCGAGCTGGTGGAGTGGGGTACCTGGGTGGAGGAGGCCTATGTGGGCCGCAACTTCCAGTCCACCGTCGTGGGTGTGGACGCCTCCAACATGACGGCCCGCGCCCTGCTGGAGCGCTTTACCTCCGCCTACGGCAAGAACTTCATCAACTACAACAGCGCCGAGTATGACGCCCTGTTTGAGCAGGCTCTCGCCACTTATGACGACGCCGCCCAGACGGAGCTGTACAAGGCCATGGCAGCGGATCTGACCAAGAACGCCGCCAACGTCTATATCCAGGATCTGGCCGATCTGGTGGCCGTCCGCAAGGGCGTGGAAGGCCTGAACTTCTACCCCATCTACGTGCTGGACCTGTCCACGGTCCGCTACGCTGACTAATATGACAAGCGGCAAGTGGATTGCCGCTGACCCGGAAGGGAGATGAGAACCATGAAATACGCAGCCCGACGCATCGCCATGCTGCTTTTGACCATGGTGATCGTCTCTCTTTTGGCGTTTGTGGCCTTTGATATTATTTCCGGCGACCCGGCGACTGCCATGCTGGGTACCCAGGCAACTCCCGAAAAGATCGAAGCGCTGCGGGAAGAGATGGGCCTGAACCGTCCTCTTGTGGTGCGCTACGGCGAATGGCTGCTGGGCTTCTTTACCGGCAATCTGGGCACCTCCTACAGCTACAAGCTGCCGGTGTGGCAGCTAATCGCCCCCAAGGTGGGCATTACCCTGTGCCTGAGCGTGATCAGCTTCCTGCTGATCGTGGTCATCTCCATTCCGCTGGGCGTCCGCTCCGCCCGTTATGCCGGCGGACGGCTGGACGGCGCGGGTACCGCCATCAACCAGCTGGGCATGGCTGTGCCGCCCTTCTTCACCGGCATCCTGCTGACCTGGCTGTTCAGCACCACGCTCCACTGGTTCATTCACGGCCAGTTCCCGGAGCTGACGAAAAACCCCGCAGGCGCCCTGAAATACCTGCTGTTTGCCTCTGTGTCCATCGCCATCCCCCGCGTGGCCATGACGGTGCGTATGCTGAAGAGCACCATTCTGGGCGAGATGCAGAAGAACTATGTCCGCACCGCCATCTCCCGCGGCAACGACCGTAAGGGCGTGCTGTACCGCCACGTGCTGAAAAACGCCCTGGTGCCTGTGGTCACCTTCCTGGCCCAGACCATGGCGGAGATTGTGGCCGGCGGCATCGTGGTGGAGCAGGTGTTTGCCATCCCCGGTCTGGGCCGCCTGCTGGTGGCATCCATCGCCAACCGGGACTATCCGGTGGTGCAGGCCATCGTGGTTATTCTGGCCTTCTGGGTGGTTCTGGCCGGCACCATCGCCGACCTGATCAACCAGCAGATTGACCCCCGACTGCAGCTGGGAGGTGACGCATGAAGCATCTGAACGGCTACTTAAAGACCGGCCTGATCCTGACCGGTTTCCTGACGGTGTTCATCGTCCTGGGCTTCTTCTGGACGCCCTATGACCCCACCGCCATGGACGCGAAGAAGTTCCTGGCTCCTTCCCTCCAGCATCTGATGGGCACGGACAACTTTGGCCGTGACATTTTCAGCCGCGTCCTGAAGGGCGCTGGTACTACCTTCGGCATCGCTGTGGCTACCGTGGCCATCGGCGCTGTGCTGGGCACCCTTGTAGGCGCCCTGACAGGCTTTTTCGGCGGCATTGTGGACGATGTCCTCATGCGGATTAACGATGCCCTGACCGCTTTCCCCAGCATCCTGCTGGCGCTGGTCATCATCTCTCTGCTGGGCCCCGGCAAGAAGTATAATGTGGTGCTGGCTCTGGGCGCGGTGTTCGTTCCCAGCTTTGCCCGCGTCACCCGCACGGCCTTTGCCGGCCTCCGGGACGTGAACTATGTTAAGAGCGCCCGCCTCATGGGCGCCAGCAATTCCCGCATCCTGTGGGTCCATATCCTGCCCAATACCATGAATGTGCTGCTGCCTGCCCTCACCATCGGCTTCAACAACGCCGTGCTGGCAGAGGCCTCCATGAGTTATCTGGGCATCGGCGTGACGCCGCCGGACGCGTCTCTGGGCTATATGCTGTCCGAGGCCCAGAGCATGCTGACCCGCGCGCCCTGGTACGCGCTCAGCACCGGCCTGACCATCATTCTTCTGGTATTCGGCGTGGGCCTCATCGGTGAGGGCCTGCAGCGCCGCAGCGGGGAGGTGTCCTGATGCTGGAGATCCGTGACCTGCATGTAAAATTCCACAACAGCAACCGCGAGGCCGTGGGCGGCGTGTCCTATACCATCGAGGACGGCGAGATCCAGGGCCTGGTGGGCGAATCCGGCTCCGGCAAGACCGTCACCGCCATGAGCATTGCCGGCCTCCTGCCCCGCAAGCAGTGCAGCTACTCCGGCCAGATCCTGCTGGACGGCATGGACCTGCTGCACGCGGACCGCAACGAGCTGCGCAAGATCCACGGCCGCCACATCGGCGTGGTGTTTCAGGAGCCCATGAGTTCCATGAACCCCCTGATGAAGGTGGGCCACCAGGTGGAGGAGGTCCTGCTGCTGCACACCAACATGACAGCGGAGGAACGCCGCCGCAAGGCCATCGAAACGCTGGATCAGGTGGAACTGAACAACCCCGAGGAAGTTTACGAGAAATATCCCCATGAGCTGTCCGGCGGTATGCTGCAGCGCGCCATGATCGCCGCTGCCATCATCATCCGTCCCAAGCTGCTGCTTCTGGACGAGCCCACCACGGCGCTGGACGTGACCATTCAGGCCCAGATCCTGGAGCTGCTGAAGCGGCTGAATAAGGAATACGATGCCTCCATGCTGTTTATCTCCCACAACCTGAACGTGGTGCGCAAGCTCTGTACGGAAGTGGCCGTGATGCAGCGAGGCCTTCTGGTGGAGGAGGGGAAGACTGAGCAGGTGTTTTACAACCCTCAGCACGAGTATACCAAGCGACTGATCGCCGCCATCCCCACCCGAAATAAGCGGAAGGAGGAGTGCTGATGAGCAACGATCTGGTACTGTCTTTTTCCCATGTGACCAGCGGCTACCGCGAGGGAGGCCGCTTCCGCAAGGGCACCTATCATGAGGTGCTCCATGACGTGACCTTTGACGTTCACCACGGCGAGATCCTGGGTCTGGTGGGCGAGTCCGGAACCGGCAAATCCACCCTGGCCAGAACCATTCTGGGCATGGTGCAGCCGGACAAGGGCAGCGTTACTCACTATACCAAGCGTCCCCAGATGATTTTCCAGGACCCGTTCAGCTCCCTGAACCCCGCCTATACGGTGGAGTGGATCCTGGAGGAGCCGCTGCGCATCTACGGCAAGTATGACGCCGCCGAGCGCAAGCGCCGGGTGCGGGACATGCTGGCGCGTGTAGAGCTGCCGGAGGAGTGCCTGAAGTCCAAACCCAACGAGCTGTCCGGCGGCCAGCGGCAGCGTGTGTCCATTGCTACGGCCCTTATCCAGCGGCCCAAGTTCATCATCGCCGATGAGCCGGTCTCCGCGCTGGACGTGACCATCCAGGCGCAGATCCTGAAGCTTTTGAAGCAGCTGCGCAGTGAGCTGGATCTCAGCTACCTCTTCATCTCCCACGACCTGAATGTGGTATATCAGCTGTGTGACCGCGTGATGGTCATGAAGGCCGGCCGCATCGTGGAGATCGGCACCGTGCAGGAGATCTTCGACAACCCCAAGGAGGACTATACGAAGCAGCTTCTGGCTGCGGCGGAGTGAGCCTATGAAGCAGCGCTTTCTGAACCACAAGATCAAGCACATCTGGCTGCTGGCAGACATTTGCCTGCTGGCAGCCTTTTGGCTGTGCAAAGAGAATCAGCGGCTGATGACGCTGCTGGCGGAACACGTTACCGTCCCCTTCCGGCAGGCGCTGGGCAAGCTCAGCTATCTGGTGGAGGTTTCTGTGATGGAGGTCCTCTGTGTGGCGCTGGTGATCGCGGCGCCGGTCTATGTGGTCTGGCAGATTACCGCCATTGTCCGGGCAAAGGGAAACCGCAAACCCCGGGCCTACAGCGCCATACTGCTGACCCTCTGCCTGGCCATGACCGCATGGGTGGGGGTATGCTTCTTCCTGGGTATCGACAGCTATGCCGACGGCTTCCAGGAGAAGTCCGGAATTTACGCCGAACCGGTGGCCCCGGAGGATCTGTTGGCGGTGACGCTGTATTTCACAGAGAACCTTGTCGAGGCCGCCGACCGGGTGGAGCGGGACGAGGACGGTGCCTTTGCCGTGCCCCGTGAGGAGATTTTGAAGGGGAGTACGCGGGCTTATGCCTGGGTGGACGAGGAATTCCCCTTCCTGTCCTTTGACGACCCAGGTGTGAAGCCCATCCGCTTCTCCAAAGTTATGAGCGCGCTGGATTTCACCGGCATGTACTGCCCCTTCACCGGAGAGTCCAATGTGAATATGGATTCGCCGGCCTGCCTGCTGGCGTCCACGGTGTCCCATGAGCTGGCCCACCAACGGGGTATCACCTCCGAGCAGGAGGCCAACTTCCTGGCCATTCTGGCCGCCACCACCTGCGGCGACGATACATACGCCTACGCCGGCTGGCTGTCCGGCTACATCAACCTGAGCAATGCGGTGTACCGCATCGATCCGGAGCTGTACCGGATGATTTGGGCGCTTCTGCCGGAGACTGTGCAGGAGGATCTGCGCCGCCAGAGCGATTATTGGGACCAGTTCCGGGACAAAACGCCCCAGAAGGTCTCCAATCAGGTGTATGACAGTTTCCTGAAGGGCTATAATCAGGAGCTGGGCCTGCAGTCCTACGGTACAGTCGTGGACCTGCTGGTGGTCTATTACAAGAATCGGATATAAAAAAGGAGTCGCGAAATGCGACTCCTTTTTTGTATGCAAATTTACAGCCAGATGATGGAGATTCGGTCGCCCGTGCGAACGGCAGCCGTTCCGGCGGGCACATCCACCAGACAGTTGCAGCCTACCATGCTGCGGATCTGGCCGTTGGACTGCTCTGTGGGCATGGTCACAACGCCGTTTTCGCAGACCGCCCGCAAAAAACGCTGGGACGGGCTGCGCTTGAGGAAGTCGCTGCCCACCAGAACCGTCTCACGCCTGAGAGCCAGAGCGGGATCCTCCACCATGCGGGAGAGCATGGTGTGGAACAGCAGCTCAAAGGGAACGGCGGCGGAGAAGGGGTTGCCGGAGAGGCCCAAAATCAGCGTGCTGTCCTTCTTGGCAAAGAGGGTGGGCATGCCGGGTTTCATGGCAATGCCATGGAACAGGATGTCTGCGCCGAATTCCCGCAGCGCCCGGTCGGTCAGATCCTTCTGACCCACAGACACACCGCCGGTGGTCAGGATCAGGTCTGCGCCGCGGGCGCAGTCCTCCAGAGCCTCCAGCAGGGCACCCATCTCATCGCCCACAATGCGGCTGACGACCACTTCCGTATTCAACTGAATCAGTCGGGCGGTCAGATAGCTGGTGTTGGAGTTGTAGATCTTGCCGGGGGACAGCGGCTGGCCGGGCTGCTGCACCTCGTCGCCGGTGGTCAGAATGGCCACCCGGGGACGGCGGCGGACCGAGAGCTGGGTCAAACCGGCGCTGGCAGCCAGAGCCACCGCACCGGCGTCGACCTTCTGGCCCACAGGCAGAAGCAGCGCACCCTCGCCGTATTCCTCACCCTTATAGCAATAGTTGCTGCCGCTTTTCACGCCCTTGTAGATGCGGACGGTGTCCTCGCCTTCGTCGGTATCCTCCTGCCGGATGATGCAGTCGGCGCCGGCGGGAATCATGCAGCCGGTCATCAGGCGGACGGCCTGACCCCGCTGCAGCTGCTGCAGCTGCGTGGCCTGACCGGCGTACAGCTTTTCCACCACCTGCAAAACGGCGGGCTGCTCGCTGCTGGCATGCTCCGCGTCCGCGGCGATGACGGCATAGCCGTCCAGCGGGGAGCGGTCAAAGGGCGGCTGTACGATGGCGGAGCGAACTTCCTGCGTCAGGGTACGGCCGATGCTCTGCAGCAGCGGAACCTGCTCCTCCGGCAGAACCGGCGTGTGCTCCATCACCAGACGGATGGCTTCTTCAACTGTGATGGACATGGGAATCGTCTCCTTCCGGAATCGGTGCGTGCAGTGTGCGCAGCAGATGCTCTGCCAGCGGCTTGGGATCGTTCAAAGGGAAGCAGGGGCAGGGAGCCTCCACAGGCGTGTCCGTCACGACAGCCACGCAGGAGGCAGGCTCTGCCGCCAGCGGCTTACCGGAGTCGGCCCGGAACAGGGCGATCTTCGGGTAGCGGGCCTGCTTGAAGCCCTCCACCAGAATGAGATCCACGTCTGTGAACTGGGCCAAAATCTCCTCCAAAGAGGGAGCGCACTGGCGGAACAGGGCGAAGTGGGACGCAGAGGCGATGGCCACCGTATCGGCTCCGGCCGCGGCAAAGCGCCAGGTGTCCTTGCCCTGGATGTCCAATTGGAAATCGTGGGCGTCGTGCTTGACGACGCCCACGCGGAGACCGGCCTCTTTCAGACAGGGGATCAACCGTTCCAGATATGTGGTTTTGCCTACGTTGGAATAGGCCGCAAAGATGAAAACGGGAGTATCCATGGAGTCTCCTTCGTCAGAGGATCAGGAATGCATCTGCAGCAGGTACTTGCCCAGGCACAGATACTTCAGCGGGGTGTTGATAGGATCGGACAGATCCATCTCCTCCAGATCAATGGGCACGCCCTTGAGCATCTGGGCATACAGCTCGTTGGAGCCCTCCAGAGTGTTGACCATCTGGAAGCCCATGATGTAGTTGTCCTGCAGGATGACCTTGCGGTAGCTGTTCTCCTGACAGTCTTCCAGAACGGTGTACTTCTGGCCCTGCAGAGAACCCTCGGTGTGACCGTAGGCACAGGCCACGGCGTCACCCACATAGGTCAGGAACAGCAGCTTGGCGCCCTCGTAGGCGTCTTCCTCATCGGCAGCGCCGGTGATCAGCTGACCAACCAGCATGCCCTGCTCCGTGGCGGTGCGCCACAGCATGTTGGGCATGTACTTCTGGAAGAACATGTCGTAAGGCTCCGTGCAGTCGCCCACGGCGTAAACGTCAGCCAGGTTGGTGCGCATCAGCTCGTCCACCTTGACGCCGCCGGCGCTGCCCAGCTCCACACCCATGGAGGCGGCCAGATCGGTGACGGGACGCATGCCGATGCCCCAGACGACGGTATCGCAGGGGATGAACTGCTTGGCGGTGTGAACGCCAGTGACTTCCGTCGCGCCCTCGACGGCGGTGATACCCTCGCCCAGGACGACGCGAACGCCGATGCGCTCCAGCTCGGCCACCATGTAATCGGAGGCCTTCTTGTCAAAGCTCTTGGGGTTGATCCACCCCAGAGCCTCAACCAGAGTCACGTCCTCCACGCCGCGCTCCTTCAGGGAGGAGGCGCTCTCCAGACCGATGGCGCCGGTGCCGACCACCACGGCGCGCTTGATGTCGCCGGTGGCCAGGAAATCGGCGTCCTGAACGGTCTTCAGAACGTGGTTGCCGGGGAGAGACGTGCCCTGCATCCGGCGCAGCTGGATGGGCAGGCTGCCGGTGGCCAGCACCAGATGCTTATAAGTATACGTCTCGCCCTTGTCCGTGACAAGGGTCTTTTTTCCGGCGTCTGCGCTGGTGACGGTGACGCCCAGCTGCAGGTCAATGTTCTTGGCAGCATAGTCTGCCTCGCTGGCCACGAAGGCCTTCTCGCGCTTCATGTGGCCGGCGATATAGTCGGGCAGGGAGGGGGCGGAGTAGGTGGGGACCGTCTCGCCGCTGATGACCAGGATGCGCATGTCGGCGCAGTTCTGGCGGGCAGTGAAAGCGGTGTGATAGCCGGCGATGCCGCCGCCCACAATGATCAGATCATAGTTGTTCATACACACGCTCCTTTCGCTGGGTCAGCGCGCGGTTTAGCGCCAAGGCGCTCTGCCGCAGGTCGTCGACGGTGACCGTGTCGCCGGAACAGGCGGACAGCAGCTTGGCAGCCATATCCAGACCGCCCAGCGTCTCCGCATACTGGCCCCAGTACAGACCCAGAGCGGTCAGCATCTGCTTCTCCAGCACGCCGGACTTCAGACGGGCGCGGGCAGGCCATGCGGAGCTGTCAGCGGCGGTGCAGCCGGGCATGACGGAGAGATAGCGGACGGGATGCTCGGCGTCAGAGACCACGGGGAGATCGCGGCGGGTCTGCCACAGCTGTGCGGCCAGGGCGCAGAAGGTCTCGGGATCGGCGATCTGCAGGCCGCCGGAATAGGAGACGGTCAGAGAACGCAGGCCCATGTTTCGCAGCAGGGAGGAGGTCATCTTGTCGGAGATGAAGAACCAGTTGTCCTCCAGAATGCCGCTGGGAGCGGGGATGGCGATGACGCTGTCCTCGGTGGGACGGCGCTTCCAGACCTGGGAATAGGCCTTGGCGGCGGATTCCGTGCGGCTGGCGCGCGCATAAGAGATAGAGATCTTGCCGTCGCGGATGGTGATGTCAGCCTTCTGACCGGTGGGGGCCTTGCCGGTGATGGCCAGATGGTCAATGCCGGCGTAGCGCAGGGCTGCGCCCAGACGGCCCTCGGCGGGATAGAACATCTTGGCATTGCTCTGGTAGTTGCACCAGGCCACGCCGCCGCTGCCGGGCACGCCGGTGCCGGTCAGGATGCCGGTGGACAGAGCGACGAAGGAGATGTCGCGCTGGCGGCACTTTTCGTTGTAGGAGTGAACGCCCCAGCCGAAGTTGCCGGTGGCCAGCTCCCACTCACCCAGATCCACAATGCCGGACTGGCCGCTTGCCAGATCAATGATGGCACAACGCATATTCTTCATCACAGCACCTCCTTGGGATCCTGGCGCTTCTCGGCATAGGAGGAGCGGCGCTCCACGCTGGACTGCGCGGGCTCAGCAAAGCTCAGCGCACCGGTGGGGCAGATTTTTACGCACAGGGGATCGCCGCCGCACTGGTCGCAGGTCAGATAAGCGTCCACGCCGCTGTCATAGACCACTGCGCCCATGGGGCAGGCCACTGCGCAGGCGGAGCAGGCGAAGCAACCCTCAAAGTTGCGGACGACCAGCTCGCCTTCTTTACGGATGATCGTTTTCAGGCAGGCTTTCAGGCAGGCGGGATCCGCGCAGTGCTGGCAGTACGTGGTGTACTGCAGCTGCACGCCGCCGGTGCGCCGAAGCTGCATGCGGGACTCTGTCGGATGGATGCTGCCCTTCTTGGTCAGAGAGCAGATCGTCTGGCAGGCGCCGCAGCCGTTGCACTTTGAACGATCTACACAGATCATTTTCATAGGCAACTCCTTATTTTACCGGCTTGCCGGCCATACGAGTGGTGTTGGTGTGAGAGGCCTCGGCACCATAGCGGTTGCGCAGGGTGGCGGAAATCTCCTCGGGAGAGCCAACCAGAATGGCCTCTGCGGGGCAGGCTGCTGCGCAGGCGGGCTTTTCGCCGTGGTCCTGACGGAACGCGCACATGGTGCACTTCTGCATCTTGCCGTCGGCGCCGTACTGAGGCACGCCGAAGGGGCAGCTCCACAAGCACTCGTGGCAGCCGATGCACTTCTTCTTGTTGACCATGACGATGCCGTCGGCGCGCTTGTAGATGGCGCCGGTGGGGCAGGCCTTCAGGCAGGGAGCGTCAGCGCAGTGCTGGCAGGGAACAGGCAGGAACTTCAGCTTGTCCACGCCGTCCTCGATGACCTCGGTCTCGGTGACCATGGTGTAGCGGGGGCCGCGGGGCAGATCATTTTCCAGCTTGCAGGCAATTTCGCAGGCGCGGCAGCCCATGCAGCGCCGGGTATCCACATACAGAGTCAGCTGTTTCTTCTCGTTCATCGTTCGTCACCTCACATCTTCTGGATATCGATCAGGGTGTTGAAGTATGCGCCGGTGTTGCCGTCCAGCAGGGGATGGTAGGCATACATGATGCCGCCGTTCTCGCTGATATCACGGGGGCCACCCACGCTGAGGGAGGTCAGCTTGTTGACGCTGCCGCCCAGCTTGACCCACATGCCGCTGCTCATCTCAGCCACGTTGGGCTTGACACGGCGGGTCACCTTGGCCACGATGTTGACCAGCTCGCCGCGGTCATTGAACACGCGCAGCAGATCGCCGTCCTTGATGCCGCGCTGGGCAGCATCCTCTTCGTTGATGTAGATCTTGGCGGGACCCTCGACCTCCTGGATCCAGGGCAGGTTGTAGTACTGGGAGTGGGTACGGAAGGAGGGGTGCTGGGAGATGACGTTGATGGGGTACTTCTTGGCCAGCTCGGGAGTGCCCATAATGCTCTCATCGGGCTCCAGGAAGTGGGGCACGGGGCAGTAATCGCCGGGGAACTCCTTGCCGCGCTCGTCCATCATGTTGGAGAACAGCTCGATCTTGCCGGAGGGAGTGTCGAACTTGTAGTCGGAGTAAGGCACGCGGGGGCACCACTCCTCGGAGAAGCGCATGGGACCCTTGGGAGAGACGGCCTCGTCCATGTCGCAGTGCTCGCCGATCATCATGCGGATGTAGTCCAGACCGGTGGTCTCCTCGGGGAAGTACTCGCCGTAACCCATGCGGCGGCCCAGCTCGGCAAAGATCTCGATGTCGGGAACGCACTCATAGGGGGGCTGGCACACGGGCACCTGCAGCTGCAGGTAGTGATGCCAGTAGGAGGGATGCAGACCGTACTGCTCCAGATAGTGGCAGGCGGGCAGAACCAGGTCGGCGTAGTCGGTGTCGTCGGTCATGAACTGCTCGATGGAGACGAACAGATCCAGGGACTTGACGGCCTCGATGGTGTAATCCACGTTACCCTGCTGAGAGATCAGGCCGCCGCGGTAGGCGATGACAGCCTTGATGGGGGGCTCCTTGGCCTCGTGGATGCAGTTGGCGATACGGGCGATGTTCAGCATACGGGTGGACTTGATTTCAGCGCCCTCGGGAACGGCAACAGCGTTGGCGTTGGCGAAAGCGTTCTCGCCGATGCTGGGAAAGCCCATGGAGTCGATGAAGTTATAGTTGCCGTCTTCCTTACCCACACGGCCGCAGATAGCAGCCAGGCAGGCCAGAGCGCGCTGGGTCTGATGGCCGTTGCTGTAACGCTGCTGGCCATAGCCGCACTCCATGTGGGACTTGTGGGTGGCGAACAGCTCGGCAGCCTCGATCAGCTGCTCCTTGGGGATGGTGGTGATCTGCTCGGTGTATTCGGGGGTCCACTTCTCCACCAGCTTCTTCAGATCTTCGAAGCCATAAGTATACTTGTCGATGAACTCCTGATCCTGCAGGCCCTGCTTGATGATCCAGTGGATCATGCCCAGAGCCATGGCGCCGTCGGTGCCGGGACGGGGACGCAGGTGCAGGTCAGCCTTGGAAGCCAGGCCGGTGGCATAGGGATCCACGACGATGACCTTGGCGCCGCGCTCCTTGGCGCGATACAGGAAGGGATAGATGTGGGGGTTGGTGGCGGAGGAGTTACGGCCAACGATCATGACGACCTCAGCGGTCTCACTCCACACGTCGGGCATCATGGTGTGCTGAGTGCCCACGGTGTTGAAGGAACCGGCAGCACCGGACAGCAGACAGAAGCTGCCCACCAGCTTGCTGGCGCCGTACAGGTTCAGGAAACGGGCCATGACGGTCTTGGCCATGTGCTCGCGGTTGCCGGAGTAGCAGTACTCGGTCAGAGCCTCGCTGCCGTATTTCTCGCGGATCTCGGTGAGCTTCTCTACCATGAAGTCCATGGCTTCGTCCCAGGTGATGCGCTTGAACTTGCCCTCGCCGCGCTCACCAACGCGCAGCAGGGGGTACTTCACGCGGTCGGGGCTGTTGATCTTTGCCACGTTGGCAAAGCCCTTCATGCACAGGTGGCCGCGGGTGATGGGATGATCGGGATCGCCCTCGATCTTGATGACTTTTTCGTCCTTGATGTACACCAGCTCGCCGCAGGTGTCATAGCAGTTGTGGGGGCAGGAAGTCTTGACAACACGGTCGGCGATGACCACTTTGCCGCCAATGGTCACGGGGACATTGTGCTTGACGGCATACTTGTCCAGATCCTCATGCTTGCGCCAAGGAATAGGATTCATGTGTTCCATGTTACACGCCTCTCAATCTTAGTGAATATGGATGGGGTTGCCGTTGGCAGCCATCACCGCCTCACGCACGGCCTCACCAACGGAGGGATGTGCGTGAATGGTGTTGATCACGTCGTTCATAGTGGCCTTCATCTGGATGGCCAGAGCGGCCTCCGCGATGAGGTCGGAGCCGTGGGCGCCCAGGATGTGCACGCCCAGGATACGGCGGTTGCGCTTGTCGGCGATCACCTTGATCATGCCCTCGGTCTCGCCCATGGTCAGGGCCTTGCCGTTGGCAGCCAGGGGGAAGCGGCCGATCTCGATCTCGCGGCCGGAGGCCTCAGCCTGCTCGCCGGTCATGCCGACGCCGGCGAAATCGGGGAACAGATACACAACGGCGGGGGTGGACTTGGGATCGAACTTCTCCTTGCCGCCGGTGGCGTTGGCGGCAGCCACCTCGCCCATGACGGAGGCGGTGTGTGCCAGCATCAGCTGACCGTTGCAGTCGCCGATGGCGTAGATGTTGGGAACGTTGGTCTCCATCAGGTCGTTGACCAGGATGCGGCCGCGGTCATGCTTGACGCCGGCAGCGTCCAGACCCAGACCCTCGGTGTAGGAGCGGCGGCCGACAGCCACCAGGATCTTCTCGGCCTCGAAGGAGACGTCGCTGCCGTCCTTCAGCTTGCCGTGGACCACGGAGGTGTTCTCCTTCTTCTCGATCTCGGTGACCTGAGTCTCCAGACTGAACTTGATGCCCTCCTTAGCCAGCAGCTCCTTGGCCATCTCGGTCAGCTCGCCGTCCATGGTGGGCAGCAGGCGGGGCAGCATCTCAACGATGGTGACCTCAGTGCCGAAACGGGCATAGGCGCAGGCCAGCTCCACGCCGATGACGCCGCCGCCGATCAGGACCATGGACTTGGGCAGGCGCTCCATCTGCAGAGCGCCGGTGGAGTCCACGCAGTCGGGGTTGCCGGCGATACCGGGGATGGGAGGCATGAAGGGATAGGAGCCGGTGGCGATGATGAACTTATCGGCGGTCATCTCGGTCTTCTTGCCCTCGTCGTCGGTGACTTCGATCTTGTCGGCGGCCACGAAGGTGGCGGTGCCGCTCACGACCTCGACGCCGGCCATGTCCAGCAGACCTGCCACGCCGCCGGTCAGGGTTTCGGAAATGCGGACACGGTTGGCCTGGACCTGAGCCCAGTCCAGAGAGACCTCACCCACGTTGACGCCGGCCCAGGCGCTGTTCTTGGCCTGGTGATACAGCTCGGCGCTGTGCAGCAGAGCCTTGGTGGGGATGCAGCCCACGTTCAGGCAAGTGCCGCCCAGCTTCTTCTTTTCGATCAGCTTCACCTTAGCGCCCAGCTGTGCGGCACGGATGGCAGCCACATAGCCGCCGGGGCCGCCGCCGATGACGATAACGGAAATGTCCTTCTTCTTGGATGCGGCAGCGCCGGCGCAGCCCAGAACCACGCCCAGAACAGCGCCCACGGGGGCAGTCTGACCGGTGGGCACTTCGATACTCTGCAGGGTACCGTTCCACTCGCTGATGATGCTCTTGGCCAGCTTGCCGTTGCTGATGTTTACCAGCACATCGCCCACGGCGATGGCGTCACCGGGCTTTTTGAACCACTTGGCAACCGTGCTGTCGGCTGCGCCGGCGAGCACGGTAGGCATGACCAGCTCGATTTCCTCAGGCTCGCCGCCCAAAGACACTTCCTGCTCGTCGATGACCAGAATGGGATCGCCCAGGGCCACCGTAGAACCGGCCTCCACCAGGATCTCGGTGATGACGCCGCTGAACTCGGAACCCACGGTCTTGGCCAGCTTGCCCACAGCGATGGAGAACAGGGCTTCATCCTTTGCTACGGTGTCACCCACTTTTTTCAGCCATTTTTGAATGGTAAACTCGCTCATGCCGCCCTGAGCTTTGGGCATATTCATTGTTTTGATCATAGTCGCTTTTCTCCGCCTCTTTTCGATTTGAATCGTCCTTTGACTGCTGTTTTTTAAACGCAAACACTCAGCAGACACTGCGTCAGTTCATTTGCTGTGATACTTCCGAAATACTCCTGCAGTGCAAAACCCTCCAGCACGCGCAGCAGCGCGTCCTGCCGGAGCGGCTGACCCCGCAGGGCCTGCTCAATTTCCGCGACATTCCGCCGGGCCAGGAAGTCACCCCGCAGGGCGATGTCGGTGATGTATCCGTCTTCGATGGATACACCGGCCTCGACGGTACCGCCTTCAAACCGCTGCCGATTGGTGAAGCGGAAGGCGGGGGATTCTTTGTAGGTCCAGTCCCAGCTGCGGTATTTAGATTCTGCCAGCGCGCGGATCTCGTCCCACTGCTCCTCAGTCAGGGAAAACTCCTCGCCGCCAAACCAGGTGGCCAGATAGTCCCGGAACTGCAGAACGCTCATCGGCGTGGACAGAAAATCGGAGATGTTGCCCACACGGCTGCGGACGGACTTGGTGCTCTTGGACTGGAACTTCTCCGGACGCACTTGAAGCACCGCCGCCACATCCTCCAGCTGGGAGGAGAACAGCAGTGTGCCGTGGTGCAGGATCCGGCTGCCCTGAATGGTCTGGGCGCAGCCGGAGACTTTCTTTTCGCCTGCCAGAATATCATTCCGACCGGTGAGCGACGCTGGCACGCCCAATGCGCGCAGGGCATCCACCACCGGCTGGGTGAAGACTTCGATGGTCAGATCCTCCGGCTTGCCGGCATCCGTGATGAACGAATAGTTGAGGTTGCCCAGATCGTGATAGACACAGCCGCCACCGGTGTTCCGGCGTACCACGGTGATGCCATGGGACAGGGCATATTCCTGGTTGACCTCCTCCAGGGTGTTCTGGTAGCGGCCTACGACCACGGTATGGTCGTTGCGCCACAGCAGAAGAACATCACCCGTTGAATGGGTCATGATGTATTCCTCGGCCGCCAGATTCATGCAGGGGTCCACGCTTTCCAAACAGAGAATATACATAGATGTGTTTCCTCTCGAAAAAGTGCGGCGATGCACTTTTCAGGACACCGCCGCACTTCATATCGGGCCAGTTAAGGCTTTTGGTCAATTAGTCAAAATCGTGCTCGAACTCGTCCAGAGCGGCGTTCAGAACAGTGGCGCTGTAAGCGATAGCGGGGCCGCCGCCCATGGCGACAGCAACCTCAGCGGCAGCCAGGATCTCAGCGCGGGTAGCGCCGGCCTTGTAAGCGCCGTAGGTATGAACGCAGATGCAGTATTTGCAGATCTTGTTGATGCCGACACCCAGAGCAACCAGCTCACGGGTCTTGGCGTCCACAGCCAGACCGGCGCCGCCGTCGACGGCCAGGAACTTACCGACAAACTCGCCGTTGGTCTCGGACAGCTTGCCAACACCATTCATAAATTCATTCAGAGTTTCGCGAGCATTAATCATAATCAGAAACCTCCTAAAATTTGTTAAAACGATAAATTGCCGCTGAGGGAAACCGCTCAAACTGGGCAAATTACCAAGTTTTCTATATTATACCATGGGGTTATGAAATTGAATACTATCTTTTTTTCGGTTTTGGTTATGCACTCAGCCCATAAGTCCGTGGCGGGGACACAAAAAGAAAAAGGAAGTCCGGCAAAAGCCGGACTTCCCAAAGTTGTGTTTGGTTTGGTTGGGGGGATTAGAAGCCGATGCTGATAGCCACACCGACAGACACGAAGCCGAAGATGAAGTAGATGATCATCAGAGGCACGAAGAACTTGTACCACTTGGGAACAGTGACGCGTGCATAGTTCATGAAGATCATCAGAGTGCCGTAGCTGAACCAGAACATGTTGGTGATACCGTCACCGAACTGGTAGCACAGAACGGCGGTCTGGTCAGTCAGGCCCAGCTCCAGAGCGATGGGGATGATGATGGGGCTCAGCAGAGCGCCCTTAGCGGAACCGGAGGGGATCAGGCCGTTGATCAGGGAGACCAGCAGGATGATGCCGATACCGGCCAGCAGGGGAGACAGACCCTCCAGCAGCTGAACAGCGTTGTAAACGATGGTGGCGTTGACGTTGGCACGGTTCATGATCCAGAACACGGCACGGGCAAAGCCGATGACCATGGCGCCGGAGATGGAACCGCCGGCACCCTTCAGGAAGGAGTTGACCATGTCGTTGGGGTTCATCTTGGAAACCAGACCAGACAGCAGAGCGGAGGCGAAGAAGATGGCGGAAACGTCATCGATGCCCCACTTCACGCCGCCGTAACCGAACTGGAAGCCGATAACGGACATAACCATGGCGCCCAGGATGGACAGCAGGACGATGATGTGAGCGCCGGTCATCTTGACTTCCTTGCTGGTATCCAGCATCAGATCAGAGACGTCGGTGCCGTAGGTCAGGGACTTGGTGGGATCCTTAACAACGCGATTGGCATACAGAACAGTGTAAACAATGCCGATGGTGGTCATGATGCACCACAGAACGGTACGGTAGCCAACACCAACGAACACGTTGTCGCCGGTCAGCAGGCCCATGTTCTGCAGGATGCCGTTGCAGACGCCGACGGTATACAGGTTGGTGGGGCCGGTAACAAAGCCGCCCATCAGACCAACAACCAGCATAGCCAGAGCAACGATGCCGTCATAACCCATGGCCAGAACAACTGCCACAACCAGGGGAGCGAAGGGGATCAGGGTCTCGATCCAGCCCAGGAAGCCGCCCAGAGCGGAGAAGATGACCATCAGGACGATCAGCAGAACGGTACGGGAACCGGAACCGAACTTGCGGACCAGAGTGGTAACGCCGGAGTCGATAGCGCCGGTGGCCTTGTAGATCTCCAGAGCGCCGCCGATCATCAGAACCAGGATGACCAGGTTGGAGGTATCCTTGATACCCATGGGGATGGAGCGGAACAGGTCGAACACGCTGTTGAAGTTCAGGGTGTTGCGGGGCAGAGCGGTGTAAACACCGTCAACCAGAGTACCGGGGGTGATCAGGAAGGTTGCGATCCAAGCGACGATAACGACGCTGAAGATCAGGATGAACGGGTTAAAGTTCATCGGTTTTTTCTGTTTCATTCTTGTTTCTCCTTTCCTTTTATAAACACAACTTTAAAAAACAGTTTTCCAACTGATTTTTACTTCTCGTTGTTGGCCAGAGCGTAGGTCACAGCCAGAGTGCCGACGGTACCCTCGGCCATCATCTCGATGGAGATGGAGTCCTCGGTGGTGTGGCACAGCTTAATCTCGGCGGGAGAATAGCCCAGGCACTTGGTGCCCTTGCGGCTGTAGTGGCCGGTATCGGTAGCGAAAGCCCAGGGCTTGGTCTTGATCTCGTGACCGACAGCAGCCTCGATAGCGGCCTTGGCCTGAACGATGTAGTCGGCGTCGGGGCTGACGAAGAAGGGATGCTCGCCCTGGAAGCCCATGCCCTCCAGGCCGGTGTAGGTGTGCAGGGGGAAGTACAGAATCTCGACCTTGGCGGAGACGTCCTTGACCTCGCAGGCGTCGACGCAGGCCTGGATCTTCTTCTCAACGTTCTCCAGAGTATCGTCGCCGGTCTGACGGAAGTCGATGAACAGCTGGATCTCGTTGGGAATGATGTTGGAGCCCTTCTCAGAAGAGGTGATGCGGGTCAGGGACATGGTGGAGCTGCCGAACATCTCGTCGCTGCTCAGCTCGACCTTCTCCAGCTTAGGCAGCAGCTGGGTCAGGAAAGCGAAGGGGTTGGCGCCAGTGTGGGGGATGGAAGCGTGGCAGGACTTGCCGGTGATGGTGACGACCACGCAGCAGCGGCCGCGGCTGCCGATGGCGATGTCGTTCTCGGTAGCTTCGCCGACAACGGCGTAATCGGTCAGCATACGATCCTCGCTGGTGTGCATCATGGCGCCGTAGCCGGCGATCTCCTCAGAGATGACCTCTGCAACCACGATGTCGCCCTTCGGCAGCAGACCGGCTTCCTTCAGCATGACGGGAGCGTACAGATAGATGGCCATGGTACCCTTGGTGTCGGAAGCGCCGCGGCCCCAGACACGACCCTCGGCGATAGCGCCGCTGTAGGGGGGATACTTCCAGCGGGACTCGTCACCGCCGTCGACGACGTCCAGGTGGCAGTTCAGCATGACAGAGCTGCCGCCGCCGGTACCCTTCATGGTGCCGAAGACGTTGCCGTACTTGTCAACCTCAACAGAGTCGTAACCCAGCTTGTGCATCTTGTCAACGATGTACTGAGCCAGCTCACCCTCATACATGGACTGGGAGTTGATCTGGATCAGCTCGGATGCAGTCTGGACGATCTCGTCGTGGTACTTTGCGGCGATTGCCTTAAACTGTTCGTTCATGTGTTTCCTCCGTTTTTATGTAGATTTATTTTGGGACCTGTTTTTGGTGTTTTCGCCCGTCCGGCACAGCGTGAGCCAGTCGGAAAGAAAACAACCGTTCCGCGAATTGCCTGCCCATGATAGGTTTAACAAAAATAAACACAATGGGAGCTTCTTCGGGGGGCTGGGGGATGTGCAAAAAATGTTCTTTGTCGATATTTTTGTTGCATTTTAGACAACAAAGAACATTTTCCACAATTATAACATGTATATTTTGAATTGAATATAGCAGATTTCCTATAATTGGTTATAACTATTGAGAATAGCAAACATTCAAAACGAGGAAACCTAGTGTTAAGGAACCTTAACGGACGGTCCCGAAAAAGCGCCCAGTCCCCTCGACTGGGCGCTTTCGGACCGCGCAATTGTTATGCAAATAAGAGTGCTTCTTACTTCTTCAGGTTCTTGACCTGGCTCTCCTGGCACCAATGCTCGAAGTTCCAGGGATCCTTCTTGATAGCGCTATCAGCGAAGGGGATGAAGATGGAAGCGATGGCAAACACAGCCAGCAGGCCCTGATACCACAGGCAGGGGATGACGTCCATGGCGCTGACAGCACCAGCGGTCAGAGAACCAACCATCAGGATCTGAGCACCGTAGGGGATAGCACCCTGCATGACGCAGGAGAACAGGTCCAGCAGAGAAGCGGAACGACGGGGGTCAACCTTGTACTCCTCGCAGATACCGCGGGCGATGGGGCCGTCAACGATGATGGAGATGGTGTTGTTAGCGATAGCAGCGTCGGTCAGGCAGACCATGGCAGCGATACCAACCTCGGCGGACTTGGGTCCCTTGATGAAAGCGGTGACCTTATCCAGCAGCCAGTTGATGCCGCCTTCCTTCTCGACCATCTTGGCCATGCCGCCGATGAAGATGGAGGTCAGGAACACTTCCATCATGCCCAGCATGCCGTTGTAGATAGCCTGAGCGAAAGCCAGGAAGCTCATGTCGGCGAACAGCATGCCAACAGCACCGGACAGCAGGATGCCGACGGTCAGAACGGCGAACACGTTCATGCCAACCAGAGCCAGAACGATAACAACAACATAGGGAACGACCTTGATCAGGCTATAGGTACCGACCTCAACAGCGGAGGAACCGCCGCGGGCAACGATCAGCAGCAGAACGAAGGTGATGACAGCAGCGGGCAGAGCGATGGTCAGGTTGACCTTGAACTTGTCGCGCATCTCGCAGCCCTGAGAACGGGTAGCGGCGATGGTGGTATCGGAGATGAAGGACAGGTTGTCGCCGAACATGGATCCGCCGATGATGGCGCCCATCATCAGAGCCATGTTCAGGCCGGTGGCCTCAACGACGCCGATGCCGATAGGAGCCAGAGCAGACAGAGTACCCATGGAGGTACCGGTAGCCAGAGACATGAAGCAGGCGATCATGAACATACCGGCGGTCACGACGCTGGCGGGCAGGACAGACAGGCCCAGGTTAACGACGGAGTCAACGCCGCCCATTTCCTTAGCGACGGTAGCGAAAGCACCAGCCAGCAGGTAGATCATGCACATGATGGTGATGTCTTCGCCGCCAACGCCCTCACAGAAGGTCTTGCACTTGTCCTCGATGGAACCCTTGAAGACCAGGAAGGCCACAATGATGGCCAGCAGCAGAGCGGTGGGAGCGGGGAACTGGTAGAATGCCATGTCCACGCCCTGGGAGTTCAGGATGATACCTGCGCCCAGATAAATGATGATAAACAGCAGGAACGGGAACAGCGCAAGAGCGCTAGACTTACGAGTTTCTTTCATGTTTTTTTCTTTTCCCCCTTAAATTATTGTGGCAAGTGGTTGTCACGACACAGAAAAGATTTTTGGCAGGGGATTGCGCGCCCTGCCACGCTTGGGAAGGAGTATCCAGCAAACAACGGCGGTCAGATGTTTGGCGCTGGGTTTCCTACGCGGGGTATTGCTGACAAGGGTTGCGCCAGGGTTTATATTTGAGTGAATATGGGCCGCGGGAGCGGCCCATATTCACGTCAAACCATAGATAAGTAAGAAATTAGATCTTCTCCAGAGCGGCGGACAGCTCGGCGATGATGTCATCGGCATCCTCAACACCGATGGAGAAGCGCAGCTGACCCATGGAGATACCGGCGGCCTTCATCTCCTCGGGAGAATAGGCGCGGTGAGAGGTCTTGGCGGGATAGGAGATGGTGGTGGCATAGCCGGCCAGGCTGGGAACGAACTTGATGGTGGGGCACTCAGCGATCAGAGTGCAGGCAGCCTCGACACCGCCGACGAAGTCAGCGCTCAGCATACCGCCGCACCAGCCGTGGTTGAACATCTTCACGCCGCGCTCATAATACTTGGAGGACTTCAGGCCGGGATAGTAAACGGCTTCGCACTTGGGATGATTCTCCAGGAATTCGGCAACCTTCAGAGCGTTCTCGGAGTGACGCTGCATACGCATGTCCAGAGTGCGCAGGCTTCTCAGCAGCAGCCATGCCTCGAAGGGACCCATGATAGCGCCGTACAGAGTGAAGCAGCGCTTGATCTTGGCCAGGTCTTCAGCACCGGCAACGGCTGCACCGCCGATGATATCGCTGTGGCCGCCCAGATACTTGGTGGTGGAGTAGACAACGATATCAGCGCCGAAGTCCATGGGGCTGCAGACGGCGGCGGTAGCGAAGGTGTTGTCGACGATGAACTTGCAGCCGTGCTCGTGAGCGATCTCAGCGATGCCGGGCAGATCCATAACCTCCATCAGGGGGTTGGTGATGGTCTCGGTGTAGATGACCTTAGTGTTGGGACGGATGGCAGCTTTCAGAGCATCCAGGTCGTCCTTAAAGTCAACAAAGGTGCACTCCACGTTGAAGCGGGCCAGCTCATTCTTCAGATAGTCATAGACGCCGCCGTACAGAACGGGGGAGGACACGATGTGGTCGCCGGCCTGAACGTTGGCAATGATGGAGTTGATGATGGCGGCCATGCCGGAGGAGAAGACCAGGGCGCCAGCGGCCTTGTCGCCCTCGATGCTGGCCAGAGCCATCTCGACAGCGTCAGTGCCGGGGTTGGACATACGGGAGTAGACATAGCCATCAGCCTCACCGGCATAAACAGCATCCAGAGTGGGCACGTCGTCAAAGGAGAAAACGGAGCTCATGTAGATGGGCAGGACCTTGGGGACGGAGACGCTCTTGGCAATCTTCTTGGACAGCTCAATGTCACCAGTGTGGGCCAGTTTGGTATTGATGTTCTTTTCCTTCATAGCTTAAATCATCACTCTTTCGTTAAATTTACACATTTTTTAGCAATCGCCATTGCTTTGATTACATGTTATCATATATAATTGTAAACAGGGTAATGCATTTTTTCATCATGGGGATATGAATTTAATTCATATGTAACGGATTGAGGAAGTGCGCAAACCCTTGCAATATCAAGCGTTTTCAGCATTTGGAGGGATTGTAAATGACCTTACAGCAGCTCCAGTATCTGGTGGCGATCGCGGAGACAAATTCCATCAACCAGGCGGCGCAGAGCCTGTTTGTATCCCAGTCCAGCATCAGCAAAGCCATCAAACAGCTGGAGGAGGAACTGGGCTTTGCACTGATGGAACGCAACTATCGCGGCATTGCCTTCACGCCCCGGGGACTGGAATTTTTGCGGGATGCCTATGCCTTGATGGACCGGTTTGACTTCCTGAAAACCCACTATCTCTCGGCACCGGATGACTCCGTCAGCTTTTCCGTATCCTCCCAGCACTATATTTTTGTGCTGGAGGCCATCTCCCAGATGGTCAATCTGCTGGGAGAGCATACCTATTCCATCAACCTGCGGGAGCATAAAACGTCCGAGATCATCAACGATGTGGCCACCGGCCGCAGCCGGATCGGTTTTATCTTCTACTATCACCTGAACGAGGAATTCATCAAGCGGGAGCTGGACCGATACAACCTGGAGTTCCATCCCTTCTGCACGGCTATGCCCCACGCGTATGTGGCAGATAACCACCCACTGGCCGGAGAGAAGCTGGTCACGCAGGCGCAGCTGGATGAATATCCTTATGTGTGTTACGATCTGGGCACGGATCACGGCAACTTCGCGGAGGAGATCTTCTCACCCGCGCACCCTACAAAGGTAATTTATGTCTTCGACCGCTGCTCTATGTTCAACATCATCAAGCACTCCAACGGCTATACCACCGGCTCTGGCTTCCTATCCAGGGGATATCTGGAGGAGAATGTGGTGACCATTCCGCTGGATGTGCCGCCCAGCAATATGATGTACATTGGCTGGATCTGGCCCCGGGGACGGGAACTGGACGCGGAGAGCGAGCAGTTCATTCAGTTCTGCAAGAACGCGCTGGATAAATGCTATACCGGCGACCGCCGCGGAGCCACAAAGCCGGTTGTATAGTTTTGATATAAGAAAAGAAGCCGCCTGAAGGCGGCTTCTTTTGGATTATTTCATCAGTTCACACACCAGATCGGTGTAGGCGGAGGGATCCTCCAGCGGCAGACCCGCGATCAGCAGCGCCTGGCTGTACAGCAGCCGGGCGTATGTTTTTGCCTTTTCGGGATCGGCGGTGACGGCATTCTCCAGCGCGGCGAAGGCGGGATGCTCCACGTTCAGCTCCAGAATACGGTCGGCGCGGATGGCGGCGTCGGGCTGGACCACGTTCAGATACTTCTCCATCTCAAAGCTGAGATGTTCGCCGGCAGTCAGGCAGACGGGGTGAGACTTCAGTCGGGCGGAGGCCTTGACCTCCTTGACAGCGTCGCCCAGAGTCTCCTTCACAAAGTCAAAGGCGGCGCGGTGGGCACTTTCAGCCTCCTCGGACCGCTTGGCGTCGCCGTCCTCGATCTCCTGGTCCAGAACGGAGCGGAACTCCTTGTCCTGATAGGCGTGGATGATCTGGGCGCAGAATTCGTCCACTTCCTCGGTGAAATAGAGGACCTCGGCGCCCTTTTCCTGCAGAGCCTCCATCTGAGGCAGCTTGTCGATCTTGTCCAGGGATTCGCCGGCGGCGAAGTAGATATACTTCTGCTCCTCACCCATGCGCTCCACATATTCACCCAGCGTGACCATCTTCTTTTCTGTGGAGGAATAGAACAGCAGCAGATCCTGCAGCAGTTCCCGGTTCTTGCCGAACTCGGCCACCGTGCCGTACTTGATCTGGCGGCCGAAATTCTTCCAGAAGGTCTCGTAGGCCTCCCGGTCATCCCGCAGCATCTTCAGCAGGTCGGCCTTGATTTTCTTCTCCAGATTGGTGGCGATGACCTTCAGCTGGCGGTCATGCTGCAGCAGCTCGCGGGAGATGTTCAGGCTCAGATCGGGGGAGTCCACCACGCCGCGGACGAAGCGGAAATGCTCCGGCAGCAGGTCGGCGCACTTGTCCATGATGAGGACGCCGCTGGAGTACAGCTGCAGACCCATCTCGAAATCCTTGGTGTAGTAGTCGTAGGGCGTGGCGCCGGGGACGAACAGCAGCGCCTTGTAGGTGACGGCACCCTCGGCGGACACGGAGATGACCCGCTGGGGGTCCTGATAGTCGTGGAACTTGTCCCGGTAGAACTTGTTGTACTCCTCGGTGGTGACGCTGGACTTGCTGCGCTGCCAGATGGGCACCATGGAGTTGAGCGTCTCCTCCTGGACATAGGTCTCATACTCGGGCTTGTCCTCGGGGCTGCCCTCTTTTACGCGGGTGCGGCTGACGTCCATGCGGATGGGGAAGCGGATATAATCGGAGTATTTGCGCACCAGCTCCTGCAGCCGCCAGGACTCCAGGAATTCGCTGTACTTCTCCTCCTCGGAGTCCTCCTTCACATGCATGAGGATGTCGGTACCAACCGTGTCCTTCTCGCACTCGGTGATGGTGTAGCCGTCGGCACCGGAGGACTGCCATTTGTAGGCGGTATCGCTGCCGAACTTCTTTGTGATGACCGTGATGTGGTCAGCCACCATGAAGGCGGAGTAGAAGCCCACGCCGAACTGGCCGATGACGTCGGTATCGCCGGCGTCCTCGCCCACTTCCTGCTTGAATTTGTAGGAGCCGGAGGAGGCGATGACGCCCAGGTTGTTCTCCAGATCCGCCTTGTCCATGCCGATGCCGTTGTCGGAGACGGTGATGAGGCGCGCGTCCTTGTCCACGCGCAGCCGGATCTGGAAATCCTTCCGGTCCAGACCCACGGAATCGTCCGTCAGAGCCAGATAGCACAGCTTGTCGCAGGCGTCGCTGGCGTTGGAGATGATCTCCCGCAGGAAGATCTCCTTGTGGGTGTAGATAGAGTTGATCATCAGGTCCAGCAAACGCTTGGATTCGGCCTTAAATTGCTTTTTTGCCATGAAAAACTTGCACTTCCTTACTAAAAATAGATTACAACGGCTATGAGTATAGCACTTTGCGAAAAACAAATAAATGACCAATTTGTAAATTTCAGACAAAAACAGTTGTCTGCCGGCGGCTTTGCGAGTAAAATAAGTAAAAAATTTACCGGCCGAAAGACCGGAAAAAGGAGTCCTGACCAATGGGATTTTTCCGCAAAATCGGAAATGCGATTGTGCGTTTCATGTATGGCCGCAACGGCATGGATCAGCTGAACCGGGCGCTGTTCTGGGTATATCTCGCCCTGTGGCTGGCCGGCAGCCTTCTGGCGGTTTTGGAGCTGGAGGTTCTGAGCGCCATCTTCAATGTTGTGCTGTATGTGCTGCTGGTGGTCATCCTGTTCCGCATGCTCTCCAAGAACCTGTATAAACGGCGGGAGGAGAACAGCAAGTTTTTGCAGAAGACCTGGTCTCTGCGCAACCAGATCGGCGGCGCCAAGGCCCGCCACGCGGACAAGGACCACAAGTATTTCACCTGCAAGCAGTGCAAAACCATCTGCCGTGTGCCGGTGGGCAAGGGAAAGATCATCATTACCTGTCCCAAGTGCCGTGCCCAGATCCAGGCAAAAACCTGATAAACGCAAAAGAGAGGAGCCATCCGGCTCCTCTCTTTTTGTTTGTAATGGAATCAGCCGTTGCAGACGAAGTCCATCCAGCCCTTGGTGTCGGGCAGCTTGCCCCACTGGATACCGGTCAGATTGTCGTACAGCTTCTGGGTCAGGGGGCCGATCTCGCCGTTGCAGATAAAGACCTTGTCGCCCTTCCAGTCCAACTCCTTGACGGGGGAGACGACGGCTGCGGTGCCGGTGCCGAAGACTTCCTCCAGAGTACCGTCGTGGCCGGCCTTCATGACATCGTCGATGGCCAGCTTGCCCTCGATGACCTCGTAGCCCCAATCCTTCAGCAGCTCGATGCAGCTGCGGCGGGTAACGCCGGGCAGAACGGTGCCGTCGCAGGCGGCGGTGTAGATCTTGCCGTCGATCTTGAAGAAGAGGTTCATGCTGCCCACTTCCTCCACGTACTTGCGCTCCACGCCGTCCAGCCACAGAACCTGGGTGAAGCCCAGCTTCTCAGCCTTCTCAGCGGCCTTGGCAGAGGCGCCGTAGTTGCCGCCGCACTTGGTGTAGCCGGTCAGACCGGGAGCGGCGCGGACATACTCGTCCTCAACATAGATGCGGACGGGGTTGATGCCCTCGGGATAGTAAGCGCCGGAGGGGGAGACGATGATGCAGAACAGGTGGTTCAGCGCGGTGTGCAGGCCCAGACCCACGTCACAGGCGAAGGAGAAGGGACGGATGTACAGGGATGCGCCGTCAATGTGGGGGACCCAGTCCTTCTCGATCTCCACCAGAGCCTTGACGGCCTGGATGAAGTCCTCTTCGGGGATGGCGGGGATGCACAGACGCTCGGCGGAGTCGTTCATACGCTTGGCGTTGCAGTCGGGGCGGAACAGCTGGATCTTGTTGTCGGCGCTGCGATAGGCCTTCAGACCCTCGAACACTTCCTGGCCGTAATGGAACACGGTGCAGGAGGGATCCAGCGTGAAGGGGCCGTAGGGGACGATGCGGGCATCATGCCAGCCCTCGCCCTCGGTATAGTTCATCAGGAACATATAGTCCGTCTGGACCTTGGCAAACTTCAGTTTGGACTCGTCGGCGGGTTTTTCCTTGTAGGAAGAAACTTTTTCAATTCTAATATCCAGCATAATATACTCTCCTCGCTGTTGATTTCACATAAAAATAAAAAACTTTCGCGCAATCCTGCCGTCTGCAGGAGAGGCGAAAGTCAAAACTTCCGTGGTACCACTCTCATTGCCGTTCTGAAAGAACAACCACTCGTATGCCCCGCTATCGGAGGGCCGCCGGTCCGGCTTACTGAGGCATGCGCCTGTTCAGCGGACTGCTCGTGGGTGACGTTCATATTTTCCGCTTTACTGCCTTGCACCAAAACCGGCAGCTCTCTGAAAAGGGAGGGAATTGAATATGTCCCACTCATCGCAATTACTGATAACCAGTAGTTATTTATTTTTATAGTATATATATACGCCGCTGGCGGACAAAAGTCAATGGTCAAAATATACAGAATGAGGCAATGCAAAGGAAGGGTTTATCGGTGGCCCGGTGGTTTTCACCGGGCCACTGACGTATGATGACTGATCACTGCACGGCAGCCATGCCGCGGCGGAAAGCTTCGATATTCAGGGGGATGAACTTGGCCTTGGGGCCGGCAAACATCTCCTGGATCATGGATTCGATGGTTTCGGGATTCAGTACCTTGGTGGCAGCCACATAGGCGCCCAGCATGACCATGTTGCTGACCTTGGCGTTGCCGACCTCGTCGGCGATCTGGGAACAGGGAATGTAATAGGCGGTCAGATCTTCCCGCTGGACTCTGTCTGTCACCACGTCACTGTTGACAAAAATGATGCCGCCCGGCAAAACGCCGGATTCAAACTTTGCCAGGGAGGGCTCGTTCAGCGCGATCAGCTCCGTAGGATGGATAAATACCGGAGATCCCACGGGTTTGTCAGACAGGACCACAGAGCAGTTGGCGGTGCCGCCGCGCATTTCAGGGCCATAGGAGGGGGACCAGGTGACGTTCAGCCCTTCGGCCATGCCGGCTTCCGCCAGATTTTTGCCGATGGCCAGACCGCCCTGACCGCCGAAACCGGAAATGATGATTTCTTTCTTCATAGCCTTACACCTCCTTAATAACGCCCAGAGGATAGTAGGGAACCATGTTGTCCTTCAGCCACTGGTTGGCCTTCAGGGGAGACATACCCCAGTTGGTGGGGCAGGTGGACAGGACCTCAACAAAGGTAAATCCCTCGCCGGCCATCTGCTTCTCAAAGGCCTTGCGGATGGCCTTCTTGGCCTTGTTCAGATTGGCGATATCGGTGACGCACACACGTTCGGCATAGACGCAACCATCCATGGTGGACAGCAGCTCGGACACCCGCATGGGCATACCGGCCTGTTCCACGGTGCGGCCCAGCTGACAGGTGGTAGCCTTCTGGCCAATGAGAGTGGTGGGGGCCATCTGGCCGCCGGTCATGCCGTAGATGGCATTGTTGATGAAGATGGTGGTAAACTTCTCGCCGCGCATGGCAGCATGAACGATCTCTGCGGCGCCGATGGAGGCCAGATCGCCGTCGCCCTGATAGGTAAAGACCGGCTGGTTGGGATGAGTGCGCTTGATGCCGGTGGCAACAGCGGGAGCGCGGCCGTGAGCGGCCTGCTGCATATCACAGTTGAAATAGCGGAAGGCAAACACGGAGCAGCCGACGGGACATACGCCGATGGCCTCATCCAGCAGGCCCATCTCTTCCAGGACTTCCGCAACCAGTTTGTGTACAATGCCGTGATGACAGCCGGGGCAGTAGTGGAGTTCGGCATCCGTCAGGCCCTTGCTTTTCTGATATACGATTGCCATATTATTCTGCCTCCTTCAACGCCTTCTTGGCTGCTTCTACGATTTCCTCGACGGTGGGGATCACACCACCGGCACGGCCATAATAGGAAACCGGTTTCTGGCCCAGCACTGCCAGACGAATATCGTCGATCATCTGGCCGCCGGCGCTCATCTCTACGTCCAGCACAGCCTTCACGCTGTCCTGACCTGCCAGTGTGTGCAGTTCTTTTTCGGGGAAGGGCCACAGGGTGATGGGACGGAACAATCCGGCCTTAACGCCCTCGGCGCGGAGGACATCCAATGCCGTCAGCGCGATACGGGCAGGCGTGCCGTAAGCGGTGATGACGATCTCAGCGTCATCGCACTTCACAGCCTCGCAGCGAACCTCCTTCTCCGCCATCAGAGCGCATTTTTCCAGCAGATGCGCATTGTGGGCGTCACATTCTTCGGGGACCATGTACAGGGAGTTGATGAAGTTTGTGTGATCGCGGCCGTGCTTGCCGGTGGTAGCCCAATCCTTGGCCGGAAGTTCCCGCTTGGGGATCTCGCGCCACTCGATGGGTTCCATCATCTGTCCCGTAAGGCCGTCCATCAGCACCATGACGGGGTTGCGGTAGGTATCGGCAATGTCGAAGGCCTCCTGCATCAGGTCAACTGCCTCCTGGATGTTGCAGGGAGCCAGACAGATGGTGCGGTAGTCGCCGTTGCCGCCGCCGCGGGTGGCCTGATAATAATCGCTCTGGCCGGGCTGGATGGTGCCGAGGCCCGGGCCGCCGCGCATGCAGTTGACGATGACACAGGGCAGCTCGGAGGCGGTCAGGTAGGAAATGCCCTCCTGCTTCAGGCTGATGCCGGGCGAAGAGGAGGAAGTCATGGCCCGCATGCCGGATGCGGCGGCGCCGTAGACCATGTTGATGGCGGCCACCTCGGATTCGGCCTGGACAAACACTTTGCCGTGCTGGGGCATATGCAGGGACAGGTACTCGGGGACTTCGCTCTGCGGGGTGATCGGATAACCGAAGAAGCAATCGCAGCCTGCGCGGATAGCGGCCTCTGCAATGGCTTCATTTCCTTTCCAAAGTTCCTTTGCCACGGGTGATGACCTCCTTTCAGAATTTTTCCACAGTGATGATGGAATCGGGACAGATCTTGGCGCAGCTGGCACAGGCGATACAGGCGTCCATGTCCGTCACGGCGGCGGGATGGTAACCCTTGCGGTTGACCGCAGAGGTGTCAATGGCGATGATGTGCTTGGGGCAGATGGCCACACACAGCTCGCATCCCTTGCACCGATCGGAATTGAAGGTTACTTTTGCGCTCATATTAGGTACTTCCTCCTTTTTCAAAACCGGGATGTTATTCCCACGGCTTTTTCATCTGTATCGTGATCGGAAACACTGGTTCCGGCAAATCGGACAGGGCTTCGGCAAAACGCGTCTCTGCCACATGGCACAGCACCGGAATACCGGTCTCGCGGGAGACCTGATCTGCCAAAGCAGCGCCCTTCCGGATTTCTTCCGGTGTGGTTTCACCGCACAGGTGGGTGTTATTGACGATGCCGGTGCAGGTGAGCCCTGTGGTGAGCTCGATGGCCCGCAGATACTGAATGGCGCGTTCTGGTGTGCGGACCTCCGGACGGTTGGCGTTCAATACATAGATCAGCTGATAGTCTTCGGCAGTGATTTTGTCCCGGAATCGTGCCAGGACTCTCGCGCCTACGGGATCGCCGCCGATATCCAGTACGCCGATCAAATCCCGATTCTGCAAAATCGTCAGCAGTTCTGCTGGCAGAGCGGGTACATCAGCGTCAGAGCAGGCTTGAGAAGAGGAGATGAGACGAATTCCTGCATTCTGAAGCTGCGCTTTTCGCTCCCGGGAACGGAAATAGGGATTGACGATATCCAGATCGGCCATCATGACCTGATGTCCCTCAGCAGCCAGCTGCAGCGCCAGATTTACAGAAAACTCCGTTTTTCCTGTCCCGTAATGCCCGGTAATGATGGAAATGCGATGGGTACATACAGCGTCTGCGTTCAAGAGCGTCACCTCAAAATTTCTAAGTTGTATTATGATACGCATAGTTGTCTGATGTCATAATACAACTGATGATGTATGATGTCAAGAGTGTTCTTGCGCTTAGCCGGAAATATCGTTATAATATAAAAAACAAAACTCCGCGATTGCGACAAAACGGAGGAATTTTCTATGGGTGAACCGAAAAAAGCGAAACTGTCAGAGCGGACAGCAGACCGGTTATATGAGATGATCGTTGATGAGGGGACCTATTCCATGGGCAGCAAGCTCCCCAACGAAAATGAACTCAGCGAGAAGCTGCAGGTCAGCCGTACAACGCTGCGAGAAGCGATTTCATTTCTGGTGGCACAGGGAATTTTAGAGATCCGGCGGGGACGCGGCACGTTTGTGGCCGAAGAGCTGCCGAGTTCGGGATTGGATATGACGGCGCTGGCGGATATCCGTTCCCGGGACCGGGCCAGAGACCTGTTTGAAATGCGTCTGATTTTCGAGCCTGCCACGGTGGAATTGGCTTGCCAGCGAGCCAGTGACGAGGAACTGGCCATGATCGAAAAGAAGGCGAAGCGCGTGGAGCGGATTGCTGCGGAAGACGGCGACTGGCCGCTGGCGGATCAGGAGTTTCACTGGGCCATCATAAAAGCGTCACACAATGAGTACATGCGCCGGCTGTACCCGATCATCAACGGCGCCGTCAACGAGATCATGCAGATCACCGGCGCGGGAAGCCGGCAGAGAATGATGGAGATGGCGTTGAGGGATAACCGGACTATTCTGGAGTTTTTGCTGCAGCGGGACGAGGCTGGTGCCCGTCATGCCATGAGTATTCATATCCGGCATCTGATGAATGCCATGTATAACTGAAACAAGAAAAACACGCCTGTCTCAGCAAGACAGGCGTGCTTTTTAATGGGTTTCACATAGCAGATGCAGCGCTTCCAGATAGCCAGGCAGGCCATGGCCCCGGATGGTGGCCACGCAGGCGGCGCGGATATAGGAGATGTGCCGGAACTCCTCCCGGCTGTCCGGGTCGGAGACGTGGACCTCCACGGTGGGGATGCCCACGGCCTTCACCGCATCCAGCAGCGCCACGCTGGTGTGGGTATAGGCGGCGGGGTTGATGATGATGCCGTCCACATGGTCGAAATAGGCCTGCTGGATGGCGTCCACCAGTGCACCCTCGTGGTTGGACTGGAAGAAGGACACCTCCACGCCCAGCGTGTCCGCCTCGGCGCGGATCATGGCCAGCAGATCCTCGTAGGTGGCCTTGCCGTAGATCTCCGGCTGGCGGATGCCCAGCATATTCATGTTGGGGCCGTTAATCACCAGAATGTGCACAAAAATCCCTCCAGATGGCGGCGGCGGTCTCCTCCACCGTGCTGTTGTTTTCAATGATGACGTCCCGGAACCGTTCGTACATGGGCTCTCGCTCCGCCCACATGGCGGCGAGATCCGCGCCCTGAGACAGAGGACGGCCCTCTGTGGGCAGAAGGTCCAGATCCCGGGTCAGATGGTAAATGCGGCCGTTCTGCCGCAGGGAGGCGTAGTTGCGGGGATCCTTCACCACGCCGCCGCCGGTGAGAACGATCTTGCCGGAGCTCTTTCCGACTTCCGCGGTGACATCCCGCTCCAGTGCACGGAACGCGGCTTCGCCGCCGGCGGCGAAGATCTCCGGAATGGAACAGCCAGCCTGTTCCACAATGCGGGCGTCGATGTCGATGGCCTCCCGGCCGGTCAGGTGGGAGAGGGCCTCGCCCACGGTGGTCTTGCCGCAGCCGGGCATGCCGATGAGGACGATGTTGGCGGTTTCCTGGCGCAGTTGGGCCAGGATCCGCTCGTTTTCGCTGTCGGAGATAGTGGTCTCAAAAAAGTGTTCCTCAGCCGCCTTGGCCTGAGCCACCAGCATGGGCAGGCCGTCGCTGCAGGGGATGCCCAATTCTTCCGCCTGCAGCAGCAGGGCGGTGCGGCGGGGGTTGTAGATCACGTCCAGCACGCCTTTGCAGGCGGGGAAGGCGGTCAGATCCACAGGCGATTCGCCGGTTTTGGGATACATGCCCACGGGCGTGGTGTTGACGATGATCTCCGCGTCTGCGTGACGGGAGAGGTTTTCGTAGTTGTTCTCGCCGGAACGGGACACCACAATGATCTCCCGTGCGCCCAGCTTCCGGCTCATGGCCACGGCGGTGCGGGAGGCACCGCCGCTGCCCAACACCAGAACCTTGCGTTCGGACATGGAAATGCCGGCCCGCTCTGCCATCCAGCAGAAGCCGACGGCGTCGGTGTTCCAGGCGCACAGCGTGCCGCCGCGGCGGGCGAGGGTGTTGACGCTGCCAATATCCTTTGCGGCCTCATCGATCTTGTCACAGAAGGGCATCACATCCAGCTTGTAGGGGATGGTGACATTCAGACCGCCGATATTCTCCTGCGCCAGAAAGGCACCCAGCTCATCGGGCTCCAGCTCGATGAGCCGGTAGTCCTCGCAGCCCAGCGCCGCGTGGATGGGAGCGGACCAGCTGTGGCCCAGTTTTCGGCCCAAAAGGCCGTAGATCTTCTGCTCCATAAATCAGACTTCAGCGTAGGAGCCCAGATACCGGAAGCCGCTGCAGTTGCGCTCCAGTTCCTGCAGCATGGCCAGGACCTTGGGATCCTGAACGGAGGCCTCGATCTCCAGGAAGAAGATGAATTCGAAGTTGCGGCCGGTGACGGGGCAGGACTCCAGCTTCGTCATGTTGATGTCCAGTGCGGCCAGCTTGGCCAGAATGTCGAACAGGGCGCCGGGCTTGTTGTCGGTGGAGACGATGAGGCTGATACGGTTGGAGCCGGCGTAGATGACGGGATCCTTGGTGATGCAAATGAAGCGGGTGTAGTTGTTGTCGCTGTCCTGAATGTCGCCGTTGATGCACTCCAGACCGTACAGGGCGGTGCAGGGATGAGAGGAGATGGCAGCGGCATTGCGGCTGCCGCTCTCGGCAACCATCTTGGCGGCGGCAGCAGTGTTGTCACAGGGGATGACCCGCACGCCGGAGAGGCTGTTCAGGAACTTGCTGCACTGGCCGATGGCCTGCTGGTGGGAGTAAATTTCCGTGATGTCCTCCTGCTTCACGCCGGGCAGGGCCAGCAGCTCGTGGCGGATGCACAGGCGGGTGGAGCGGACGATGCTCAGGTTGTGGTCCTGCAGCAGGTCGTACACGGCGCGGACAGAGCCGTTGGAGCTGTTTTCAATGGGCAGCACGCCGAATTTGCACAGGCCGGACTCCACGGCGGCAGCCACAGCCTGGAAGGTCTTCACATACACCAGATTGCCCCGGGGGAACAGACGGTCGCAGGCCACCTGAGAGTTGCCGCCCTCCACGCCCTGACAGGCGATGAGTCCGGTCTGAGGGAACAGCTCGCCGCCGTTTGCCAGCGCAGCCTTCACCTGCGCGGCCACATGGGTGGGGGCGCAGATCAGCTCTGCCTGGCGGGAGCGGGACAGCTCAAACAAGGTGGAGAACAGGTGGTGGGCATACTGCTCCCGGTCGCCGGCCTTTTCCATGACCTTGGCCAGGATCTCACGCTCGCGGGTCTTGTTCAGAATGGGCTGGTTGTGCTTGTTTTTATAGGCGGCCACTTCCTCGGCCAGATCCATACGCTGCATGAAGAGGTCCAGCAGCTGATCGTCTACGGCATTGATTTTTTCGCGAATCTCAGAAAGTTCCATGGTTACCCTCCAACAGTAAATCTAAAATCACGGCGGCGGTGACCGCCTCCACCACCGGAACGGCCCGGTGGGCGATACAGGGGTCATGACGGCCCCGGATGCTCAATTCTGCGTTTTCGCCGGCGGAGAGAGACACGGTCTGCTGCGCTCCGGCGATGGACGGCGTGGGCTTGATGCCCACCCGAAGTGTGACGGGCATGCCGGTGGTGATACCGCCCAGGATACCTCCGGCGTTGTTCCGGGTGGTGACGATTTTGCCGTTTTCCACGGCGAAGGGGTCGTTGTTCTCACTGCCCCGTAAGGAACAGGCACCGAAGCCGGCGCCGAACTCTACGCCCTTGACGGCGGGGATGCCGAACAGGGCTGCGGCCAGCCGGTTTTCCACGCCCTCGAACATGGGATCGCCCAGTCCTGCGGGCAGGCCGATGACGGCACATTCAATGACGCCGCCCACGCTGTCGCCCGACTCCCGGGCGGAGAGGATGGCGCTTTGCATGGCCTCGCCGGCCTCGTCGTTCAGCACGGGGAAGGCCTTGGCGGCCACAGCGTCAAACAGTTCCGCCGTGGGATGCAGGGGGAAGGAAGCGTCGGGAATGCCGGCCACGGCGGATAAGTGGGCGCCCACGAAAATGCCCCGCCGGGCCAGGATCTGCTTTGCGATGCCGCCGGCGATGCACAGCGGCGCCGTCAGCCGGCCGGAGAAGTGGCCGCCGCCCCGCATGTCCGCGTGGCCGCCCCACTTGACGTGGGCGGTGTAGTCCGCGTGGGCGGGCCGGGGCTTGTCGGCCAGCTCGCTGTAATCCGAGGAGTGCTGGTCGCTGTTTTCGATAATGGCGCACAGGGGGAACCCGCAGGTGACGCCGTTTTCAAGGCCGGACAGGAAGATGGGTCGGTCGGCTTCCTTTCTTGCGGTGGACAGGCGGTTCTGGCCGGGCTTGCGCCGGTCCATAAAGGCCTGCAGCGCATCCAGGTCGATGGCCTCGCCTGCCGGCAGGCCGTCCATGTTGACGCCGATGGCTCTGCCGTGGGACTGGCCGAAGACCGATACTTTCAGCAGCTTTCCAAACTCAGAGGACATGCACGTCACCTCCTAAGGTTCTGTAGTCATCCCAGAAGCCGGGATAGGATTTGTTCACCGCTTCCGCTCCCAGAATGGTGACGGGAGCGCTGCAGGCGGTGGCGGCAATGCCCGCCGCCATGACGATGCGGTGGTCGTTGGCGCCGTCCACCGTTCCGCCGGAAAGGGATTCCTGACCGTGGACGATCAATTCCTCCGGCAGTTCCTCCGCCTGACCGCCCAGTGCGTTCACCAGAGCGGCGGTGGTGGTCAGCCGGTCGCTCTCCTTCAGTCGAAGGCGGGCGGCGTTGGTAAATCGTGTGGTGCCCTGCCGGACGGCGGCCATGACGGCCAGCGGCGGCAGCAGGTCGGGGCAGCCGGAGATATCGATGTCGGTGTTGCCGGGGCGGGCCAGCGTCCAGTACAGGCGGGCGATGACCATGTCGCCCTGAGAGGACTGGTGGTTCAGACCCTGGATGTTCACCAGGTTATCCAGAAAACCAGCTGCGTACCAGAACCCGGCCTGAGACCAGTCGGACTCCAGCGTGACGTCCCGGCCCTGATAGGCCTGATTACCGGGGACCAAAAACGTCTCGTAGTTCCGGTTTTCCACCTGAATACCAAATTGATTCAGCACATCCAGCGTCATGTCCACATAGCCGCGGGACTCCAGCGGCGTGGTCATGCGGATCTCGGAATCGCCGGGGAGCAGCGGCAGGGCGTACAGCAATCCGGTGACAAACTGGCTGGAGACGTTGCCGGGCAGGGTGTAGGTGCCGGGAGCCAACTGGCCCTCCACGGTGAGGACGCCGTCGGCCAATTCGTAGCGGATACCTTTTTCGTCAAAGAGGTCGAAGTAGGGCGTCTGGGGCCGCTCCATCAGGCGGCCGCGGCCGGTGAACCGTCCGCCGCCTGCCACCGCCAGTGCGATGGGGATGAGGAAGCGGAGGGTGGAGCCGGATTCGCCGCAGTCCAACAGCGGCAGTGTGCCCGGCCGGGCGGAGGTCAGCGCGTTTACGCAGCGCTCCGTGGCCTGAATGTCCTGGGAGGTGCCGGGATTGGCAATGGCGCCGGGGTGGACGGAGAGCATCTGGGCCAGAACCACCCGGTGGGCCATGGACTTGCTGGGCGGCGGAGTCACGGAGCCGGACAGCTTGCGGGGGAGGATGCGAATGTCCATCTTATCCCTCCAGTCCCGCGGCGATGACGCCGTAAAGCTCCGTCACCGGCAGTTTTTTCAGCTCGCACCGGCCGATTTTCTTCGGCACCACGATGGTGATGCTGTCGCCGGCGCGTTTTTTATCCTTCAGTGCGGCGGCGGTCAGGGCCTCCGCGGAATACTCAGTGTCAGTGGGCAAACCGTTCTTGGCAAGGCAGGCGGCGATGCGCGCCGCGATGGGCTCCTCCGTCCAGCCTAAGGTTTCGGCGGCCCGGGCCATGATGGCCAGACCTGCCGCCACGGCGTGGCCGTGGGGGATGGAGTAGCCACTGCATTTCTCGATGGCGTGGCCGATGGTGTGGCCCAGATTCAGCAGGCGGCGTTCGTTCTGCTCCTTCTCGTCCCGCTCCACGACGCCGGCCTTATAGGCTACGCACCGGGCGATGACGTCCGCAGGGGCGGAGGTGAGGGTGCCGTCCTCAAACAGGGAAAACAGGGACTCGTCGGAGAGGACGCCGGTCTTGACGGCCTCGGCGGCACCGTCAGCAAAGACGGCGGCAGGCAGGGAAGTCAGGCAGTCCGTGTCGCACAGGACGGCGGCAGGCTGCAGGAAGACGCCGGCCAGATTTTTGCCGGCTTTCAGGTCGATGGCGGTCTTGCCGCCCACGGAGGAATCCACAGCGGAGAGCAGGGTGGTGGGCAGCTGGACGCAGCGGATGCCCCGGAGGTAGCAGCCGGCGGCAAAGCCGGCCATGTCACCGGTAACGCCGCCGCCCAGCGCGGCGATGCAGTCCGTGCGGGTCAGCTGAGCCTCAGCCAGAAACTCCAGAATGTCGGAGAGGGTTTCAAAGTTCTTGTGAGTCTCGCCTGCGGGGAACACATGGGAGCTGACGGTGTAGCCGGCGGAGCGGAGGCTTTCACACACCGTGTCCAGATATAAAGGAGCCACGTTGCTGTCGGTGATGACGGCAACGTGGCAGACAGGCATAATAGCGCGCAGGGATTCGCCGCAGCGGCGCAGCAGACCGGCGCCGATGGATACGGCGTAGGAAGGAGCAGTATGGACCTGGATGGTACGGATGGTGTCAGACATGGGAGATACTCCTTAAAAATCAAAATCCGACGCAACCCAGCGAAGCGGTTGCGGAGGAAGGAGGAGAGACAAGGAAGCAAAACGAAGTTTTCGGCAAAGCCGGAAACGGAGTGGGCGGACTTTGGCTCGACTCAATTGCCTCCTGCGGTGGCCTTCAGTTCGCGGCCCTCCTTCAGCAGAGCGCGGAGCTGGTCCGCGTCGCTGTTTTTCAGGGCGTCGGCATAGGCAGTCAGATTCTGGATCAGGATATCCAGCTCGTGGGTCAGATGGTCGGCGTCGGCCAGACACAGCTCCGTCCACATATCCTCGTCCAGCCGGGCCACGCGGGTCATATCCCGGAAGCTGCCGGCGGAGAAGCCGCGGCGGCGCTGGGCCTCGGGAGACTTCACATAGGCGCTGGAGACGATGTGGGCCAGCTGGGAGGTGAAGGCAATGATGCGGTCGTGCTCCTCCGGATCGGAGAAGGTGAGCCGGGCGAAGCCAATGTCCAGAAACAGATTTTTCAGGGTGTCCAGCAGCGTCATGTCCGTCCGCTGGTCCGGCGTCAGGATCATGGATGCGCCCACATACAGATCGTCGGTGGCGGAGGTAAAGCCACCGGTCTCCTTGCCGGCCATGGGGTGGCCGCCGATGTAGGCGAAATCGTGGGCCTCAGCGATGGGAGCGATGGCTGCCACCACAGAGCGCTTGACGCCGCACAGATCCACCAGAATGGCGCGCTTGCCGATCCGGTCGGCGTGCTCCTCGACCCAACGGATGGCGGCGCCGGGACGGATGGCCACCAGGATCACGTCGCACTGAGGCAGATTTTCGTCTGTCAGCGGAGCGTCGATGGAGCCGCACATGCGGGCCAGCATCATGGTCTCATGATCCAGATCGATGCCGTAGACGGTGTGGCTGGTGCGGGTGTGGATGCTCTTTGCCATGGAGCCTCCGATGAGGCCCAGGCCAACAATGCCGATGATCATAGGGGTCATTCCTCCATGGACTTCATGGCGGCGTGGAGCGCCAGCAGCTTGCGGGCCAGAGGATCGAAGGCATCGGGCTTCAGGGACTGGGAACCGTCGCACAGGGCGCGGGCGGGATCATTGTGGACCTCAATCTGCAGACCGTCGGCGCCGATGGCCACAGCGCCCATGGCCAGGGGATCCACCAGCCAGCTCTTGCCGGTGGCGTGGCTGGGGTCGATGATGATGGGCAGATGGGTCAGCTTGCGCATGACAGGAATGGCGGCCAGATCCAGCGTGTTGCGGGTGTAGTGTTCGAAGGTGCGGATGCCGCGCTCGCACAGGATGACATTCTCGTTGCCGCCGGCCATGACGTACTCGGCGCTCATGAGCCATTCCTCATAGGTGGCGGACATGCCGCGCTTGATCATAACGGGCTTGTCCTGATGGCCAACAGCCTTCAGCAGATCGAAGTTCTGCATGTTGCGGGCGCCGATCTGAATAACGTCCACGTCCTTGAACAGGGGCAGCTGGCTCAGATCCATCAGCTCGGTGACGATGGGCAGGCCAGTCTCCTGCTTGGCCACCTTCAGATACTCCAGACCCGTGGCGCCCAGACCCTGGAAGGAGTAAGGGGAAGTGCGGGGCTTGAAGGCACCGCCGCGCAGCATGGTGGCGCCGCTGGCCTTCACGGCCTTGGCGATGGCCACCACCTGAGCTTCGGACTCCACGGAGCAGGGGCCTGCCATGATGGTCAGAGTGCCGCCGCCGATCTGGGTGTTGCCCACGGGAATGACGGTATCCTCGGGATGGAACTTGCGGTTGGCGTTTTTGTAGGGCTCCTGCACGCGCTTGACATCTTCCACGATGTCCAGGGCGGCGATCAGGTCGATGTCCAGCTTGGAGGTGTCGCCCACCAAGCCCAGAATGGTATGGGCTTCGCCAAGGCTGGTGTGGATGATGATGCCTTTTTCCTGCAGCCAGCTGATGAGGCTGTCCAGCTGGTCGCGATTGGGATTTTGTTTCAGGACGACGATCATAAATGTTTCCTCCTAACATTGATGGTACAAAAAAGACCCACAGCCGGTTGGCTGCGGGTCGTCATGTACGAATGAATCTTCTGACACTGTCAAAATCAAACACACACGCGCTCAGCACAACCGGAAAAAGCCTTACCAAAAAAGTAGGTAAAGCTAAAGTAGCGGTATGCAAAATAACGAGTGGTGTTGGTCATGATACTGTCCTCTCGGTCTTTTGATAGTTCAAGAATAGCACTGCGCCCCTCAAAAGAAAAGTGTCAAATCCGACAAACAACAAAACAAATTCTGGTTATTTTCTACAATGATGACAAGTAAACGATTTTACTGATAAGGGGCTGCGGAGGAAAGGTGTGCGATTCTGGGCCGGATGGGATTTGACTTCCGGAGGCGGGGATTTTAGAATAGAGAAAATGAGTTGTACAAGGAGGAGTGCCCGTGAAACTGATCGCGCAGGCCGGCGTTGTGTTTGCGATCTGCTGGATTAGCCTTTGCATTGAGCGGATCCTGCCCTTTGCCATGCCCGCCAGCATCATCGGTATGCTGTTGCTGCTGCTTCTGCTGACGGTCCGGCTGGTAAAAGTGGAGTGGGTCGAAGACTTGGCGGATCTTCTGCTGGGAAATCTTCAGTTCTTTTTTGTTCCGGCGGTGGTGTCCATCATTCAGTATCTGGACGTTCTGCGCCAGAGCTGGGCGGCCATCGTCATCATCTGCGTCGTTACCACCGTGGTTACGTTTGCCGCCGCCGTTCTGGCGGTGCGGCTGACGCTGCGGTGGATGGAGAGGAGGCGGAAATGAACGAGCTGCTGACTTCGCCGTTTTTCGGACTGATGCTGACCACAGCTGCCTACGCGGCAGGTGTGAAAATCCAGAAAAAGACAGGGCTGGTCGTTTGCAATGGTCTGGTGCTGGCGGCTCTGATGATTATTGCACTGCTGCTGGCGTTCCGTATTCCGTATGAATCGTACAATGCCGGCGGCAGTCTGATCAATCTGATGCTGTCGCCCGCCACGGTATGCTTTGCCGTGACCATCTACCGGCGGCTGGAGGTGCTAAAGAAAAATTTGCTGCCGGTGCTGGCGGGCTGCGCGGCGGGAGCCGTGGCCTCGGTGGCATCTGTGTGGGCCTTGAGCCACCTCTTTGGACTGAACCGCACCCTGATGATGTCCCTGCTGCCCAAGTCCGTCACAACTCCCATTGCCACCGCTCTGGCCCAGGAAAATGGCGGTATCATCGCCATCACGGCGGTGTCCGTGATCTTCACCGGCATCCTCGGCAACCTCAGCGCCCCGCTGCTGGTGCGGCTGCTGCGGGTGAAAGAGCCGGTAGAGGCGGGAGTTGGCATCGGTGCCTGCAGCCACGCCATCGGCACGGCCAAGGCCATGGAACTGGGCGCCACGGAGGGCGCGCTCAGCAGCGTGGCCATTGGACTGTGCGGTATCCTCACTACGATTTTGGCACTGCTGTTTCCGCTGCTGCCATGAAAAAAACGAAGCAGACCATTCGGTCTGCTTCGTTTTTTTAGTCTTCAAACAGCGGCGTGCTGAAATAGCGCTCGCCGGTGTCCGGCAGGATGGTGACCACGGTTTTGCCGGGGCCCAGCTTCTCCGCCAGACGCAGGGCGGCAGCCACGTTGGTGCCGCTGGAAATACCGCAGAGGATGCCCTCCTCCCGCATGAGACGGCGGGCGGTGGAGATGGCCTCCTCATCGGTGACGATGACTACATCATCGTAAATGTCGGTATTGAGGTTTTCCGGAATGAGACCGTCGCCGATGCCCATCTGCAGATGGGAGCCGATGGCTCCGCCGGAGAGAATGGCGGCATGCTCCGGCTCAATGGCCCAGATGGTCATGCCCGGAAACTTCTGGCGCAGGGCGCCGCCAATGCCGGAAATGGTGCCGCCGGTGCCGATGCCGGAGCAGAAGCCGTGGATCTCACCCTCCACATCCGCCAGGATCTCCTGGGCGGTCTGCTCCTCGTGGATACGGGGGTTGGCGGGGTTGACGAACTGCTGAGGGACCCAGACGCGGCTGTCCTCCTCTGCCATACGCAAGGCAGTGTTCAGGCAGTCGTCGATGCACTTGCCGATGTCGCCGTCGTCATGGACCAAAACCAGCTCTGCGCCGTAGGCCCGGATCAGCTTGCGGCGCTCCTCGCTGACGGAGTCGGGCATGACGATGCGCACCTGGTATCCCTTTACAGCGCCGATCAGTGCCAGACCGATGCCCTGGTTGCCGCTGGTGGGTTCCACGATGATGGTATCCGGACAGATCAGCCCCCGACACTCGGCGTTACAGATCATGCTATACGCGGTGCGGGTCTTGACAGAACCGCCCACATTGACGCCCTCGTACTTGACCAGAACCTCAGCGGACCCCTCGGGTACCATCCGGGAAAGCCGGATCAACGGGGTGTTGCCGAGGGCCTCCAGAACATTTTTGCAGATCATCAGAAACCCTCCTTAAAAAACGAGTTTGCACAGTATATGCGGCTTGGGGGAGTACTGGTTCACAGAAAAAGGAGTATATACTGACCGGCCCGTTTTAGATGAAAAAACGGGCCGGCAAGATATCAATTTGGGGATCAGACAGAGAACAGAAGGTCGGCATACACGGGGAAAGGCCAGTACTCTCTGGCAGTGACGGATTCCAGCTTGTCCGCAATGGTCCGGGCGGCCTCCATGTCGGCCAGCAGCACGTCGTGGCTGTAGGCCATGGCGGTGGTGGGCTCAGAGGGGACATCGACCAGATCGTCTTCCAGCTTTTCACAGGCCTCCAGCAGTGCGTCCGTCAGCTCGGAGATCTGTACGGCGGTATGGGTCTCGTAGCGGCAGCTGGCGCCCATGATAGTTTTGCGCTCGGCGCGGCCGCACAGCTCGGAGGAAAAGCCGGACACAGCGGGCAGGATTTCGTGGCGAATCATGTCCACCATGGTGTTGGCCTCGATGGAAATGACCTTGGTGTAGTTTTCAATGTGGATCTCAGCGCGGGCGCTCAGCTCCTCCTCGGTGTAGATGCCGTGGCGGACGAACAGGTCCACGTTCTTCTTGGTGGTGAACATGGGCAGGGCGTCGGCGGTGGAGGCCAGATTGGGCAGGCCGCGTCTTTCGGCCTCGGCCAGCCAGGCTTCGTCGTAGTTGTTGCCGCTGAAAATGATGCGCTGATGTTCAGTGAACACCCTGCGGATCAGCTTGTGCAGGTCGCCGTTGAAGTCCTCAGACTGCTCCAGCTCATCGGCAAACTGCTTCAGCTCCTCTGCCATGATGGTGTTCAGGGCGATATTGGGACCGGCAATGGACTGGGAGGAGCCCAGCATACGGAATTCGAACTTGTTGCCGGTGAAGGCCATGGGAGAGGTACGGTTGCGGTCGGTGGTGTCCTGGGGGATTGCGGGCAGAACGTCCACGCCGATCTCCAGATTCCGCTTGCCGGTGGCATGCAGCTCCGTGTCGTTGATAATGGAATCCACCACGGCGTTCAGCTCGTCACCCAGATAGACGGAGATGACGGCGGGAGGCGCCTCCAGCGCGCCCAGACGGCGGTCATTGCCGGCGAAGGCCACGGTGGCCCGCAGGAAGTCCTGATAATCGTCCACACCCTTGATGAAAGCGGCCAGGAACAGCAGGAAGCGGGCGTTCTGGCGGGGCGTGGAACCGGGTTTGAACAGGTTACGGCCAGTATCGGTGCCCAGAGACCAGTTGTCGTGCTTGCCGGAGCCGTTGACGCCGGCGAAGGGCTTTTCGTGGAGCAGGCACACCAGACCGTGCTTGTCTGCCACCTTCTTCATGACCTCCATGGTCAGCTGGTTGTGGTCGCAGGCAGTGTTGACGTCGGTATAGATAGGGGCCATTTCGTGCTGGGCAGGGGCGGCCTCGTTGTGCTTTGTCTTGCTGAGCACGCCTAGAGACCACAGTGTCTCGTCCAGCTCCTTCATATAGGCGGCGATCCGGGGCTTGATAGCGCCGTAATAATGGTCATCCAGCTCCTGGCCCCGGGGCGGCTTGGCACCGAACAGGGTGCGGCCGGTCATACGCAGGTCCTTGCGCTGGTTATAGAGCTTTTTATCCACCAGGAAATACTCCTGCTCGGGGCCGACGTGGCAGATGACACGCTTGGTCTCGTTGTCACCGAACAGCCGCAGAATACGGACGGACTGGCGGGAGACCTCGTCCATGGAGCGGAGCAGAGGTGTCTTTTTGTCCAGTGCGTGGCCGGAATAGGAGCAGAAGACAGTGGGGATGCAGAGGGAACCCTCCTTGATAAAGGCGAAGGAGGTGGGGTCCCAGGCGGTGTAGCCGCGGGCTTCAAAGGTAGCGCGCAGACCGCCGGAAGGGAAGGAGGAGGCGTCCGGTTCACCCCGGACCAGCTCCTTGCCGGAGAATTCCATCATGACTCTGCCGGTGCCGGTGGGCGCGATAAAGGAATCGTGCTTTTCGGCGGTGACGCCGGTCATGGGCTGGAACCAGTGGGTGAAGTGGGTGGCGCCCTTTTCGACCGCCCATTGCTTCATGGCCTCGGCGATCTCATTTGCGGTGGACAGATCCAGAGAGGTTCCATCCGTGATGCATTGCTTCCAGGCCTTGTAAGAGGCGGAAGACAGACGATCTTTCATGGTCTCTTCATTAAAAACCATACAGCCGAACAGCTCGGGAAGTTTGGAAGCGGTACTCATACGATTCACCCTCCTTGCGATGTACTAAAATAGTATCAATAATCCGATAGCAAAACAATAGGTAATACTTCTAACTTTTGCTTTTTTTCGCCTGCGGTGCCGCTTAAGTTTGTCAAAAAAAGCGGCCGCCTGTCCACTGCGGAGAACAGGCGGCCATGAGAGGGAGAAGAAGCATAGTCAGGATTTCATGACCATGCGAATACCAACAATAATCAGAATAGTACCGAAAATGGAGGCTGGCGTAAACGGTTCGCCCAGGAAGATCATGCCGGAGAAGGAGGAGCAGACCGTAGTGATCGTGCCGAAGGAGGAGATTTTTGCCACGGACATTTTCCCGGCGGCATAGTTGACCAGAAGATTTGCCGCCATGGAGCAGAACACGCTCAAAACCAAAATGGAGATGGAAAACTGCGGGTGAGACCAAGCCTGGGCAAAGGCGCTCAGATCGCCCCGGGAGGAGACCAGCGCCATGGTGGGGAACGTCAGCGCGTTGGCCAGCATGATGAAGTACGTCCGCTCAAAGGAAGTGAAGTTGACGGAGGACATGCGGTTCAGCGTCTTTTTCAGGGAGGCGGCCATGCACAGTCCTGCCAGCCAGAGAAGACCGGATGGGGTCAGCACGCCCAGAGAGCTGCCGGACACGGTCATGATGATGACGCCGACGATGGGCAGCGTGCAGAACAACAGCTGGCGGCGGGAGGGATATTCCTTCAGCAGTACGGCGGCCAGCGCAATGGAGAAAATGGGAGACACTGCCAAACCGACGCCGGCATAGGTGGCGTTGGTGTGCAAAACTGCGTAGCTCTCCACGAAGAAGTACACAGGCTCCATCAACGCAAACAGGAGCAGCGGCTTCAGCGGCTTTCCCTTCAGGTCAATGCGCTCTTTTTTGAGCAGAAGCGGAATGTTGATGAGAAGAAAGGCCAGGATGAAACGGGAGGCCAGCATGATATTGGGGTCGCCGTACTGCAGCGCAGTCCGGATAAACAAAAAGCTGAAGCCCCAGATGATCTGACCGGTACAAATGGCAAGAACGGGCAGGCCGGCATGCGTCATCAGGATGCCTCCTTCCTCGGACGAAAGTTGATATCTGTATTATATAAAGCGGAAAAGGGGTTGTAAAATACCAAATGTCTTGCTAAAATATTGAAAAGATTCAATATTTCGACAGGGAGGGACAGCGAATGACAACGGCTGAAATCGAGGGCTTTCTGGCAGTCTGCGAGACGAAAAGCATATCCAAGGCGGCGGAGAAGCTGTTTATCAGCCAGCCCTCCCTCAGCACCAAGCTGAAGACGCTGGAGCGGGAAGTTGGCTGCACGCTGCTGGTCCGGGGCAAGGGACAGCGGGGACTGGAGCTGACGCCGGAGGGTGAGGAATTTTACCTGTTGGCCTGTCGCTATCAGGTGCTGGTGCGGCAGATGTGTTCCGTGGGCAGCCGCCAGACGGAGCGGAGACTCCGGGTGTCGTCCATCAACAGCGTGGGCACCTATCTGATGACGCCGGTCTATGAGCGGCTGTTCCAGCAAAATGGCGGCATCGTTCTGGAAGTGCAGGATATGAACACGGTGGCTGCCTGTGAAAGTCTTGCCCGGGGCGAGACGGATCTGGCCTTTGCCGCCAGCGACAAGCTGTATCAAAATGTGCGGCATGAGGTGGCTCTGTGGGAGCCGATGCTGCTGGTGTGCGCCCGTGGCGCCGGATACGGCGACGGCGTGACGACGGCGGAGCTGGACGTCAGAAAAGAGGTATATACCATCTGGTTTCCTCAGTTTGCCGTGTGGCGTCAGGCGGTGTTCGGAAAAAACGCCGCCCCCATGGTGCAGGTGGAGATCATGAACCAGATGCTGCATTTTTTGAGCCGGAACGGCGGCTGGGCCATCGCTCCGGCCAGCGTGGCGTGGGGCCTGGCGGCCGACGGAGCGCTGGAATACCATACCCTTGGATTTCGGGCGCCCCGGCGGGCTACCTACTGCCTGCACACGGCAGACAGCATCCAAAAGCCGGATTCGGCGCGTTTTTTGCGCTGTATGTATGAAAGCTTGCGGGAGCTGCGGGACCGCGGCTGCCCGCTGGAGATCAGCGAGGAATTTTTTAGCAATTATGCAGCAGAATAGAAGGCAGAAGTTCGGCAAGGATGTTCTTCCCAAAGCGCGAAAGTTGTGGTATACTCTTTGGCGGAAATATGAAAAGGGGTCTTGTGTATGACAGGCATTGGCTTCGACAATCAAAAATATCTGACCACCCAGTCTGAACAGATCAAAAAGCGCATCGCCCAGTTCGGCGGCAAGCTGTATCTGGAATTCGGCGGCAAGCTGTTTGACGACTATCATGCGTCCCGTGTGCTGCCAGGCTTTGAACCGGACAGCAAGATCCGCATGCTGCAGCAGCTGAAGGACGACGTGGAGATCGTGATCACCATCAACGCGGCGGACATTGAGAAAAACAAGGTTCGCGGCGATCTGGGCATCACCTATGTCGATGACGTCCTGCGTCTGATCGACATTTTCCGGGGCATGGGTCTGTTTGTGGGCAGCGTGGTCATGACCCGATACAATGGACAGACAGCGGCGGAGGCCTTTTTGAAGCGCCTGACTGCGCTGGGCATCCGGTGCTACCGCCACTATCCCATCGCCGGCTACCCCTCCGCTGTGCAGCACATCGTCAGTGACGAGGGCCTGGGCAAGAACGACTATATCGAGACCAGCCACTCTCTGGTGGTGGTGACGGCTCCCGGTCCCGGCAGCGGCAAGATGGCCACCTGCCTCTCCCAGCTGTATCACGACTATAAGCGGGGAATCTCCTCCGGCTACGCCAAGTTTGAGACGTTCCCCATCTGGAACCTGCCTCTCTCCCACCCGGTGAACCTGGCCTATGAGGCGGCTACGGCGGACCTGGACGATGTGAACATGCTGGACCCCTTCCATCTGGAGGCTTACGGCAAGACTGCCGTCAACTATAACCGCGACGTGGAGATCTTCCCGGTGCTCAACGCGATCTTCGAGAAGATTCAGGGCGAGTCTCCCTACAAGTCCCCCACGGATATGGGCGTCAACATGGCCGGCAACTGCATCGTGGACGATGGCGTCTGCTGCCAGGCGTCCCGCATGGAGATCCTGCGCCGGTATTACACCGCCTGCGTGGAGCAGCTGCAGGGTAAGGGCGAGGAAGAGACCGTCATGAAGCTGGAGCTGGTCATGCGAAAGGCCGGCGCCACCAAGGAGGTCTGCCCCGCCATCGACGCCGCCCTACAGAAAGAGGCGGAGACCGGCGCCCCTGCCGGCGCCATGATCCTGCCGGACGGCCGTGTGGTCACCGGAAAGACCTCTGATACGCTGGGCGCGGCTTCCGCGCTGCTGCTGAACGCCCTGAAGGCCGTCGGCGGCATCGGTGATTTTGAACTGATCTCCGCTACGGTGCTGGAGCCTGTGTGCAACCTGAAGACCCGCTATCTGGGCCACCGGAACCCCAGACTCCACACGGACGAGGTACTGATGGCGCTGACCATCTCCGCTCTCACCAATCCCCTGGCGGAGCTGGCACAGCAGCAGCTGCCCAAGCTGAAGGGCTGCGACGCCCACTTCACCGTCATCCTCAGCGATGTGGATGCCAAGCTGCTGAAAAAGCTGGGCATCAACGTCAGCTGTGAGCCGAAATACGAAACGAAAAAGCTGTACCACAAATAACGACGAAAAGGGGCGGCCGCGGGCCGCCCTTTCCATTTCGAAAGGAACGTTTATGGATCCCATTATCATTCAAATTGCACAGGAACTGGACAAGCTGCCCCAGCATGTGGCCAACGTGGTGCAGCTGCTGGACGAGGGCAACACCATTCCCTTCATCGCCCGCTACCGCAAGGAGCTTCACGGCGCCATGGACGATACCGCTCTGCGCACCCTGGAGGAGCGGCTGCAGTATCTGCGGGGTCTGCAGGAGCGCCGGGAGGCTGTGAAAAAATCCATCGAGGAGCAGGGCAAGCTGACGGAAGAGCTGGCCGCCGCCATCGACGCCGCCAAGACGCTGGCGGAGGTGGAGGACCTGTACCGCCCCTATAAGCAGAAGCGCCGCACCCGTGCCACCGCGGCAAGGGAAAAGGGCCTGGAGCCTCTGGCCCAGCTGCTGTTCGCCCAGGGACGGGATTGCCCCGATCCGGCGAAGGCCGCCATGGACTTCATCGATCCCGAGAAGGGAGTGGAGACCGTGGAGGACGCTCTGGCCGGCGCCAGCGACATCATCGCCGAGTCCATCAGTGACGATGCCGACCTGCGTAAGAAGCTCCGGGAGCTGCTGATGAAAAACGGCCTGCTCCGCAGCACTGCCGCTACGGAGGAGGACACCGTCTACCGCCTGTACTACGAGTTCTCCCAGTCCCTCTCCCGTCTGCAGGGCCACCAGGTGCTGGCCATCAACCGCGGTGAGAAGGAGGAGATGCTGAAGGTCTCCGTGGAGCTGGATCGGGATTTGGCTCTGCGCACCGTGCGCCGTGCCGTGGTGGTTCCCGGCAGCGCCGCCATGGAGTTCGTCAAGGTCGCGGCGGAGGACGCCTACGACCGACTGATCTTCCCCTCTCTGGAGCGGGAGGCCAGAAGCACCCTGACCGACAGCGCCAACGAGGGCGCCATCGGCCAGTTTGCCCTGAACCTGAAGCCCCTGCTGATGCAGCCTCCCGTCAAGGGCAAGGTCACCATGGGTCTGGATCCCGGCTACCGCATGGGCTGCAAGGTGGCGGTGGTGGATGGCACCGGCAAGGTGCTGGACACCGCTGTGGTCTATCCCACATACGGCGAGCGCCAGAAAAAGGAGGCCATTGCCGCCCTGTCCAAGATGATCCGCAAGCACGGCGTGGAGCACATCGCCATCGGCAACGGCACCGCCAGCCGGGAGACGGAGCAGATGGCCGTGGAGCTGATCCGGCAGGAGAAGGCGGCAGGCGTGGTCGTCAGCTATATGATCGTTTCGGAGGCCGGCGCCTCCGTGTACTCCGCCAGCAAGCTGGCGGCGGAGGAGTTTCCGCAGTTTGACGTGAATCTGCGCTCCGCCGTGTCTATTGCCCGCCGGCTGCAGGATCCCCTGGCGGAGTTGGTGAAGATCGATCCCAAGGCCATCGGCGTGGGGCAGTATCAGCACGATATGCCCCAGAAGCGGTTGGACGAGACCCTCTCCGGCGTGGTGGAGGACTGTGTCAACGCCGTGGGCGTGGATGTGAATACGGCCTCTCCGTCCCTGCTGCAGCGGGTGTCCGGCCTCAACGGAACCACCGCCAAGAACGTGGTGGCCTACCGGGAGGAGAACGGCGTGTTCACCTCCCGTGCCCAGCTGAAGAAGGTGCCGAAGCTCGGCCCCAAGGCCTTCCAGCAGTGCGCCGGCTTCCTGCGTGTGCCGGAGAGCAAGAGCGTGCTGGACAATACCGCCGTCCATCCCGAGTCCTATGACGCTGCCAAGCGGCTGCTGGAGCTGACGGGCCACACGCTGGCCGATGTGAAGGGCGGCAAGCTGGCGGATCTGCCGGCACAGGTGCGGGCTTACGGCGAGGAAAAGGCGGCGGCGGAGTGCGGCGTGGGCGTGCCCACCCTGCGGGATGTGGTGGCGGAGCTGATGAAGCCCGGCCGCGACATCCGTGACGACCTGCCTCAGCCCATCCTGCGGACGGACGTGCTGGAGATGAAGGACTTGAAGCCCGGCATGGTACTGACCGGCACCGTCCGCAACGTCATCGACTTCGGCGCCTTCGTGGACATCGGCGTCCATCAGGACGGTCTGGTGCATATCTCTCAGGTGGCGGACAAGTTCATCAAGCACCCCAGCGAGGTGGTGTCTGTGGGCGACGTGGTGAAGGTGGTCGTGCTGGACGTGGACGAGAAGAAAAAGCGTATCAGCCTGTCCATGCGGCAGGCGCCCAAGAACTGAGGCGGCCCATGATCCTGACCATCGATGAGGTAAATGATATCCTCGACCGGCAGGCGGAATGTTTTCCGGAGGTGCTGTTTGACGAGCTGAACGGCGGCATCAACCTGCTGGAGGAGGCGGTGCCGGATCCGGAGTTTCCTGAGGGCGAGATGTATATTCTGGGCGAGTACTGCGATGACATGCTGGGCCGATACATCAACCTGTATTACGGCTCCTTTGCCGCGCTGGCGGAGCAGGAGGATTGGGATATGGAGATCTGGGAGAGCGAGCTGGGTATCACCCTCTCCCATGAGCTGACTCACCATATGGAGGCCCGGGGCGGACTCCACGCCCTGGACGACCGGGACGCGGAGGAGCTGGCTCGTTGGCGCAAAGAATTTAACAATGACTGAAAAAGGGAGGCTTTCCGGTGACTTAACCGGAAAGCCTCTTTTTGCCGTCAGAAGAATGTTGTGGGGGAAGTAAATTTTTTCATTGACGGTATGCGAAAAAAGAATTTGACGCTTTAAAGCTTTAGTGCTATAAAATATTTCATCACAAACGCAAGGACGCAGAGTAGTAAGCAGAGATGCCCTTTCAGAGAAGTGTCGGTTGGTGCGAGACACAGAGGTGACAGAACTGCTGAACTGGCTGCAGAGCGGCTGTGCCGAACGGACAGTAGGTGCAGACGGGTGTTCCCGTTACAGAGCAGGGATATGTTGGTATCCCGCAGAGTGATCCTCGGATGAGGATAAAGAAGAGTGGTACCGCGGAGGATGTTTCACCTTTCGTCTCTTCTGCCCTGAACGGCAGGAGCGATGAAAGGTTTTTTTGTTGCTTCCTGACCCAACAAAATTTGTCACAGGAGGACAACCGTATGAATCAGAAAACAGTATCCAAAATCCCCTTTGCGCTGGCCTTTTCCGTGGGCTCCGTGCTCTTTTCCTCCCATGCGGGCGGCGGCTTTGCCACTGGCAATCAGGCCAACACCTACTATGTGGGTCTTGGCTGGATGGGCCCTGTGGCCGCTGTCATTTCCATGCTGCTGCTGACGTTGACCATGCGTCAGGCTATGGTGATGTATAATTCCCGGAACCTGACCTCTACCCGCCAGCTGTTTGAGACCCTGTTCCATCCCTTCGACAAGATCGAATGGGCCTTTGAGGTGTTTTTCTACATTATGGTCCTGATGGCCATTGCCGCGGCCATCTCCGGTGCCGCATCCGCACTGAACAGCTATTTTGGCGTCAATTATTATCTCGGCATCGGCGTTGTCGGTGTGATTGTCATGCTGCTGACCATTTTTGGCGCCGATCTGGTCCGTGCTGCCTCCACCTACATGGGCATCGGTATCCTGATCACTGCCATCGCCATCTATGCCATCGGTATCGTTAAAAGTGAAACCTCTGTGGTTTCCGTAATCAGTGCCAACTTTGCCGAGGCCGGGTTTGCCAATGTTCCCAAGGCGCTGTCCAATGCCTTTGTCTATGCTGGATTCCAGTGTGTGACGCTTCCCACGCTGGTCGCCTGCGGCACACCGCTGCGGAACCGCAGAAGCTGTGCTGCCTCCATGTGGATGTCCTTTGCCATGAATGCTGTGGCGCTGACACTCTCTGTGCTCATGCTTATGAGCTGGCAGAATGTCTATACCTCCGTTGAAGGCGGCACCACCATCCCCACCCTGACCAGCTGTACCCGTATGGGCATGACCTGGCTGACGGTAGCCTATGGCATCTGCCTGCTGCTCTGTCTGATTTCCACCGGTGTCACCATTACCTTTGGCTTTGTGTCCCGGTTTGAACATGCTCCGATTTACCGCGGCATCGCCTCCGCTGCCAAGAGAAACGCCATCAGCGCCATCTTCATTATTGCGCTGTCCATGGGTATCTCTCTGGCCGGCCTCACCAACATTATCAAGTACGGCTATGGCTACTGCGGCTATCTGGGCATTGCTGTAGTGGTGGTTCCCTTCCTGACGGTTGGCGTTTATAAGAACCGCCAGTATATGAAAGCCCATGGCGAGGAGTTCGCCGACGGCAAGCAGTCTTGAGCGAAAGAGAGGATGCAGGTATGAAAAAGACATTATTTCCCGGTTATACCATCGGACCGGATGCATATGAGGATATTGCCGCCGTCTGCACGCCCTATGGACGAAAAGTGGCTATTATCGGAGGAGAACGGGCGCTGGCTGCGGCGAAGCGTGAAATTTTGAAAGCTGTGGAAGACAGTGAGCTGGAAGTGATCGGTGTGTTCTGGTATGGCGGTGAGGCCAGCCGTGAGAACATCGACCGCTTGCGCCCGCAGGTGGAAGCGGCAGATATGATTTTCGCGGTTGGCGGCGGCAAGGCCATCGACACCGGTAAAGTGCTGGCGCAGACCACGAACCGTCCCTTCTTCACTTTCCCAACCATCGCCTCCACCTGCGCGTCCTGCACCAGCCTGGGTATTATTTATCATCCGGACGGCAGCCTTCGGGAATACTCGTTCTCCAAGACCCCGCCCAACCATATTTTTATCAACACCCGTATCATTGCGGAGGCGCCGGATATCTACCTGTGGGCCGGTATGGGTGACACCATGGCCAAACATTATGAGTGTACCATCTCCTCCCGCGACCATGTGCCTGCCCACACGGACGCCATGGGCATCGCCCTGAGTCCGATGTGCGCGGCGCCGATCATGCGCTGGGGCAAACAGGCGCTGGAGGACTGCCGGGCAAATCGCGTCACGATGGAGCTGGAGGAAGTGATTTTGGGCATTATCATTTCCACGGGATTTGTCTCCAACTTCGTGCAGGTGGATTATACGACCGGCATGGCCCACGCTCTTTATAACGGCTTTACCGTTCTGCCCAGCACGGAACACAACCATCACCTCCACGGCGAGGTGGTATCCTATGGTATTTTGGTGATGCTGACCATTGATAAACAGTATGAGGCAAGAGACCGTCTCTATCAGTTCAGCCGTTCGATCGGGCTGCCCACCTGTTTGGCGGATATTCATGCCGAGCCGGAGGATCTGGATGCTGTTACCGACAAGGCGCTGGCGGGCATCGATGTACGCGTTTGGCCGTATCCGGTCACCAAGCAGATGCTCATCGACGGTGTCATGGAACTGGAAGCCTATCATCAGGCAGCAAACAATTGAGATATGATTCAGAAAAAGCGCTCACATGAAAGTGAGCGCTTTTTTGTTCTGGTAAGCGTCGATAAAAACAGTCTCCCACGATCTGTTTGGATCGTGGGAGACAACGTTATTGTGATCAATGGCAGCGGCCGGTGTCCTCGTAGAACTTATCCATTTCCTCGCGGGTGGAGAAGTTGGCCACATACATCTGGTTGCCCATGGCGCCGGAGAGAGCGTCGGGAATGCGCTCCACCATCTTCATCTGAGCGCCGTACTGGTTCATGATATCCTCGTGACTCATGACGAAGTTCTTGCCGTCACGGCGACCCATGAAGGCGCAGTAGTTGTGCTCGCCCTGGGGGATCTGGGTGCTGTCATAGGCGATCATGTCAGCCCAGATCTTATAGACGTTGGTGCTGTGGGCGAAGTTGATCATGTCGGGAGTGAAACCGCCGCAGGGGCGCATGTTGACCTCCAGCGCCATGATGTCGCCCTTCTTGCCCAGACCCTCGTGGTCCTCGTTGAGGCGGAAGAACTCGAAGTGGACAAAGCGGCTCTTGACGTCAAAGCTCTTGACGGTGGCGCGGCCGGCGGCGCGGGTGTCCTCGGGCAGCTCCTTGTGAATGAAATACAGGGAGTTGTCCAGCTCGTTGACCACTTCCATCAGGTTGGACAGGGTAACGTTGCCGGTTTCGAAGATGGGCTCGCCGTTGGAGTCGATGATGGCGTCATAGGAGTTGACCTGTGCGTTGATGAACTCCTCCATGATGTAGGGGACTTCCTTGGGATAATCCTCGATGAAGGCCACCAGGTCCTCGTCGCACTTGAGCTTGTAGGTGCCGGCGGCGCCCACGCCGTTGTCCGGCTTGACCACTACGGGATAGCCCACGACCTCCAGGAACTTGCGGCAGCCCTCCAGATCGTCCACCAGATGATAGCGGGCGACGGGGATACCGGCCTGGATGTAGAATTCCTTCATCTTGGACTTGTACTTGATGCGCTCCATGTAGTCGTGCTGGAAACCGCTGGTGATGTGGAAGTCCGTACGCAGGCGGGCGTCCTGCATCAGCCAGTACTCGTTGTTGGACTCCAGCCAGTCGATGCGGCCATACTTGTGGATGAAGAAAGCCACGGCGCGGTACACCTCGTCGTAGTTCTCCAGACTGCCGACCTTATAGTACTCATTCAGGCTGGCCTTCAGATCGGCGCTCAGCTCGTCATAGGCCTGATCGCCGATACCCAGAACGTTCATACCGTTGTTTTTCAGCTCACGGCAGAACTGCCAGTAGTTGGTGGGGAAGTTGGGGGAGATGAAGATGAAATTTTTCATGATGACAACGACTCTTTTCTCTAATCAATTTGCGCGGGGAAAGGGGCTGCGATCAGTTTTCGCCCAGCAGTTTGGGGACAAAGTAAGCCACCTGCTTATGCCACCAGGGCCAGTCGTGGTTCACGTCATGGCCCCAGAAGTCCACCCAGATGTTGATGCCCTTGGCACGGAAGATCTCGTCCAGGCGGCGGGTGGATTCGGGCATTTCCCAGGCACCCAGGCCCACGCAGATGATGCCCTTGCCCTGGTTGTACTTATCGATGTAGGGATGGCCGTCAGACATGTTGGCCATGTAGTGGACGGGGGAGTTCTCATAGACGACCTCGTCCATGTAGCTGCCGAAACCGTATTCGGAGGTGTAGATGCCGCTCAGCGCCAGGCAGCCGGAGAAGATGTCCGGGAAGCGCAGGAACAGGTTTGCGGCGTGGGTGGCGCCCAGACTGCAGCCGAAGGTCAGGATGCCCTGCTGGCCGGCCACATAGTGGATCAGGGGGACCACTTCATCCACGATGTAGCGGATCCACTGCTCGTGGCGGCGGATACGGTGGTAGGGATCGCCGTTCTTGTCAGACCAGGTCTCCTTGTCCATGGTGTCGATGGCGAAAACCTGCACCTTGCCGGATTCGATCCAGGGGCTCCAGGTGTCCGTCATCTTGAAGGATTCAAAATCGAAGAAACGGCCGTCCTGGCAGGGAATAAACAGAACGGGGCGGCCTGCGTGGCCATAGACTTTGCATTCCATATCACGGCCCAGGGCGTGACTGTAATGCTTGAAATACTGTGTCTCCATGGGAAACACCTCCTGTTGGTTTGTTGGTGTGTTGTCAATCCACTCCGTAGAGCAGTGTGTTCATGAAATAGGGGATCTGCTGTTCCCAGCTGGCCTCGCTGTGGTTGCCCCCAGGAACGATGCGGCAGTTGAGCATGACACCCCGGTCCAGGAGCTTTGCGGCCACACGGCCGAACTGGCGCTTCATGTTGCTGTGGTAGGGCATCTCCCGGGAGCCGTAATCCATATACAGCACTGTGTCGGGGCTGATGGAGGCACGGGACAGCATGTGATCCAGCTGGCCGGTCGCGAACCAGATGGAGGGGGACAGAGCCGCTGCACGGGAGAATACGTGATTGTACTCCATCAGGGCGTACAGGCTCATCAGTCCGCCCATGGAGCTGCCGGCGATGAAGGTGTGGCGCCGGTCGGGCAGGGTGGGGAAATGCTCATCAATGAACGGCTTGAAGCTGTTCACAAACCACTCCATGGTGATCTTTCCCCGGCCTTCGATGTGACCCAGCTTGGGATTGGTGAAGGTGAAGGGGGAATATTCGGAAAGGCGGCCGCCGTTGGGTGCGTGGTTGCACTCCACGGCGGCGATGATCAGAGGTGTTTTTGTGGCTTTCATATACTGTGCCATGCCCCAGCTCTTGCCGTAGGTAGCGTCGGAATCGAAGAATACATTGTGTCCGTCAAACATATACAGCACCGGATACCGGGCGTCGGGATTCCGGCGGAATTCATCCGGAACATAGACGTAGACACGGCGGCGGGTTTTACCGGTTAGTTCCGGGATGGCGATGGTCCATTTTTTGATCATACGGGGGATCCTCTGTCAAAGTTAAAAATTAGTTTATCACAGCAAAGTGGCGAAGTCAACTGCCGCCTGTATATAACTGGAAAAACCGCAGGGAAATCGTTTGTATAAGCGAAAAAAGTCCGCCGGAGATTCGGCGGACTTTTACGCGAATCAGAAATCAGGCTTTTTTGTTCCGCTTGGATGAGGGACGTTCCTTCAGAACCACGGCTGTGCGGGCGGGGAGATACAGCTCTACGAACTTCTGACCGTCAAATTCCTTGGTGAAATAGGTCACATCGTGGCTCACCAGATTCTGACCGCCGTATTGTTCGTCATCGCTGGACAGTGCCAGAATGTAATCGACATGCTTCTCCACGGGGATGAGCAGGTTGGTAAAGGACTGGGTGGCATTGAAGTTGAAGGCAAACAGCAGCCCCTTGCGCGTGAAAGCAATGACCTGTTCCGGGCCTTTCAGCAGCTTCAGGTCGGCCATGCGCTGGGTGAACATCCGGTGCTTCTTGGTGAGTGCCACCATGTCCCGGTCAAAGTCGCCCAGCCACTGGTATTTCAGGAAGCCGTTGTCCCGCAGGGACCACTGGCGGCGGCAGTAGTGGAAACTCCAGCCGTTGCCCTCCCGGGGGAAGTCGATCCACTCGGGGTGGCCGAACTCGTTGCCCATAAAGTTGAGATAGGCCTCGCCGCCGCCCGCCAGCGTGAACAGGCGGATCATCTTATGCAGGGCAATGGCGCGGTCGATGACGAGAGTATGGCAGGCCTTGTCCATGTCGGTGTACATGGCGGCGTCCGCCAGACGGAAGATCATGGTCTTGTCACCTACCAGCGCCTGGTCGTGGCTCTCCACATAGGCCACGGTGTTCTCGCCGGGGCGGCGCAGGCACATATCGCCCCACATCTTGCCGATGTCCCACTGCTCGTCGGACTGTTCCTTGACGGTCTTGATCCACATATCGGGCAGGCCCATGGCCAGCCGGTAATCAAAGCCGATGCCGCCGTCCCCGATGGGCAGGCACATACCGGGCATGCCGGACATATCCTCGGCGATGGTAATGGCGTTGGGGTTGATCTCCCGGATCAGCTCGTTGGCCAGCTGCAGATAGGTGATGGCCTCCGTGTGGGTGTTCAGGGAGAAGTATTTGTTGTCGTTGTCGAAGTTGGAGCCGAGGCCGTGGTCGTGGTACAGCATGGACGTGATGCCGTCGAACCGGAAACCGTCAAAGTGGTATTCCGTCATCCAGAAGGCCAGGTTGCTTAGCAGGAAGTGGATGACCTCATCCTTGCCGTAGTTGAAGCACTTGGTGCCCCAGGCGGGATGGTCGCCCTTGGGGCCGGAGTGGAAGAACTGCCACTCGGTGCCGTCGAACATATTGATGCCCTCGGCGGTATTCTTCACAGCGTGGGAGTGCACCACATCCAACAGCACCCGCAGACCCAGCTTGTGAGCCTTGTTTACCAGATATTTCAGGTCCTCCGGCTTGCCGAACCAGCTGGAGGCGGCGTAGAAGTTGGCCACCTGATAGCCGAAGCTGCCGTAGTAGGGATGCTCCATAATGGCCATGAGCTGGATGGCGTTGTAGCCGGCCTTTTTGATGCGGGGGAGGACGTACTTGGCGAAGTCGCGATAGCTGCCGACCCTGCCCTCCTCCTGGGCCATGCCCACATGGGCCTCGTAGATATACAGGGACTGAGCGCCCTTGAAGTCCTGGTCCGTCCACTCATAAGTTGTCCAGTTATCCACTACTTCCGCGCACCAGGCCGTGGTCTGGGGGTCCTGCACTACTCGTCGGGCGTACAGGGGAATGTGCTCCGTGCGCTGCATGTTGGCGTCCACCACGGTTTTGACCTTGCAGCCGGCCCATAGGGCGTCGTCGCCCTCCAGGGTGATCTCCCAGGCGCCGCCCGGCAGGCGCTTCATGGGGTGGCTGGTCTGGTTCCAGCCGTTGAACTCGCCGGTAAAATACAGCTGATAAGCGCTGGGCGCCCACTCGCGGTAGACCCACTTGCCGGCCAGATGATGGATGCCGAAGAAGTGGTGGGCGTTGGCGAAATCCTTCAGAGTCATGCGGCCGCCGCCCAGCAGACGATCCTTCGTGCTGCGGTACAGCTCCATGCGCAGATCAATGTCGTGCTCAAAGGGCTTCAGCTGGGGATTCAGTTCTAAAATTCGATACATAGTTTTCACCTTCCAGGAGCCGGGAGGCTCCGTTTCCGCAAATCGATGAAAGGACCTCTGCAGAACGCAGATTTACAAATATCATTATACCAAATCCTGCGCGTCTTGCAACGCAGAAATCGCGGGAGAGGGTGGACAACCGATTTCCCCGGTGCTACTCTTAAAGAAAACAGATGGGAGGCGGAGCTGTGCACGGCGGTTTGGATGAAGAAAAAATCGAATTGTTTGAGCGGACGCCGGTGGGCAAAGCCATCGCGGCTCTGGCTGTTCCCACGGTGATCAGTCAGCTGATTACCACAATCTACAATCTGGCGGACACGTTTTTTGTCGGCCAGCTGAACGATCCGGATCAAGTGGCGGCCATCGCGTTGGCATTGCCGGTGCAGATGTCCATGACGGCGTTGGCCAATCTGTTCGGCATCGGCGGAGGAACGCTGTTCTCCCGTGCGCTGGGTGCCCGGGATGCGGAAACCGCCCGGAAGACCACGGCGTTTTCTGTGTACGGAGCGCTGACGGTCATGACCCTGTACGCTGTGTTGGTGGCGCTGTTCCGGGAGGCGTTTTTAACGCTGCTGGGATCCACGCCGGAGCTGCATGCCCATACCGGCGCCTATGTGTTCTGGGTGCTGATTCTGGGCGGTGTCCCGTCGGTGTTCAACATGGTGGCCGCTCATATCATCCGGGCAGAGGGCGCCTCCCGGGAGGCCAGCATCGGCCTGTCCATGGGCGGAATCCTCAATATGGTTTTGGATCCGGTTTTTATTTTTGCCTTTGGGATGGAGCTGCGGGGCGCGGCCATAGCCACGTTCCTCTCTAACTGTGCTTCAACTGTGTACTTTGTGCGGCGGCTCTGGAAAATCCGTCGTACCACGGTCATCTCTCTGTCGCCCCGGCACTTTACGCTGGAGCGGCAGGTGGCTGTTCCGGTGCTGCAGGTGGGACTGCCCTCAGCCCTGCAGATGCTGTTGAGTATGGTTTCCAATATGGTGCTGAACAACGTGCTGTCGGGGTTCCACAAAACCGCGGTGGCGGCTATCGGCATCTGCAAAAAGATCGACAGCATCCCGATTTATGTACTCATGGGCATCACCCAGGGGGTGGTCCCACTGCTGGCTTACAGCCATGGCGCCGGAAACCGGGAGCGCCAACAGAAGACTCTGCGGTATACCATTTGCCTGGCGGTGGGATTTGCCGCGGGCTGTCTGGCGCTTCTGCAGATTGCGCCGGCCGCGGTGGCAGCCGGATTCATAAAGGATGCGCAGACCGTGGAATATGCCGCTATGTTCATTCGTATCCACAGCAGCGCATTGCCCTTCTCGGCGATCGCGTTTTTGATGGTAGGATACTTTCAGGCTGTAGGCGAAAGCCGCTGCGCCACTGTGCTCTCCTCCGTCCGCAAGGGCGTGTTTGATGTGCCGCTGATGTTTTTAATGAATGTATTGGTGCCGCTGTACGGCCCGGTCATGTGCCAGCCCATCATGGATCTTGTCACTACCATATGTGCTGCCGTTATGTACCGGCAGGTGAAACGGTCGCTGGTAGATGAATAAAGGTGAAAAGGCCTCCGGCAAATCTGCCGGAGGCCTTTTTTGAATCAGGGTTATTCCCACTCGAGGAGGTAGATTTGGCTTATACCATACCTTGTGGTATGTGGTATTTATTCGGCACATATTTAGATGTATTATATGTATTATACAGGTTTATCGCAACTTTTCGTATCAATTCCATCTCACATCACTATGTCGGTGAGAGGGGGCATTTCCTCCGACAAGCTACATCTTGGTAACCTTATTTCTCCAAAAATCAAACCATTTTATTGTAAAATAAGGTTATCAGCATGAGGAAGTCGGTATATATTCCATGTGGTACGTACCATCCCCCGGAAACAAAGCAGACCTCACCCTCGGCTCGATACTGACATATAGCTCCATGTCTAACCTTAGGTCACAAGAGCAACGCATACCGCACGAAGTACATTTTTTCCAACAAATCAATTCTACAATACTTCATAATTTTTCGCAAGTTAAGTGCAATGACTACTTTCTGTTTTTTCCAAAACATCAAAATCCCGTCATCCCAATGGGTCCGAACCACTGGAACAAATAGGAACATTCAAGAACAAAATAAACATTGAAATGTAAACAGAAAGCGGTATAATGGTAGCGTGCAAGATTGGCATTAACGGCATCCCCTGCCGAGACGTTAGTCTTAATCTACGTAAAATAATATCTAAAACCAACCGATTATCAAAATGATATGCATCTGTCAAGTAAAAGTAGACACATAAAAAAGCATAACTAACAGAAGCCCAGTTCGGTCTTGTACTGAACTGGGCTTTTGTAGCCCAAAGCGGCAGCAGGCCGGCAGTTGTTGAAGAAGTGGACATACGTATTCAATA
>JAFUNB010000002.1 GCA_017482345.1 Oscillibacter sp.
TAGGGGATGTCGTTGTCACGACGATAGACGTTGGCGCGGGGGTTGTCCCAGCTGCGGAAGACGGCCTTGACGGCGCCCATCAGCTGCTCCTTGGGATCGGCGGGGAACTCGGCGCCGATCTTGGCCTTGTACTCGGCCTTGAACTGCTCAGCCAGCTCCTTCAGGTCCTCGGCGGTCAGGTCGACGTCCAGGCTCACGCCCTTGGCTTCCTTCATGGCGTCGATCAGCTGCTCGAAGTACTTCTTGCCGACTTCCATGACGACGTCAGAGTACATCTGGATGAAACGGCGATAGCAGTCATAAGCCCAACGGGCGTTGCCGGACTTCTTGGCCAGGACCTCGACGACGGTGTCGTTCAGGCCCAGGTTCAGGATGGTGTCCATCATGCCGGGCATGGAAGCGCGGGCACCGGAACGGACGGAGACCAGCAGGGGGTTCTCGGCGTCGCCGAACTTCTTGCCGGTGATGGCTTCCATCTTGTCGATGTACTCCATGATCTCGGCAAAGATCTCGTCGTTGATCTTCTGGCCATCCTCATAGTACTGAGTGCAAGCCTCGGTGGTGATGGTGAAGCCCTGAGGGACGGGCAGACCGATGTTGGTCATCTCGGCCAGGTTGGCGCCCTTGCCGCCCAGGAGTTCGCGCATGTTGGCATTGCCCTCGGTGAACAGGTAACAATACTTTTTGCTCATTTTCATTCCTCCGTTTTTTTGTCACTGCCACTTGGCAGATAATTGATTAAATCATTGAACCTTTTTGCAAGGAAAACGATTAGCCAAATTGACCATATTATTATAATAGGAACTTTTTTGGATTACAATGCATAAATATCATAAAAAAAGCTTTGTTTTTCGCCCAAGCTGACCAATTTGTATGGAAATTTCACAAAATACGAAAACATTTGTGCCCCGGCGGCGGAAGCGCCTGTCATTTTCCGCTGCCGGAGAAACTTCCCGACTTCCTTTTTTGGTGAAAGTGTGGTAGGATACCATGAAGACTGAAAACGACCGGAAAGGAGTGCCGTCATGAATGTGTTTGGCATGAGCCATACCGAACCCGCCGCCGCCCGCATCGCCGAGGCAGCAGCCCGGGGAGCCTTGTCCCACGCCATGCTCATCACCGGCAGCGGAGACCGGACTGCGCTGGCCCGCTATGCCGCGGCGGCCTTCCAGTGTGAGAGCGACGGCGCGCGTCCCTGCGGCGTCTGCGGCAGCTGCCGCAAGGTGCTGGGGGACATTCACCCTGACGTCATCACCGTCCGGGACGACCAGCATAAAAACATCGCCGTGGACGTCATCCGCGACATCCGCGCCGACGCCTACATCCGCCCCAACGAGGGCCGGCGGAAGGTGTATGTCTTCCCGGACTGCGCCCTTTTGACGGACCAGGACCAGAACGTGCTTTTGAAGATCGTGGAGGAGGGCCCGCCCTACGTCGCGTTTTTGTTCTGCGCGGAAAACTCCGCCGTGGTGCTGCAGACCCTGCGCTCCCGCTGCGTGGAGCTGAAGCTGCACCCCGCCGCCGCGGAGAGCGCCGCTCTGTCCGAGCCAGCGGAGGCGCTGTGCCGCGCCATCGGAAAGCGCCGCCGGGGCGCCGTGTCCGAGGCGGCAGTCCGTCTGGAAAAGAAGAAGCTGACCCGCGAGGATCTGACGGCGCTGCTGGGTGAATGCCGTGCCGTCTGCGCGGAGGCGCTGCTGCTGGCCTACGGACAGGAAGCGGCGGAATCCCACCGGGAAATCGCGGCGTTCCTTGCGAAAAACTTGACAAAAAACCAAATCATGCGCACAATAGAACTGTTACAGAAGTACCACGGGGAATGTGCCTTCAACGTTGGCATCGGCCATGTATTGGGCGCCCTCGCGGTGGAATTGGAGGGTATCCTTTGACTGAAGTGATCAGCGTCCGCTTTCGTGGCGGCTGCAAAAATTATTATTTTGACCCCAAGGGGTTACAGGTGAAGATGGGTGACCAGGTGATCGTGGAGACCGCCCAGGGCCCGGAATTCGCTACCTGCACCCAGGGCAACCACGAGGTGGAGGATTCCGCCATCGTCAGCCCCCTGTGTGCCGTGCTGCGGATGGCCACGGAAAACGACCGCCGCACCGTTGAGTACAACAAGAAAAAAGAGAGCGAAGCCTTTGATATCTGCGAGAAGAAGATCGGCGAACACGGCCTGGAGATGAAGCTGGTCAATGTGTCCACCAGCTTTGACGGCAACAAGATCATCTTCTACTTCACCGCCGATGGCCGCGTGGACTTTCGCGAGCTGGTCCGCGACCTGGCCAGCGTGTTCCGCGCCCGTATCGAGCTGCGCCAGATCGGCGTCCGTGACGAGGCCAAGATGATCGGCGGCCTGGGCATCTGCGGCCGGCCCTTCTGCTGCTCCCAGTTCCTGGACAGCTTCATGCCCGTCTCTATCAAGATGGCCAAGACCCAGAACCTGAGTTTGAATCCCACGAAGATCTCCGGCACCTGCGGCCGATTGATGTGCTGCCTGAAATATGAGCAGAACGCCTATGAGGACGCCGCCAAGCGTATGCCCAAGGCGGAGTCCTTCGTCCAGACGCCGGACGGTCCCGGCAACGTCAAGAGCGTGGATCTCCTGCGTGAGACCATGAAGGTCAGTCTGGATTCCGCCGCGCCCAACGAGCCGCTGAAGACCTACCGCAACTGTGAGGTATGCGTCCTGCGCAACGGCAAGGGCAGCCGCGACGGCATCGAGATTCCCGACCGTCCCGCCCGCTATGTGGAGGAGAAGGAAGAGGAGCTGTTTGCCGCGCCCATCCTGACCACGCCCTTCTATATGGACAAGGAGCTGGAGGAGGCCCCCATCCGCGAAAAGATTGGCGGCGCCGAGTCCGGCGAGGGCGGCAAGTCCCGCCGCCGCCACCGCGGCGGCCGTCGGGGCAAGGGCGGCAGCAAGTCCGCCTCCGGCGAGACCCAGCAGCCCAAGACTGAGAATAAGTCTGCCAAGTCCGAGGGCAAGAAGGAAAAGCAGCAGCCCAAGGGCGGCGAGGAGAAGAAGCAGGGCGGCAAGCCCCGCTCCGGCAAGCAGGGCGGCAAGGCCGAGAACAAGCAGGCCAAGCCCGCTCCCGCCCCCAAGGCGGAGAACAAGGGCGCTGAATCCGGCGAGTCCGGCGAGGCCAAGAAGCGCCGCCGGCCCCACCACCGCGGCGGCCGCCGCAGAAACAAGGGCGGCAGCGGCGAGGGCGGCGCGCCCAAGAGCGAATAAGCAAGACGACGTCCCGCCGTCCGCATTGCGGGCGGCGGGCCTTTATGTTTGAAAAGGAGAGTGTCCTATGGGAAAATTCACCGGCGTACTGCTGGCCAGTGATTTTGACAACACGCTGGTCTATACCGAGGCGGCCTTGCGGGCCGGCACGCCCACGCCCCCGCTGTCTGAGAAAAACCGGACGGCGCTGGAGTATTTCATGGCGGAGGGCGGCGCCTTCGCCGTGGCCACCGGCCGTGCCCTGCCGTCCTTCATCAACTTTGCGGACATGGTGCCCATGAACGCCCCCGGCGTGGTGTGCAACGGCGCGGGCCTGTATGACTTTGCCGCCGGCGCCTATCTGGACACCGCCATGCTGGACGAGGACGTCCGGGCGCGGGTGCAGACCGTCATCGACCGCTTCCCCGATATGGCGGTGGAGGCCTACCACATCGACAACGTCATCTATGTGGTCCATCCCAACGACATCACTTACCAGCATCAGCACCTGACCAAGGTGGGCATCACCGAGGCGCCCAGCCTGCCGGATGTTCCCATGCCCCTGGGCAAGCTGCTGCTGGAGGACGAGCATGAGCGGCTGGAGGAGGCCCTGGCCTACATGAAGGAACAGGGCTGGGAGGAGCATTACGAGCTGATCTTCTCCACGCCCGTTCTGCTGGAGGTGACGGCGAAGGGGGCCAATAAGGGCGGCATGATCCGCCGTCTGGCGGAGCGGCTGGAGATCTCCATGGAGCACGTCTACTGCGCCGGCGATGAGGCCAACGACATCTCCATGCTGACCGTGGCGGCTGAGGGCTTTGCCCCTGCCAACTGCAACCCGGTGGTGCGGGAGTGCGGCGTCACCATCGTCTCCGACGCCCGGGAGGATGCCATCGCCGATATCATCGCCATTCTGGACAAGCGGTACAGCTGAAAAAGTTCAATCTTTCTTAACTTGCCAAATGCGCCGCCGTAGGTTAAACTGTCCGTGACACTTCCGCGGGCCGCCGGGAGAGCTCCCGGCGGCTCGTGACCTGTTTGGAGGAACCTTTTTTGGGAACTTTTGCTGGAAAGCTGCTGCTGACATTCGGCACGGCCATGGTTCCGGTGCTGGAGCTGCGGGGAGCCATCCCTGTGGGCGTGGCTGCCGGACTCTCGCCCCTGACGGCCTGCATCGTGGCCATTCTGGGCAACCTGGTGCCGGTGCCGTTCATTATGCTGTTGACCCGCCGGGTGTTTGACTGGCTGCGGGACACGGCCTTTTTCGGCCCGAAGATCGACTGGCTGGAGCGCCGCGCTCATCTGAAAGGGCGCGTGGTACGCAAATACCGTCTGCCGGGCCTCATCATTCTGGTGGGCATCCCCCTGCCGGGCACGGGTGCCTGGACCGGCGCGCTGGTGGCCGTCCTGCTGGATATCCGGCTGCGCCATGCTGTCCCCGCCATTTTGGCCGGCCTTGTCATTGCCGCCGCTATCACAGTCACGGTGACCATGGGTGTGGTACACCTGTTTTAAAAGAGAGCCGGAAGGCTCTCTTTTTGCCGCTCTTGCGCCGGCGGCGGGGATATGCGATAATAGCACCATTACATCGGGAGGAATTTTATGAAAATCTATCATCGCAAAGATTTTATATACGGCCTCATTATGTGCTGCGCACTGCCTGTTCGGCTTGTGATCGCCGTGCAGGACATTACCCAGGACGGCGAGATCGGCAGTTTTCTGTGGGTCCTGGCGCTGATCGGCATCGCGGCCAGATATCTGACCAACGGCTGCAGCGAAAAGGCATATGACACGGAAAAGCCGGAGGTCCGCCGCAGAGAACAGGCCAGAAAACTGGTGTTCGGCAAGCTGGACGCCGTGGCGGAAGGCTGCGGCCCGATGCTGGCGGCCCTGTCCTCCCTGGTGGCCTTTGCCCTGCCGGAGGGCAGTCTGCTGTTGCTGCTGGCGGCGATCCTGTGCATCTTTGGCTATGAACAGCTGATCACCAAAAAGACCCGTGAGATCCTGCGCTGGGAGCGGGAAGACCGGTAATCGAAACAGCGGAGGCGCGCATGAAGATTTACGGCAGATCGCAGTTTATTTTGGGCGTGCTGTGGGCCGGACTGCTGATGGCCCACCTGTCCCGCGGCGGGGAGACCAGTGTTTTTTGGCTGCTTATCTGCGGCATGAACACCTGCTCCTGTCTGTACCGCGCTTTCAGCCAGAAACAACAGGAGGCCACGAAGGAATATGAGGCGGCATCCCGCCGGCTGTTTGGTCGTTGGCGGATCCTTGTGGAGAGCTTCGGTGCCATCGTCATCCTGCTGGCAATGCTCTCAACACTGTGGTTTCCCAATCAGGCCGGCATCGCCATTATCCTCATGATCTGCGGCTTTGTGTATACACTCTTCGTCGGCGAGCATATCCGCAAGCACACAAATACCAAGTAAGCGAACGGGCGGCACATTTGTGCCGCCCGTTTTTTGCACCTCCTGACCGCCCGCCGCCTATACTGGCATACGGGCGGCGCTCCGCCCGAATTGCGGAAAAGGCGGGATACATATGCTGCAGTCTGTTGTTTGGGCGGCGCAGGGGACACTGTTCACCTTTGTTATGACGACTCTTGGCGCCGCGCTGGTGTTTTTTCTCTCCGCGTCGCCTGCCTCCCGCGTCCAGAGGCCCCTGCTGGGGTTTGCCGCCGGGGTCATGACGGCGGCCTCTGTGTGGAGCCTGCTGCTGCCGGCCATCGAGCAGATGGAGACCAGCGGTCTTCTGCCGGGGTGGGTGCCGGCGGCGGGCGGCATGCTGCTGGGGGTCATGTTTCTGGCGGCGCTGGACGCTTTGCTGCCCCGCCTGCGCCGCAGACCACTGGAGGAGCGGCAGCGGCAGACCACCTTGCTCATGACGGCCATCACCCTCCACAATGTGCCGGAGGGCATGGCGGTGGGGCTGGCCTTCGCGCTGGCGGCGGAGGGGGGATCGCCGGCTGGGGCCGCCGCGCTGGCGCTGGGCGTGGGGATTCAGAACTTCCCGGAGGGGGCCGCCATCGCCCTGCCCATGCGGCAGAGCGGCTGTACCCGGCTAAAAGCGTTTCTGGGCGGCATGCTCTCCGGCGCGGTGGAGCCGGTGTTCGGCGTGCTGGTGGTGCTGATGGCAGCCGGTGCGCAGATGCTGCTGCCGTGGCTTTTGAGCTTCGCCGCCGGCGCCATGCTGTATGTAGTGGTGGAGGAGCTGATCCCCCAGGCCCACAGCCGGGGCGGCACCTGCGGCTTCACGGTTGGTTTTTTGATCATGATGGTGCTGGATGTAGCCCTGGGATGAGTTGCCTTTTCCACAAAAGCGGAGTAAACTACAGGCAGAACGAAAGAAAGCCGGTGATCGTACGAAGATTCATCCGAAATACCAGGGCATCCTGTTCATCCTGCTGTCAGCCTTCTGTTTTGCATGGATGACGGTGTGCGTCCGCATGTCCGGCGACGTGCCTACCCTGCAGAAGAGCTTTTTCCGCAACCTCATCGCCGCCGGTGTGGCGGCGGTAATGCTGGTGCGCCAGGGCGGCAGCTTCCGGCCGGCCTCCCGGGGAAATCTGCCGTATTTGATCGGCCGCGCCCTCTGCGGCACGGTGGGTATTCTGGGCAATTTCTACGCGGTGGATCATCTGCTGCTGTCCGATGCCTCCATGCTCAACAAGATGTCGCCCTTCTTCGCGGTGCTCGCCTCCATTGTCCTGCTGAAGGAAAAGCTTGCCCCGGTGCAGATCGCGGCGCTGGCTGGTGCCTTCGGCGGCGCGCTGTGCATCATCAAGCCTACCTTCAGCAACATGAATCTGCTGGCGTCGCTGGTGGGCTTTGCCGGTGGCATGGGTGCCGGCATTGCCTATACCCTCGTGCGGATGCTGGGGCAGCGGGGTGAAAAGAGCAGCTACATTGTGTTTTTCTTCTCGTCGTTTTCCTGTCTTCTGGCGCTGCCGTATGTGCTGCTGGCCGGCGCGCCCATGACGGTGTCGCAGACTTTGTGGCTTGTCGGCGCGGGCCTTGCCGCCGCTGGCGGACAGTTTACCATCACGGCGGCTTACCGCTGCGCGCCGGCCCGGGAGATCTCCGTGTTCGACTATTCGCAGGTGATCTTTTCTGCCATCATCGGCTTCCTGCTGTTCGGTGACAGGCCGGATGAGCTCAGCATTCTGGGCTATTTCATCATCTGCGCCATGGCGGTGCTGAATTTCTGGTACAACAATCACCACAAAACCCCCTGAAAACCGCAAAAAAGCGCTGCCGAAGGCAGCGCTTTTTCTCATCTTCTCCAGGTTTCCACAGGCAGCCCGGTCAGATACCGGCGCACCACGTCGAAGGCGTGGTTGGTGGCCAGGTCCTGGATTCGGTCCCGGCGGCGCTTGCCCAGATCCAGACTGCGGCAGAAGGTGCCGCTTGGGGTCGCAAGGCCGATATACACGATGCCGACCTCCGTGCCCCGCTCGTCGGGGTCCGGGCCGGCCACGCCGGTGACAGACACAGCGATATCCGCGCCGGTGACGCGGCAGGCGCCCTCGGCCATGGCCCGGGCGGTCTCAGGACTGACGGCGCCGAAGCGCTCCAGCGTCTCCGTTGGCACACCCAGCACATCCTGCTTCACAGAGGTCCAGTAGCTGACGACGCCGCCCCGGTACACGCTGGACACGCCGGCGAGAGCCGTCATGCGCTCGGCGATGCGGCCGCCGGTGCAGCTCTCGGCGGTGGCCATGGTCAGGCCTCTGTCCTTGAGGAGCTGGAAGCAGGTGTGCTCCAGACCCTCCACGTCCACGCCGTAGACCACATCGCCTAGGAAGGCCACGGTTTTTTCCACCACCGGAGCCAGCATCCGTTCCGCCTCTTCGGCGGTGGCGGCCTTGGCGGTGGCCCGCAGGCGCACCTCGCTGGGCTTGGCGTAGGTGGCGAGAGAGGGGTTCTCCATCCGGGAGATCTCCTCCCGCATCAGCTCCTCCATGGGGCTTTCGCCCAGACCGAAGGTCATGATGTCGTGGGAGAGGATGACCTCGCTGGACAGGCCCCGCAGATACGGCACCACATGGCGGCGCAGCATGGTCAGCATCTCAAAGGGCGGGCCGGGCATCATCAGCACATGGACGCCGTCGGATTCAAAGGCACAGCCGGGGGCGGTGCCCACAGGGTTGTCGAAAATGACGCAGTCGGCGGGGAACTCCGCCTGGGGACGGTTGTTCTCTGGCATGGGGATGTGGGCCTTGTGCTCGAAGAAATACCGGATGCTCTCCAGAATTTCAGGATAGAACACCAAGGGCTTTCCGAAGGTCTCGCAGATGGTCTGCTTGGTCAGATCGTCATAGGTGGGGCCGAGACCGCCGGTGGTGATGATGATATCGGCCCGCTTCCGGGCGATCTCCAACGCCTCCCGCAGACGGCTGGGGTTGTCGCCGACAACGGTGTGCCAGAACACGTTGACGCCCACGGCGGACAGGGCCTGGGAGATGTCCTGCGCATTGGTGTTGACGATGTTGCCCAGCAGCAATTCGGTGCCGACGGCGATGATTTCAGCGGTATGAGACATATGATCCCTTCTTTTTCAGAACATTTCATAAGGTCTCCCGCCGCAACCCAGCACAAGCGGATGCGGCGGGAAACTGACGGAGCAAGGGAGCGGTCGCAGTTTTCGCCAGAGGCGGAAACGGAGAAAAGTGGACTTTGCGACGTCAGGGCTTGACGCGCACCCAGGTCTCGCCGGCCAGCGCACGCTCCACCAGAGCGTCGATGTCCAGCACGGATTCGGCCTCCCGCACGTCCTCGACCTTGGGACGGGTGCAGGGGTGGCGGGGCGTGAACACGGTGCAGCAGTCCTCGTAGGGGAGGATGGAGGTGTCATAGGTGCCGATCTCGCGGGCCATGCGGATGATCTCCACCTTGTCCATGCCGATGAGGGGACGCAGAACGGGCATGAGGGTCACATCCTCGGTGACGCCCAGCGCCATCATGGTCTGGCTGGCCACCTGGCCCAGAGACTCGCCGGTGACCAGAGCGCCTGCGCCGGCCTTTTTGGCAACGGCCGCGGCCAGACGCATCATGAAGCGGCGCATGATGAGGGTGAAGTACTCCTCGGGGCAGTTCTTGCGGATCTCCTCCTGAATCTCGGTGAAGGGGATGATATGGACGATGGTGCGGCCGGTGTAAGCGGTCAGCTCACGGGCCAGCTGCAGCACCTTCTCCAGCGCCTGATCGGAGGTGTAGGGGGGAGAAACGAAGTGGACCATCTCCAGCTGGACGCCGCGGCGGGCGATCATCCAGGAGGAAACGGGGGAGTCCAGACCGCCGGACAGCAGGCTGACAGCCGTGCCGCCCATGCCGATGGGCAGACCGCCGGCGCCGGGCACAGAGGGGGCGTGGACGTAGGCGTGCTTCTCGCGGATCTCCACATACACGGTCAGGTCGGGCTTGTGGACGTCCACAGCCACGTGGGGGAAGGCCTCGGCCAGCTCGCCGCCCACGGCCTGGGAGATCTGGATGGAGTTGAGGTGGAACAGCTTGTCGGCGCGCTTGCTCTCCACTTTGAAGGTGCGGGCCTTGGCAAACTCCTCGGACAGATACTGCTTGGCGGTGGCCACGATGGCATCCACATCCTTGTCGCAGGGGACGGCCCGGGCGATGGCGGCGATGCCAAACACCTGGCGGCAGGCGGCGAAGGCGGTCTCGATGTCGCAGTTCTCGTTCTGAGGCTCCACGTAGATGGTGCTCTGACGGATATAGATCTGGAAGCTGCCGCAGGCGCGGACCCGGCGGCGGACGTTGCTCATGAGCTTGTCCTCGAAAGCGCGGCGGTTCAGGCCCTTCAGGACCACCTCGCCCAGCTTCAGCAGGAGGATCTCGTTGTTGTTCATAGGGGGCTCCCTCCGAAATCAAAAATTTAAAGACATAATATTATACAGGATTTTTTTCGCAAGAAAAAGCCCTGACCGGCAGAAATTGTGCGAAAATATTTTTCTCTGCCGGCGCCTGTGATGAGGTTGCCCTACGGGACAGAATCTGCTATCATCAAAGCATCAGATCAAATTTAACGGAGGGGAACATTATGAAGATCGTAGCCATCAACGGCAGCCCCCGCAAGGGCGGCAACAATGCCCAGCTGCTGGAGGTCGTCCGCAAGGAAGTGGAAGCCGCCGGCGTGGAGTTCGAGGTCGTCCAGCCCGGCGCCAATGTGAAGCCCTGCATGGCCTGCTACAACTGCCTGTCCACCGGCAGCTTGCGCTGCGTCATGGATGACGACGGCGTCAACGAGATCATCGCCAAGTGTATTGAGGCCGACGGCATCCTGCTGGCCTCTCCCGTGTATCATTCCGGCATCGCCGGCAACATGAAGTGCGTGCTGGACCGCCTGTTCCTGGCAGCCGGCTGCGGCGTCAACCACATGCGCCACAAGGTGGGCGGCGCCCTGTGCACCCTGCGCCGCAGCGGTGGCAGCGAGACCTATCACCAGCTGCTGGCCACCATGGACTGCATGGAAATGGTCATCGCCACCTCTGATTACTGGGGCGTGGCCCACGGCGCCGATCCCGGCGAAGTGATGCAGGACGAGGAGGGCCTGGAAGTGGCCGCCCGCCTGGGCCGCAACATGGCCTGGCTGGTGAAGGCTGTGGCCGCCGCCAAGGACGACGCACCCGCTTACGCACCCCGCCCCATGACCAACTTCATCCGCTGAAAAGCACGGCAGACAACGAAAGGGAAGGTGCCTGAATGGGATGGCTGAGTGATTTGGCGCAGAATAAGCAGATCCAAAACCGGAACCGCCAGCTGTGCGATGATTTGATAGCGGAATTTTGCGCCAATGTGCCTAAGGAAGCACTGCTGGCGGAAGGCATGGTGGTGATCGTTGATTACAATTTCGCCAAAACGGGGATCACGATCCGGGTGTTCTCAACACCGGATGTGCCGCTGTATTATCTGGTGGATGATCTGTACTTCGGGGCGATCGGTCGACCTCAGCCGGGCGGTGCACAGCTCTGCTATGAAGCTAAGACCAGAGAGCCCTGCAAGCCGGGTGTAAAGGATTTGGACTACGTCAGAAAACAGGTGGAGGGAGTTGTTTCCCAAACAACTGGCGGAGATGTAGTGACCTTTGACCATTTTGCGCGGTACGGACAGCAAAGAGTGATCCGAACCGTGCTGGGCCTTCCTGTGGAAGGTGCTCCGGAATCCCTGTATGGTGCAGGGAGCGCTTCGCATACCTATACCGTAACGGATTCCAGCGGTGCCCGGCAGACCTACACGGTTTCCGACGGCGGCGGAGTCCGGCTGGAGTCCGTGCTGCACATTCTTTGCCGTCAGGCGCGGTATCATACGTGGAAACGGGATATCCTAAAAAATGAAAGCCAGCGGGAAAAATGGTATTACCGGATCGACCGGAAGTACTGGAAACGATAAAAGACTGTGCTGGGGAAAATAAAAGGAGTCTCTGCAGAATGAGCTTCTGCCGAGACTCCTTTTATTATGTCATGATTTGCGCTGGCGCAGGTGGAAGTGCAGAGCCTGATGGCGATGGGTGGAGTGCTGGTATTTTTCGGCGGCCAGCAGTTTGGTCTGGCGGCGGTTCTTCACCTCATCGCTCTTGGCGGTGATGTCGCCGGCGGCAGTCAGGGCATTCTTGGTCATCATGGGACCGATCAGCTCATAGACCAGCACGGCAAAGAGGACGATGTTGCGGATCAAATCGCCCTGAGAGCCCAGCTGGCGGGCGGTCATGCACATGCCCAGAGCCACGCCGGCCTGCGGGAAGAGGGTGATACCCAGATATTTGCGGATCTGGGGGCCGCAGCGGGTCCAGCTGGCGCTGAGGTAGGCACCCAGATACTTGCCCAGAGAACGGAACAGGATATACACGATGCCGATGCCTACGATATAGACGTCCCGGAAGACGCCCAGCTCCAGCTCCGCACCGCTGATGACGAAGAACAGGGCCAGCAGAGGAGAGGTCCAGCGGTCCGCCATGCTCATCAGATCGTAAGACAGGGGACAGAGATTGCAGAACACGGTGCCCAGCATCATACACACCAGCAGGGAAGAGAAGCCTACATGGATGGGGCCGAGCTGGAACTTGACCATGGAGAGAGACACGGTCATCAGAACGAAGGCGATGGTCATGTTCAAACGGTTGGTGTTGGAGTTGAACAGCTTTTCCAGCTGAGTGAGCAGCCAGCCCATAATGGCACCCAGGATCAGGGAAGCCGCGATCTCCACCAAGGGATTCACCAAAATAGAGACCAAGTCCGTGGTACCGCTGACCAGCGTGCGGGCAATGCCGAAGGATACGGCAAAAACGATCAGGCCCACGGCGTCGTCCAGAGCGACGATGGGCAGCAGCAGGTCGGTCAGCGGACCCTTGGCCTTATACTGGCGGACGACCATCAGTGTGGCGGCGGGGGCGGTGGCTGTGGCAATGGCGCCCAGCGTGATGGCCTGGGCCACGGACAGGCGGTCCGGCATCATCAGATGGACGGCGACCAGAGCCACATCTACCAGGGCGGCAGCCATCAGCGCCTGAACAATGCCAATGATCGTGGCTTGACGGCCGGTAGCCTTCAGAGCGGAGAGACGGAACTCACTGCCGATGGAAAAAGCGATGAAACCCAGAGCCACATCGGAGATCAAAGACAGGGAGGCAACGGCTTCGCCGGAGGTAAAGCCCAGACCGGGAACACCCAAAGCGCCCAGGCAATAGGGACCGATGAGCACGCCGCCGATGAGATAGGCGGTGACGGCAGGCAGCTTCAGGGGCTTGAAGACGCGGGTCATGAGAAGACCGGCCAGAATGGCGATGGATACGGGAAGGAGCGTCTGCATGAGGAAAACCTCTTTTCAAAAAGTAATCGTGCGGATTCGCGAGGACAAAGTATAACCCTCTGCGTGCGAGAAATCAAACGAAAAAACTGTCAGAGATTTTGAAAAAATTTAAAAAAATGAGGCCAACCTGCACAAAAACGCTGCGAGCTGTCTTTGAAACAAAGACAGCTCGCAAAAATTGATATGTTCTTTACAGCAGTGCGGCAAATCAGCCCTTCAGAATATCCGTATTCCGATACTGGATGGCCTCCGCCAGATGGACGGCCTCGATGTGTTCGGCGCCGTCCAGATCCGCGATGGTGCGGGCCACCCGCAGAATACGATCGTGAGAGCGGGCCGTCAGGCCCATGCGGGAGAAGGCATTTTTCATCAGCGCCTCGCCTGCGGTGTCCAGAGCGCAGAACCGGCCGATCTGCTCCGGCGTCATGTGGGCGTTGCACGCGGTATCCGTGCCGGTAAAGCGCCTGGCCTGCAGGGCGCGGGCGGCGTCCACACGCCGCTTGATGTCGGCGGACGGCTCCGCCGGAGCCTTGCGGCGCATGGCCTCGTATTCCACGGAGGGCACGGCCACATGGAGGTCGATGCGGTCCAGCAGGGGGCCGGAAATCTTCTCCACGTATTTTTCCACGTCCCGGTCCGAGCAGGTGCAGGGATGGGTGGGGTGTCCCCGCCAGCCGCAGCGGCAGGGGTTCATGGCGCAAACCAGCTGGAACCGGGCGGGCAGATGCAGCGTTCCGCTGGCCCGGGCCACGGTAACCGTGCCCTCCTCCAGCGGTTGGCGCATGGCCTCCAGCACATCCCGCCGAAACTCCGGCAGCTCGTCCAGAAACAGCACGCCGTTGTGAGCCAGCGACATCTCACCGGGCCGCAGGGCGGGGCCTCCGCCGGCCAGCGCCGCGGAGGAGGACGTGTGATGAGGCGCCCGGAAGGGACGGCGGGTCAGCAGGGGATGGGCGGGGTCGGTCATGCCCGCCACAGACCAGATGCCGGAGGACTCCAGCGATTCCTCCCGGCTCATATCCGGCAGAATGGAGGGCAGCCGCTTGGCCAGCATGGATTTGCCGGCGCCGGGGGAGCCGAGAAGCAGCAGGTTGTGTCCGCCTGCGGCGGCGATTTCCAGCGCCCGTTTCACGTTTTCCTGGCCCATCACGTCCCGCATGTCCGGCAGCAGAAGGTCCTCGCCCTCCGGCTGCCATACCGCGGCGGGAGAGAGGGTCGCCTCATTTTTCAGGTGGGCCACCAGAGCCTTCACGTCCGGCACGCCGTATACGGTGAGGCCGCCGGCCAGCGTGGCCTCCGCGGCGTTTTCCGCCGGAACGAACAGTTGACGGATGCCGCAGCTTTTGGCCGCCAGGGCCATAGGCAATACGCCCTGCACGCTCCGCAGGGCGCCGGTGAGAGACAGCTCACCGATGAAGGCGGCGTCAGCCGGCGGCGCGGGGATCTCGCCGCCCGCGGCCAGCAGTCCCACAAAGATGGGCAGATCGTAGACTGTGCCGGCCTTTTTTTGTCCGGCGGGGGCAAGGTTCACGGTGATCCGGCTGACGGGGAATTTGGCGCCGCAGTTCTTGACAGCCGCCCGCACCCGCTCCCGGGCCTCCCGCACGGCGGCATCCGGCAGACCCACGATATCAAAGGCCGGCAGGCCGCCGGAGAGGAAACACTCCGCCGCCACCTCATAGCCGGAAATGCCGGCCAGACCCAGCGATCGCACAGATACCACCATAGGAGCCACCTCCGAAAAACGTTTGTTTTCTAAAGTGTACCACAAAAGCCGCCGCAGGGGAACGCCATCCTGAAAAAGGAAGAAAAAAAGGAGAAAATTGCTTATAAAATAACAATGGGGCGGTTTACAGAGAAAAAGTGAGGTGATATAATATTTAGGCATGAAATCCGGAGGGAGAGAGACCGGAGGACATGCTTATGGCAAAGATGCTGCCTTTCGCGACAGCAAATAATAGGAGGTAACTATATGGCAAGAAAGTTCAAGTCCATGGACGGTAACAATGCCGCTGCATATGTCAGCTATGCATTTACCGAAGTGGCGGGTATTTTCCCCATCACCCCGTCTTCCCCCATGGCCGACCTGGTTGACCAGTGGGCTGCCGCTGGCCAGAAGAACATCTTCGGCACCACCGTCAAGGTGTGCGAGATGCAGTCTGAGGCTGGTGCATCCGGTACCGTTCACGGTTCTCTGGCCACCGGCGCAATGACCACCACTTATACCGCTTCTCAGGGTCTGCTGCTGATGATCCCCAACATGTACAAGATCGCCGGCGAGCTGCTGCCCTGCGTGTTCCACGTCTCCGCCCGTACCGTGTCCACCCACGCCCTGAACATCTTCGGTGACCACTCCGACGTCATGGCCTGCCGCCAGACCGGCTTCGCCATGCTGGCTGAGGGCAGCGTTCAGGAAGTTATGGACCTGGCTCCCGTGGCACATCTGGCCTCTATCGAGGGCCGTGTTCCCTTCATCAACTTCTTCGACGGTTTCCGTACCTCTCACGAGATCCAGAAGGTCGCCGTGTGGGATTACGAGGACCTGAAGGAGATGTGCGACATGGACGCCGTGGCTGCTTTCCGCAAGCACGCCCTGAACCCCGAGCGTCCCAACATGCGCGGCTCTCACGAGAACGGCGATATCTTCTTCCAGCATCGTGAGGCCTGCAACCCCTACTACGACGCTCTGCCCGAGGTCGTCGAGAAGTACATGGGCAAGATCAACGAGAAGCTGGGCACTGACTATCAGCTGTTCAACTACTACGGCGCTCTCGATGCCGAGCACATCATCATCGCCATGGGCTCCATCTGCGACGTTGCCGAGGAAGTCATCGACTATAAGCTGGCTCAGGGTGAGAAGGTCGGCCTGATCAAGGTCCGTCTGTATCGTCCCTGGCGCGCTGACAAGCTGCTGGCCGCTATCCCCGCCACCTGCAAGAAGATCGCCGTTCTGGACCGCACCAAGGAGCCCGGCTCCATCGGTGAGCCCCTGTACATGGATATCGTCACCTCTCTGGCCAACGCCGGCAGAATGGACATCCAGGTCATCGGCGGCCGCTATGGCCTCGGCAGCAAGGATACTCCTCCCGCTTCCGTCTTCGCTGTGTATGACGAGCTGAACCGCGACGAGATGAAGCGTCAGTTCACCATCGGCATCGTGGACGATGTGACTCACCTGTCTCTGGAGGAGAAGCCCGCTCCCATTACCGCAGCCGAGGGCACCATCGAGTGCAAGTTCTGGGGTTTGGGCGGCGACGGTACCGTTGGCGCCAACAAGAACTCCATCAAGATCATCGGCGACCACACCGACAAGAACGTTCAGGCATACTTCCAGTATGACTCCAAGAAGACCGGCGGCGTGACCATCAGCCACCTGCGCTTCGGCGACAGCGCCATCAAGTCTTCCTACTACATCAACAAGGCTGACTTCGTTGCCTGCCATGTGCCCTCTTACATCATCAAGGGCTTCCCCATGGTCCGCGACGTGAAGCCCGGCGGCACCTTCCTGATCAACTGCCAGTGGAGCGATGAGGAGCTGAACGCTCACATGCCCGCCGTGGCCAAGCGTTACATCGCCGCCAACAACATCCAGGTCTACACCATCAACGCCATCGACCTGGCTAAGGAAATCGGCATGGGCAAGCGTACCAACACCATCCTGCAGTCTGCCTTCTTCTCCCTGGCCGGCGTCATGCCCGAGGCTGAGGCCATCCAGTACATGAAGGACGCTGCCACCAAGTCCTACTCCAAGAAGGGTATGGACGTGGTCGAGATGAACCACAAGGCCATCGACGCCGGCGCTACCGCCTACAAGAAGTTCGAGGTTCCCGCCGACTGGGCCACCGCCGAGGACAAGGTCGAGGAGCTGCAGCTGGCCGGCAAGCCCGAGCTGGTGGAGCAGGTCAAGAACATCCTGTTCCCCGTCGGCAAGATGGATGGCGACAGCCTGCCTGTCTCCGCCTTCGCCAAGCACGCTGACGGCCAGTTCGAGCAGGGCGCTTCCGCCTATGAGAAGCGCGGCGTCGCCGTCACCGTTCCCGCATGGGATGCCACCAAGTGCATCCAGTGCAACAACTGCGCTTATGTCTGCCCCCACGCCACCATCCGTCCCTACGCTCTGACTGAGGAAGAGGCCGCCAAGGCTCCCGCCGCCGCCAAGATCGTGGACATCAAGGCCGGCAAGGGCAAGGGCGTTTACAAGTACACGCTGGCCGTGTCTCCTCTGGACTGCATGGGCTGCGCCGTGTGTATCGGTCAGTGCCCCGTTGGCGCTCTGACCATGGTTCCCCAGGAGCAGGAAGCTGCTCAGCAGGAGGTCTTCAACTACTGTGTGGCTGAGGTCTCCGAGAAGAAGGATATGCAGGACGACACCGTGAAGGGCAGCCAGTTCAAGCAGCCCTATCTGGAGTTCTCCGGCTCCTGCGCCGGCTGCGCCGAGACTTCCTATGCCCGCCTGATCACTCAGCTGTACGGCGATCATATGTACATCTCCAACGCCACCGGCTGCTCCTCCATCTGGGGCGGTCCCGCTGCCACCTCTCCCTACTGCACCAACAAGAAGGGCCAGGGCCCCGCTTGGTCCAACTCCCTGTTCGAGGATAACGCCGAGCACGGTCTGGGCATGTACCTGGGCCAGAAGGCTACCCGTGATCGTCTGGCCGGTCTGATCCGTGAGCTGGCTGGTGTCACCTCCAAGCCCGAGAAGAAGGCTGCCTGCGAGGAGTATCTGGCTACCATGAACGATTACGAGGCCAACGAGGCTGCCATCGCCAAGCTGCTGCCTCTGCTGGAGTGCGACGAGGGCTGCGAGTACTCTCAGGCCATCCTGGCTGACAAGGAGTATCTGGGCAAGAAGTCCATCTGGATCTTCGGCGGCGACGGCTGGGCCTATGATATCGGCTTCGGCGGCGTTGACCACGTCCTGGCTTCCGGCGAGAACGTGAACGTCTTCGTCTTCGATACCGAGGTCTACTCCAACACCGGCGGCCAGGCTTCCAAGGCCTCCAACATCGGCCAGGTGGCTCAGTTCGCCGCAGCCGGTAAGGAGATGAAGAAGAAGTCCCTGTCCGAGATCGCCATGAGCTACGGCTATGTCTACGTCGCTCAGGTCGCTATGGGCGCCAACCCCGCTCAGACCCTGAAGGCCATCAAGGAGGCCGAGGCTTATGACGGTCCCTCCCTGATCATCGGCTACGCTCCCTGCGAGATGCACAGCATCAAGGGCGGCATGATGAACTGCCAGAAGGAAATGAAGAAGGCTGTGGAGTGCGGCTACTGGAACCTGTTCCGCTTCAACCCCGCTGCCGAGGGCGCCAAGTTCACCCTGGACTCCAAGGAGCCCAAGGGCGGCTATCAGGAGTTCCTGATGAACGAGGCCCGCTATGCTCGCCTGACCCGCGAGTTCCCCGAGCGTGCTTCCACTCTGTTCGAGCTGAACGAGAAGAAGGCCATGGAGCGCTACGAGCACCTGCTGAAGCTGAAGGCCATGTACGAGGACTAATCGCCTCCCTTCACAAGCAACCGTATAACAAAAGGGCCGCGGGATTTCCCGCGGTCCTTTTTTGTAACCAATTGTATCTTGAATCCCGGCCTTGTCCCGCTCTACAATGAATTGACTCAATTATTATAATAAGGAGGACTGCCTGTGGAATATAAGATCGAAGGAACTCCCCTGCCGGTGGTGACCTGCCGCCTCAATGCCGGCGAGAGCATGATCACCGAGCGGGGCAGCATGAGTTGGATGTCCCCCAATATGAAAATGGAGACCGGTACCGGCGGCGGTCTGGGCCGGGCTTTTGGCCGGATGTTCGCCGGCGAGGCCCTGTTCCAGAACCGCTATACCGCCCAGGGCGGCCCGGGTATGATCGCCTTTGCCTCCAGCTTCCCCGGCTCGATCCGCGCCTTTGAAATCGGCCCCGGCCGGGAGCTGATTTTGCAGAAGCGGGGCTTTTTGGCGGCGGAGTCCGGCGTGGACATCGCTGTCCACTTCCAGAAGAAGCTAGGTGCCGGTCTGTTCGGCGGCGAGGGCTTCATTATGCAGCGGATTTCCGGCCGCGGTATTGTCTTTGCGGAGTTTGACGGTCATGTGGTGGAATACGACCTGATGCCGGGTCAGTCCATCGTTGTGGATACCGGCTATCTGGCGGCCATGGACGCCACCTGCTCCATGGATATCCAGACGGTCCCCGGCGTCAAGAATATGCTCTTCGGCGGCGAGGGACTGTTCAACACCGTGGTCACCGGCCCGGGCCGGATCTACCTGCAGACCATGCCTGTCCACGCTGTGGCCGGCGCCATCCAGCCCTACATCGTCACCAGCAAAGACTGAGCGAACAGCAAAGCGCCCGTCCGACCGGACGGGCGCTTTTTTATGCAGTTACTTGTTCGCGGTTTCTGCGGTCTGCCAGCGGAGCTTCAGCTGCTCCGCGGTGACGGCGTAGCCCTCCTCCGCGTGGGAGAAAACAGGCAGCTCGACGGGCAGCTTCACGCCCCGGCGGGCATAGATGCCCCGGACCATCATCTCCAGCAGGCGGGGATTCTTGGCCAGCAGGGGGCCGGTCAGATGGGAGCCGATGACGTTTTTGAAGCGGAAGCCCTCGGCGGTCTTCTCGCCCTCGTTGCCGATGCCCATCTGCAGGGTGCGCAGCAGGGGCGTCTCCACGCCGGAGATGACGGAGGACTTGTTCATGAAGCCCACCACGGGCGCGTCGACAAAGTCACTCTCGCCGTACACATCTCCCACCAGGCGCTTGGCGCTCTGGACGGCGGTGAAGCTGCCAAGGCCGATGCCGGCATACTCCTTGCCGTCGGCGTCGGTGACGGTCTTGCCCAGCAGTTCCATGGCGGTGCCGGCGTATAACTGCGGGCAGCCGTCCTCGGCGGCGGCCTTCACAGCCTCCCCGTACTGTGCGAAATCAGCCAGTGCGGTCTTCTGGCGGCGCTCGGTGCCGGCGCCCATGAACAGAAAGTCCGCGCCGGAGAGGTCGGCAGTGGTGCCGTGGGCCACGGCTTCCACCGTGACGGTGTTGCCCAGAGCCTCCAGATACCGCTTCAGCACGGCTACATTGGCATAACTGCCGTACAGGCTCATCAGGTCAGGGTAGAAATGGATGATCTTCAGTTCCATGCTCAGACCTCCTTTTCCACGCGGGAGAGCAGCTTGTCGCGATCGGAGAAGCAGGTAACCACATACAGCTGCTCGCTGCCGTTGGTCTTCAGCTCCTCGGCGGCCGCGGCGATATCCGGCTGCACCACGATTTTTTCCTGGGGAATATTGGTGAAGGAGAACCGCTCCGCCAGATCGTGGCTGTACTGGCCGGAGAGGATCACCTTGCCCACATGCTCGCAGTTGAGCAGGTCGAAATCGATGTCCCACAGCCAGCTGGTCTCGCTGGTATAGTACTTGCGGCTGACGGCGTCCACGATGACCAGCACCGTGCAGTCCGTGCCGCTGGAACGGACGAAGCGCAGGTTGGTGTCGTAGGCGATGGAGTTCTCGTGCTTGGAAGTCAGCAGAGTGCCCTTGTGGTCACCCAGACGGAACTTCACAAGACGGCCGTTTTTCAGGATATAGTTGTTGATCACGCCGGCGGCGGTGTCTGCGGCGATGCCGATGCGGCGGCAGACGGCGTAGGCCGCCAGAATGTTGTAGACGTTGTAAATGCTGCGGAAGGCCAGCTGAATGGTCACGGCCCCGTCGATGGTCAGGCGGCCCTGGGCCAGATCGGCGGCAGTGACGGTGAAGTCCGTCTCGTGCTTGTGGTGGCCGCAGGCGGTGCAGCGATAGGCGCCGATGTGGTTGTAGTGGACGTAGTCATACTCCATGGGTGCGTGGCACACGGGGCAGTAAGCGCCGTCGTGATAGACGCCGGTAGGCTCCTCGCCGCTGATGGAGCAGCGGTTCAGACCGAACCACACCACCTTCTCCCGATCCCGGCCAAAGCAGGAGGACAGGGGATCGTCTGCGTTCAGCAGCAGCTCGGTGTCCGGATACAGGGCGGGCAGAATGGCGTCGTACACGCTCTCGGGATGACCGTTGCGGGTCAGCTGGTCACGGTACAGGTTGGTGATGACAAAGTGAGTGGGGTGGAAGAACTTGAAGCTGTGGGCGGCGTAGCGCTCGTCGGATTCGATGAGCAGCACGTCGGCCTTCACGGTTCCGCCCAGGGTGGCGTGGGACAGCACCATGGTGGTGACGCCCTCGATCTGGTTGGAGCCCTCCTCGTTGTAGACCACGGTCTTGCCGCCGGCCCGGAGAATGGCGGCGATCATCTCCACGGTGGAGGTCTTGCCGTTGCTGCCGGTGACGGCGATGATGTGCTGGGGCAGCTGTACCTGCCGGAGGATGTCCGGGCAGATCTTCAGGGCATACTTGCCGGGCAGGGAGCTGCCCTTGCCCACCAGCTTACCGACCACACGCAGCGCCTTGCACACCAGAATGGCCAGGAGCTTTCTCATGCCTCGGTCATCTCCTTTTCGGAAAAGTCACGGAACTC
>JAFUNB010000017.1 GCA_017482345.1 Oscillibacter sp.
CTGGACACCGTCATCATGGGCAACCAGCGCCTGTATGACATCATGAAGGAGAAGGACGCCCTGTACGAGAAGGAGGACTTCACCGAGGAGGACGGCGTCCGCGCCTCCGAGCTGGAGGCCGAGTTCGCCGACATGGACGGCTGGGAAGCCGAGTCCGACGCCTCCCGTCTGCTGCAGGGTCTGGGTTTGGACGCCGACATCCTGTATAGCGAGATGAGCAGTCTGACCGCCAAGGAGAAGGTGAAGGTCCTGCTGGCCCAGGCCCTGTTCGGCAAGCCCGACATCATCCTGCTGGACGAGCCCACCAACCATCTGGACATCCAGGCCATCGAGTGGCTGGAGGACTTCCTCATGGACTGCGAGGCTCTGACCCTGGTGGTCTCCCATGACCGTCACTTCCTGAACACCGTCTGCACCAGCATCGTGGACGTGGACTACGGCGAGATCCGTATGTACGTGGGTAACTACGAGTTCTGGTACGAGTCCAGCCAGATGGTGCAGAAGATGATCCGCGACCAGAACCGCAAGAACTCTGAGAAGATCAAGGAGCTGCAGCTGTTCATCCAGCGCTTCTCCGCCAAAAAATCCAAGAGCAAGCAGGCCACCGCCCGCCGGAAGCTCCTGGACAAGCTGACCGTGGAGGAGATGCCCTGCTCCTCCCGCCGCTATCCCTTCGTGGGCTTCAAGATGGACCGCGAGTGCGGCAAGGAGATCCTGTATGTGGAGAACCTGAGCAAGACCGTGGACGGCCGCAAGGTGCTGGACAACGTGTCCTTCCGCATCAACAAGGGCGAGAAGGTGGCCTTCGTGGGCGAGGACGAGATCGCCAAGACCACCCTGTTCAAGATCATCATGGGCGAGCTGGAGCCGGATGAGGGCACCTATAAGTGGGGCACCACCATCACCACCAGCTATTTCCCCCTGGACAACTCCGAGTTCTTCAACGACTGTGACCTGAACCTGCTGGACTGGCTTGCCCAGTACACCGCCGACAACGCCGAGGAGAACACCGAGTCCTTCAAGCGCTCCTTCCTGGGCCGTATGCTGTTCTCCGGCGACGACGTGTTCAAGCCCGTCAAGGTCCTCTCCGGCGGCGAGAAGGTCCGCTGCATGCTCTCCCGCATGATGCTGTTCGGCTCCAACGTGCTGGTGCTGGATCAGCCCACCAACCATCTGGATCTGGAGTCCATCACCGCCGTCAACAACGGCCTCATCGACTTCAAGGGCGTGGCCCTGTTCTCCAGCCACGACCACGAGTTCATCCAGACCGTGGCCAACCGCATCATGGACTTCAACGATGGCAAGCTCACCGACAAGATGGGCACCTACGAGGACTATATCGAGTTCCGCAAGGCTCAGATGGCCAAATAAGCGTCATTTTGTAACCGAATTGTAGTCGACATAATATCCACCATCCCGTATACTGAACGTATTCAGACAGTTCAGGGCGGGATGGTGTTTTTTATGCGGAAGCGTGTGATATGGATATTGGCAGTATGCCTGTTGCTGGCAGGCTGCGGCGGAAAGACCGACATGATCGGCGTCACGGTGGTGGAAAAAGAGCCTGCGGTGAACGACCCGTGTCCGGTCGTAGAGATACTGGCATCCCCGGACGGGGTCTATACGGCGGAGGCACGCACCTGCCGCACTTATGCGGAGGTGTTTATCAGGCACAATGCAAGCGGAGCGGAGTGGCAGTTCGCCCTGCCGGACGGCGGCCCCATTCCGGAGTACACCTTTCTGCCGGAAACCTGGGGTGAATGGCTGGAGGCCAACACCTTGCTTCTGACCGTGGGACAGGGGGGCGACGCGGGGGAGCAGCATACCTACCGCTGTTCCCTGGAGCTGGATGGTGAAGCGTTGACTGCCGCCAGCGTGCTGGAGCAGACGGGGGAAATGCTGGACGCCGGCTATGACTTCACCCGTGACGGCACGGCGGACGGCCTCGAGCGGATGACGCTGCTGGACCCGGACACGGGAGAACCGCTGTGGCATGAGCTGTGGGTGAGAAACGGCGCAGGGGAGCGGGTCTGGAGCTATACCATGGCGGCGGGCGGTCCCTCCTGGGACACCACACTCTTTGCTGTGGAAGTCAATGGGCAGGACTGCCTGCTGGAGCTGGTCACCGCCATGGGACAGGGGAACTGCTCCTATTTCTATGAGATATTCACCCTCAGTGAGACGGGGGAGCGGCAGAGCGGGGAGCTTGGCGAGGTGCAGTTTGACGTGAACTTCGGCAGTCCCATTCACGAGAGCTTCGACTGCGCCGCCATCGCGGATTTCCTCTGGCGGGTGAAGGAACTGACCGCCGGAGCGGACAGCATCCTGATGGATATTGACGCAGTGGATGGTTTGCGGTGCTGCGTGCCTGCGTCTGTTTTCACTCACGGCTACCACTGCGGCGAATTCGTGGCCCTGGACAGCCGGGAGGCCATGGAGGCGGCGCTGGAGCAGAGGGCGGCGGAATCGGAGTTGGTGGAAGTGCTGCCGGGCACATATGACTTCGACCACGACGGCCAGATGGAGACGCTGGAGCTGGTGGGCAACGGCGGTGAGAGCATGGAGGCGGGCAGCTTTTGGGTGCTGCGGCTGAAGAACGCGGCGGGGGAACTGATTTGGTCGGACTGCGCCGCCACCTCCCACGCCGGAGAGAACAACCTGTTTGCCTGCCACATCGACGGGCAGGACTATCTGCTTCGCTACAATCCCTGGATGGGACAGGGATATGCCACGCTCCATTATACACTGTTCTCCCTGGATCAGGACGGCGGGGAAGTGGAGCTGCGGGAGAATAGCGCTGCCTTTGACAATAATTTCAACAGCCAATATCACGAAGAAATAGATGTGGAGGCAGTTGCCGCGTTCCTTGAGGAGGTTCACGGCTATCTGGACGAAAGTGCCGTGTTATTGGCAACAGACGGAGGCCGCTTCGCCAGCGGCGGAAGCGGCGCGGACTTTGAGGAGGATATCTTCCGCGGCACTGAGGTGTATCAGGGCGACAGCATTTTGGAAGGTCTGCGGAGCTGGGAGCAGACAGGACAGTAAAAAGAGGCGGATTTCGGGTACTCCTGATAAGGGTATCTTGAAAGTGTGGCCTCGGAATTAGGCGGACAGCGCATTTGCGCTGTCTGCCTTTTCTGTTGCTTTGGCAAAGTGAACCCCCGGCTCTGCCGGGGGGGCCAAAAGAGCTTATAGCGATGAAAAAAGTAAACAAGAAAAGCCTCCGAGTTGAAGTGAGAAAAGGTTTGCCGACCAGACTCACAACAACTAGGAGGCTTGTTCATGACAAATTGTAAGACCATCGATTTGGAGAAGCTTACAATCGGTAGGTATTTGGCCCGTTTACGGGCGGTGGGGCAAGTGAGGCAAGCGAAAGTTTATTCGATGCGTCTTGAGACGCTTGCCGGTATCATGCCCTTTTAGGGCTTACTCATGCCTCCGGCTTAGCCGGAGGTTTTGACTTAGCCCATGATTCCGATTTTATTGCCATTCTCGTACATGTCCTCGGCGTATTCGACATGGTTAGGGCCTTGGCTTTCTATCCAACCGAAGCCCGGCACATAGACCATGTTGTCCGGAGCGCTGTCAGGGGATGCTGAGACCGCTTCTGGTTCTTGCTCCGGAACATCTATAGTTTCCTCTACCGGAGATATATGAACTGGTGTTGGCTCTGGAGCTGTGGCAACTTTTTCGGCCTGTTCCGGCTCCGCTACATCGGCCTTTTCTACCTCTGGCATCGTGAATTCTACACATTCAGGTTTCTTCGGAATTTCGGGCTGTGTGGCGATTACGGCAGGCGTTATGGGTAGTGTGGGTGTTTCCTCGGCTGGCTCACTCTGCGGCCACACAGCGGCACACAGGGCCAGACAGGAGGCGAATGCTGCGGCAGTGGTAATTCGTTTCTTCATTTTGCACCTTCCTTTCCGGGCATGGAAAGAGCGCCCGATCTCTTCGCCGTACAGCGAGAAACTGAGCGCTCTTTTTCGTATTGATTCAGTTCCATGGAGAGCTGCCACGCCAACTCAAATCCAGAGATAAAGCTGTCGATGGACGTGTCCTCCACGATGCGGTCTTTGGCGTCGATAATCTGCAGTACCAGCCGCCGTTCCGGTTTGTCCAGCACTTCGATGAGGGCTTGGTGGCATTCTTCTACTTCCTGCTTCTGTGCAGAAAGTTCCGGCGGGATGTAGAAGCAGTCGTACAGGTCTTTTAGTAGTTTGTTCATGTATTGCACCTCCTCTCGGCGCAAACATATAGCACAGAAGAGAAAATAAAGCTACTGAAATTTCAAAAAAATAATGGGGAGAGCCGAAGCTCTCCCCACTGTTTTGTGTTTCAATCACTCGCCCATGCAGCGCCAGAGGAAGGTTACGATCTGAGCGCGGGTGCAGTTGGCATTGGGGCTGAACGTGTCAGCGGAAGTACCGGCGGTAATTCCCTGTTCCACAGCCCAAATGACTGCGTCGGCGTAGTACGCGTCATTCGCAACATCAGTGAAGGGGTTCACGGTCTCAGCGGAAGGAGTCTTCTGAGCACGCCAGAGGAAGGTTACGATCTGGGCACGAGTACACTTCATATCAGGGCTGAACGTAGTCTCGCTGGTGCCAGCGGTGATCCCCTGCTCCACAGCCCACAGGACCGCGTCGTAGTAGTAGGCGTCAGCAGACACATCCGCGAAGGGCATAATTTCGCTCTCGGGGGCAGGGCTGCCGGCAGCACGCCACAGGAAGGTTACGGCCTGGGCACGGGTGCAGGTCATGTCAGGAGAGAACGTCGTAGCGGAAGTGCCGCCGGTGATCTCATTCTCCGCAGCCCACAGGACTGCATCGTAATAGTAGGCGTCGGCAGGAACATCCACGAAGAAATTCAGCATGGAGTTATCCTCCATGAAGGTAGCCTTCACGGTGACCTTGCCAGCAGGCATGGTAAAGGTGTACTTGCCGTCCTTCTTGGTCAGCTCGATCTCCTTGCCGTTCTTGTCCGTGACAGTCAGGGTCTCCAGAGTGTATCCCGTATCGGGATTCACGGTAAGAGTGACGGTCTCGCCCTTGGCGAAGGTCTTGGAATCTGCGTTAACTTCACCGTGCTTGGCATCCTCAACGCTGATGGCATAGGTAGCGCCGCCACCGCCGCCGGAAGAAGAACTATTCTTCCGATAGGTGGCTTTCAGCTCCACCGCCTCGCCGGGCATAACAAAAGTAGTCTCTGCCTTCTTGGAGTCCGCCAGGGTAACAGTGCCTGCAACGATCTCCCATCCGGCGAAGGTGTAGCCGCTCTTGCTGTCCGCCTTGATGGTGACGGTGCTGCCCTCGGCATACAGGCCAGAGCCGGAGCCGCCGTCCACAACGGCCGTGGGGTCGCCGCTGACAAAGATGGCATAATTGGAGAAGTGGTTGGTGTTGAAGGTGACCTGCTTCTTCTCAGCGTCATAGGTGGCACGGACATAGGTGACGTTGCCATCGTCGGACAGATAGCAGACCACAATGTACTTTCCTTCGGGAACTTCGCCCGCATAGGGAACGGTCACTTCCACATTGCCGCCCAGCTGATGCAGCTCGGTGGTGGAACCATCCGCGTGGGTAATGACCAGGGAGACCTCCACGATCACGGCATCCTGGGTGATGCTGTTCAGGGCTGCCTGCTGATCGGCGTTCAGATCCTCGTCACTGACAGCAGTCAGCTTCACGGTCACGGTGTCTTCTCCGGTCACGGCATCTGCCACAGTGTCCAGAACAGGAGCACTCATGGTGATGGACGCGTCTCCGGTAGAAATGGTCAGGCCGTCGGTCTGCTCGCTTTCAGCCAGAGCATCCATCAGAGTGCCGGGCACGGTCAGCTCGGTGACGCCGGTCACGCCGCTGAGGTCGATGGAGACTTCACCATCGGCGTTGTTTACGATCTCGGTCAGTTCTTCGTCGGTGACCACGATCTCAGCCTTTTCGCCCTCCACGGTCACAGACACATCGGTATCATCCACAACGATGCTGCGCTCGACGGTCAGGGTACCGGTAGTGTAAGCGCCGTCGGTCACAATGTTGTCGCTGGAAGTAAGAGACGCGCGGACCTGATACTCACCAGCCTCAGCGGGAACGGTATCCGTCCAGGCGTCGTTCACCAGATACTCCACCTTGATCTCTGCAGTGGCGTCCTGAGGCGCGATAGAAGCGGTAACGGCAGTCACCGCGTCGTCACGCTGGCTCAGATTGCCCAGGGTGATGGTGTAATCGGCGGCCTTGTTGACCGTCAGGGTGCCGGGGGCGTAGGTGATCTCATAGTTGTCGGCGCTCAGGCCGGAGACATTGATGTCGTAGGAGCCGGCAGTGCCAAACTGCTCATAGCCATAGGTGTAGGAAGCGGTTCCAGTCACATCGGCCGTGTTGTCGTCATAGACAAAGCCAGTGGCAGTCCAGCCGGTGTTGGCAGGAGCCTGGCCATAGGTGATGGAGGCATCGCTGGCGGTAACGGTCAGGGGAGCCTTGTTGATGATCAGGGTATAGCTGGCGGAAGTCTCGGCATACTTGCCGGGAACAGCCGCGGCAGTAGCGGTGATCTGGACTGTACCGGCGCCAACGATTTTGGCTTTGCCGTATTCGTCCACAGTGGCGACGTTCTCGTCGCTGCTGGTGTAGGTCAGTGCGCCGCCGTCCGCGGTGTCATTGTATGCGGTATTCTGAGCGCTGACCACCTGGCCATAGGTCCAGGTGATGGGGCCAGCGGGGAACCAACTGACCTCCTGCTTTGCCAGCTTGGAGACAGATTCGGTCTTGGTCGCGCCGCAGTCAGTCCGCTGACAGGTGTAGGTCTTCACGCCCTCTGCATCCTCAGTGGGCTGAGTGGTAATGACACCCTCATCCCAATCATGATCCAGGGCGGCAGTCTCGCTGTCGGTATAGCTGTCGCCGCAGCGGGTACAGGTCCAGGTGGTGTAGCCGCCCTCGGTACAGGTGGGGGCGGTAACAACATCATCGTAGTCGTGATCCAGTTTGGTGATAGCCTCGGTCTCAGTCTCGCCGCAGCTTGCGCAGGTGCGGGTCTGAGAGCCATCCTCGATGCAGCTGGCTTCGTCAGTCACGGTCCAGTCGCCCCAGGCATGGGTTCCGGCTTCGCGTGTCTCATCGCAGTTGTCGCGGGTACAACTGGCCGCTTCGGCGCAGTTGTTCGTGCTCCACTTGTGGCCCAGAGCGGCAACAGTCTCCTGTGCGGTCAGGACCGTGTCACAGACGGAACAGTGCTTGCCCTCGGTCAGGCCGGTGGCAGTACAGGTGGCGGCTACGGCAGCGTCAGTCACCTCAGTGTGGCCGGTAGCGGCGATGGTCTCGGTCTTGGTCTCGCCGCACTGAGAGCAGGTATAGGTCTTAACACCGTCCTCGGTACAAGTAGCGGCGGTGGTCACGCTGCCCTCGTCCCAGGAGTGGTTGCAGGCGCCTACGCCGCCGTTGACATGGTAAACTTCGGAGTAAACGCTGCCGCCGGTGCAGTACATGTTATCGGGGTCCAATCGGATTCTATAATCGTACTGCGGGTACTTAACGCCGGTATCATAATACTCATCCGCATACGAATTTAACTGGAAATCGATCTGGCCGTCACCATACACGCCTTCTTTCCAAGTTACACCGTCAACGGTATATTCCAGCGTGCCTCTTGCGGTATAGTTGGGATAGCTTCCTCCGTCCGCGTAGGTAGCCTTGGCATACACAACGTCGTATTCTCCATCTGCCAGTGTCACATCGCTGCTCATGGCTTCCGTACGCGCAGCATCAGAATAGAGCTCAACGCCTGTTACCGTCGGAAGGTTACTGGGGATCGCATCAGTCGTAATGGTCAGCGTGCAATCGCTATATGCATAAAGTGTAGGATCCCAACCGTAAGCACCGATGATATAATGCTCCGTCAGATCCTGCGTCCCCTTGCTGTCAACGAACTCAACGTTTTCAATACGATAGCCGTCGGTAACATAAACCCAAATATCCATCGAAGCACCATAGGTACCAATTGTGACGTATCCTCCGTTAGCCACTTCAGTGTTGGCAGTTTTATCGGTGACCTTGACCGAGCACTGGTCAGCATCATAGTTGAGGGTCAGCTTATAGCCGGTGGTTTCTTCAGTGGAACCGGAGCCGGTGCTGCCAGAATCCGTCTCTGTCCGAGTCGCATCGCATCCGGAACAGGTATAGGTTGTCTGCCCATCGACCGTTGTCCCGGAATCCCAGGAGTGGTTGATCGGAATCGGTTCAGACCAGACCTCTGTCGGCGTTTGGCTATAATAATCCTTCGCTACAGCCAGGGCCTTGATATAGTAGCACTCCGCGTTTATGAAATCAAAGCCAAGGTCTACACTGACATAATCCTGGACGTCGGCTCTGAAGTCATTTCTTGTACCCCAACCCTGTACCGCAGTATAGTTGACACCATCGGCAGAGTAATACCAATCGTATCCTGCATGGTAGGTGGGAAGATCGCCCGTATCAAAGGCGGCCGCAGCCGTCAGGCGTTTATCTTCGTATTCTGTCGCCCCTATAAAGGTCACGTCCTCTGCAACCACGCCATCTTCAGCATAACCCTGATAGATGGTTACACCGGTAACTGTCGGCAGAGGATCAGGGATCTCTTCAAAAATGACATTGACTGTCGTATCCTCGGATAACTTCTTGGCCAGATAACCATAACCACCATCGATAAATCCATCCGTCCAATCAACATCATTCATGGTGACCGATTTGATACGATAGCCTGTGGCAATATCGGTGATCCTGTACTTAACGGATGTATTTGCGGGAATCGTATCCCCGCTATAGGCTGTTACGGTCTCACCATCTGCGGTATATTCCGCATACATGGTACAGGTATTCGCCTCTGCACCGGCGGGATAGGTGTAAGAGAATGTTACGGTACACTTTTCAACGGTCTCCTCGCCAGAATTGCCGCTGTCACCGGAGCCGGAGTCACCCGAATCGCCGGAGTCGGAGTCTCCGGAACCGGAATCACCCGAGTCAGACTCTCCAGTACCCGAACCGCTGCCCTCACTGCCGGTATCACCTTCGGAGTCGGAACTGTCTCCTTCGGTGCTTCCGCTACCTGCGGTTTTGTCATAATGGCAGAGAACGCAAGTGGTGCCGCCGTAATATGTATGTGCCACACTGCCAAGCAACTCCTGCCACATCCTATAATCGTTAATATCCTCCGGATGCTGGTCATAATAGACATCAAGAACACCATTCCTCAGCATATCGTCTGTGATCTGGCTGGGGTCAGATATTTCCTCACCATAATAGTCTGATAAGCAGGTCAGACCGCCATTATTGCATTCGACCCAGTGCATCGTTTCGTTGTATTTCAGCACCAAATCGTGGCTGCCGTCACAGCTTTCCACCGCCAATGCAGCGGTGGGCAGCAATCCCACCAACATGCAGATGGTCAGCAGAATTGCTCCTATTCGTTTTTTCATAGTTCTACCTCCATTTCGATTTATTGTATTCCCTATATGCAAAAGATTGAATGACAACACCTCCTGAAAACGCAAAGAATGCCCCTTTTGAGACATCTTCCCATGCTGTTCCACTGGCTCACAAGGTGTGGGTTGCAGTCCATTACGAGAAGCCTTTATTCTGAGCAAAATACACCGTTTATAATGCGGTGTGCGTTGTTCTTGGAAAATAAATTATAGCATATTGCCCTGAAAGACACAAGAGCAAGTCGGCTTGCAACCCACACCTTACGGGTCATTTTTGTTTATTCCTTGCACCAGCGTTGGAAAGTGCCGTGGGCAACGCCCAACTCCTTTGCTGCCGCCCTGCCGGAGATCTCCCCGCGCTCCCAAGCGGCTCTAATCTCCTCGTAGCGCTCTCCACGGTCTTTAAAATTTCTGCCAAAGTGAACGCCTTTTGCTTTTGCCGCCGCGATACCCTCGGCCTGCCTCTGCCGGTTGAATTCCCGCTCGGTTTGGGCCACATAGCTCAGAAGCTGGAGGACAATATCGGCGATCAGCACGCCGGTCAGGTCCCGGCCCTGTCTGGTGTCTAACAACGGCATATCCAGAACAACGATGGCCACCTGCTTCCCCTTGGTAATCCAGCGCCACTGTTCTAAAATCTCTTCATAATTTCTGCCCAACCGGTCGATGCTCTTGATCACCAGAGTGTCTCCGGTTTTTAATTTTCTCATCAACCGCTTATAGCCAGGGCGCTCAAAATTTTTACCGGACTGTTTGTCGAGGATAATGTTTTCCTCTGCCACGCCAAACTCCCGCATGGCGATAAGCTGGCGATCCTCGTTCTGTTCTTTGGTGGATACACGAATATATCCGTAGGTTTTCATAGTGATCGCTCCTCCTTTGTAAGATCATGATTTTATTGTAGAGGAGCCTTCGGTCTGAGTTATTTCATTTTATCGGCAGAGAATAGCGAAAGCGGCCGCTTCCCAAATTAGGAAACAGCCGCTTTCTGCATACTGGCAGTTAGGTTTGTTCTATTGTAAGATTGTCTTTTCTCTGCCATGTCATGTCGCACCGCCTTTCTCAGCAACACAACATATCACGGTCAATTGGGAAAGTCTATTAAAACAAAAAATCGAGGCAGAGAAAATTCTCTACCTCGATTTTTTGTTTCATCTCTCAATCGGTTATTGCATTACCTTCAATTTCAAGATGTCCCTATGGGGATACGCCCTTTCCGCCTCTTTTTTATGCCTCGATCAGTCCATACTCCACCAGTGTCCGGCGGATGCGCTCGGCGTTGACGGGGGAGGGGGCGCACAGGGGCAGCCGCAGATCGCCGGCGTTCATGCCCATCAGGTTCAGCGCTGTTTTCACGGGAATGGGATTCACCTCGCAGAACAGCGCGTCGCACAGGTTCTTCAGCTCCAGCTGCAGCCGTCCCGCGGCAGCGAAGTCGTTTCGCAGGCACAGCGTTGTCAGCCGGTGCATTTTGGCAGGCACCACGTTGGCGGCCACGGACACTACGCCGCGGCCGCCCAGGGCGCAGATGGCCACCGTTTCGTCGTCATTGCCGGACCAGATGGTGAAATCCTCCGGGCAGAGGTTGCGGGTCTTCTGGATGCTGCTGAGATTGCCGCCAGCCTCCTTCACGCCGTTGATGTTGGGGTGGAGGGCCAGGGCGGCGTAGGTCTCCGGCTGGATGGTGACGCCGGTGCGGGAGGGGACGTTATAGAGCATGAGGGGGATCTCCACCGCGTCGGCGATGACGCCGTAGTGGCGGATGAGGCCCGTCTGGGTCGCCTTATTATAGTAGGGCGTCACCACCAGCAGCGCGTCCGTGCCGGCGCGCTGGGCGTCCCGGGAGAGGGCGACGGCGGTCTCTGTGGAGTTGGCGCCGCTGCCGGCGATGACGGGAACACGGCCCGCCACATGCTCCACGCAGCACTCGATGGCCCGCATTTTCTCCCGGTAGCTCATGGTGCTGGCCTCGCCGGTGGTGCCGCAGACCACAATGGCGTCGGTTTTCTGCTCCAGCTGGAAGTCCAGCAGCCGCTTCAGGGCAGCCACGTCCAGTGTTTCCCGGTTGAAGGGGGAAACGATTGCAACGGCAGAGCCTGTAAAGATGGGTTGCTTCACAGGGGGATCACTCCTTTTTCTATGATTTCAGACAAAAAAGAAGCAGACGGCCTGACGGCGTCTGCTTTCTTTTGTAAATATTTCCTGGTTCTTTTTCTTGTAAGGAAAAAGAACCAAAAAGAACTTTTAGCGCGCTACCGGCTCTGGCGCTTGCGTGAGCCTGCTGCCCGGTAACGGAGGAGGCTGCGAGGGGGTTAGATGTAATCCTTAGCACAGAGGAGTTCTGCCAGCAGGACTGCACCGCCGGCGGCGCCGCGTAGCGTGTTGTGGCTGAGACAGACGAACTTGTAGTCGTACTGACTGTCCGGACGCAGACGGCCGATGGATACGGCCATGCCGCCTTCGATATTGCGGTCCAGCTTCGTCTGGGGACGGTTTTCCTCCTCAAAATAGTGGAGGAACTGCTTGGGGGCGGAGGGGAGGTCCAGCTCCTGGGCGGGGCCCCGGAAGGCGGCCCAGTCCGCCTTGATCTGCTCCATGTCCGGCTTGCAGCCGTCGGCGAACTTCAGGAACACCGCGGCCATGTGGCCGTCCTGACAGGCCACGCGGAAGCACTGGGCGGTGATGGAGGGGCCTTCGGCCTTGACGATCTTATCGCCCTCAATGTGGCCCCACAGCTTCAGAGGCTCCTGCTCGCTCTTTTCCTCCTCGCCGCCGATGTAGGGGATGACGTTATCCACCATTTCCGGCCAGCGGTCGAAGGTCTTGCCGGCGCCGGAGATGGCCTGATAGGTGCAAACCAGCGCCTGCTGGATGCCGTACTTTTTCAGGGGGTGCATGGCGGGGATGTAGCTCTGCAGAGAGCAGTTGGACTTCACGGCGATGAAGCCCCGCTTCGTGCCAAGTCTCTTGCGCTGGGCCTCGATGATCTCGATGTGGTCGGCGTTGATCTCCGGCACCACCATGGGGACGTCGTCCGTCCAGCGGTGGGCGGAGTTGTTGGACACCACCGGGCATTCCAGCTTGGCGTACTTCTCCTCCAGAGCCCGGATGTCCTCCTTCTTCATATCCACGGCGCAGAAGCAGAAATCCACCTCCGCGGCGATTTTTTCGGCGTCAGCCTCAGCGTCCTGCACGATGATGCCCTTGGCCTCCTCGGGCATGGGAACATCCAGCGCCCAGCGCTCTCCCACGGCTTCGGCGTAGGGCTTGCCGGCGCTGCGGCTGCTGGCGGCAATGGCTGTCAAACGGAACCAGGGGTGATTTTCCATCAGGGTGATGAAGCGCTGGCCCACCATGCCGGTGCCGCCGATGATGCCGACTTTGTACTGTTTCATAGTGATCTCCTCCTGGTGCGTTTGCCTGTTGTCGATTTTAGTTGAATCCGCCGCCGTGTTGTATTATAATACATCTATTAGGGTAAAAATTGAAATGTACTTGACTGGCGGACGTTTGTACGTATACTAGCATACTTCCGTCCGTTCGTCAAGGTTTGCGCCATAGGGAGGATTCATGAAAAAACTGCTTGTGACAATGGCTCTCGTTGTGACATTTTTTACATTGACCGCCGCCAGCGCCGGCGCTGTGGTCAATGATACGGTGAAAGTGGGCCTGCGATTCGGCTCCAGCGCCCTGTTTTCCGCCAATCTGGAAAACGAAGTGGGCTCCGGCTACGAGTTCGGCTGGTTCGACGAGGACCGGTACTTTGAGAGCATCGGATGGACGGAGGAGGAGACCATCTCCATGACCGCCGCCGGTACGATTTATATGCTGGCGGACGGAACTTATTCCTCCGAGGACGGCGACGATGAGATCGGCGACTGGCACATCCAGCTGGACGAGACCTTTGCCGACTACGACGAGGCGCTGGAGATGGCCGCGGAGTATGACGGCTATGTGGCCTATATCGACGAGGAGATCGTGGTCCGCGTGGGCAGCTACACCTCCAAGAAGAAGTCCAAGTCCGCGCTGGAGGATCTGGGCGTCGACGGCTCCGCTGTCCAGTCCGGCGGACAGGGCGTCATCGTCACTGTCACCGGCACCGACGAGATCATCTTCGAGTTCGACTGCGGCGGTGACCTGAGCCTTGGCGTCATGCCTCAGAGCAGCAAGAAACAGCCTGCCGAGACCTGGTTCAAGGGCTACAAGTACAAAGGCGGCTTTGAGTATGTCCGTCCCGCGGAGGATCCGCTGCTGCGGGTCATCAACGTGGTGGATATCGAGGACTATGTGAAGGGCGTCGTGCCCTATGAGATGAACGGCGACTGGCCCATGGCCGCCATGGAGGCCCAGGCGGTCTGCGCCCGCACCTTCGCCGCCCGCACCACCAAGCACATGAGCCTGTACGGCTTCGACGTCTGCGCCACCACCGACTGCCAGGTGTATAACGGCACCAACCGGGCAACGGACGATTCCGACGAGGCTGTGGACAACACCGAGGGCGAGTGCCTGTACTACGACGGCGAACTGATCGAGGCCGTGTACCACTCCTCCAACGGCGGCGCAACGGAGAGCGCCGAGGTGGTCTGGGGCGGCGTGCGGCCCTATCTGACCGGCAAGGTGGACCCCTATGAGGAGCTTATCGACATTCCCAACTACGAGTGGTCCGTCACCTACACCGGCAGTCAGCTGACCTGGATCCTGACGGAGAAGGGCTACAGCGTGGGCGACATTGTGGACGTCTACATCAGCGAATACAGCGACATGGCCAACGTGGCCGCCGTCACCTTTGTGGATGAGTACGGAGACGAGCTGACCTTCACCGGCGACAATGCCCGCTCCATCTTCTACAGCAGCACCTTCAACAAATCCGTCCGCAGCCTGCGCTACGTCATCGAGGGCGGCAGCGGCAGCTCTGAGCGCCCCGCTATTTCCGCCGGTAGCTCCGGCGGCAAAAACAGCGCCGTCTATGTGAACTCCAAGGCCAACAAGCTCACCGCGCTGGAGGGCCTCGTAGCCATCGCCTCCGGCGGCAAGGACGAGCTGGAGGGCGACAGCTTCTACGCCCTCACCGCCGACGGCAAGGAGGAGATCGAGCTGGGCTCTTCCAGCGTCAAGCGCAGCACCACCACCTCCGCCTCCAAGCGCATTTCCGGCAGCTTTACCATTGTGGGCGCCGGAAACGGCCATAACGTTGGCATGAGCCAGTACGGCGCCCGGGCCATGGCCGAGGACGGCTATGACTACGACGAGATTCTGGAATTTTACTACACGGATATTGATATCCGCTTATTGAGGAACTGACACATGAAAACCAGTGATTTTTACTACGACCTGCCGGAGGAGCTGATCGCTCAGACGCCCATCGAGCAGAGAGACACCTCCCGCTTGATGACCCTTGACCGGGCCACGGGCGCGGTGGAGCACCACCATTTCTACGAGCTGCCGGACTTCTTAAGGCCCGGCGACTGCCTGATCCTGAACAACTCCCGCGTGCTGCCGGCCCGCCTTTTGGGCCAGCGGCTGCCTGGCGGCGGAGCCTGCGAAGTCCTGCTGCTCATCGACCGGGGCGAGAAGGTCTGGGAGTGCCTGGTGCGGCCCGGCAAAAAGCTGCGCCCCGGCGCCAAAGTCTCCTTCGGTGACGGCGCCCTGACGGCGGAGATCGTCGGGGAAGTGGAGGGCGGCAACCGCCTGGTCCGCTTCGACTACGAGGGCATCTTCCTGGAGGTGCTGGAGCGGCTGGGTAAAATGCCCCTGCCTCCTTACATCAAGGAGGAGCTGCAGGACCGGGAGCGGTATCAGACCGTGTACTCCAAGGTGGTGGGCAGCGCCGCCGCACCCACGGCGGGCCTGCACTTCACGCCGGAGCTACTGAAAAAGATCGAGGACATGGGTGTAGGCGTCGGCTATGTGACGCTCCACGTGGGTCTTGGCACCTTCCGGCCCGTGAAGGAGGAGAACATCCTCGACCACGAGATGCACAGCGAGTTCTGCACGGTTCCCCAGGAGACGGCGGATCTCATCAACAAAACGAAAGCGGGCGGCGGCCGGGTCATCTGCGTGGGCACCACCTCCTGCCGCACACTGGAGAGCTGGGCCAACGAGGACGGCACTATCGATGCCAAGGCCGGCTGGACCAACATCTTCATCTATCCCGGCTACAAGTTCAAGCTGATGGACGGTCTTGTGACCAACTTCCACCTGCCGGAGAGCACCCTCATCATGCTGGTGTCCGCCTTCGCCGGTCAGGAGCATGTGATGGAGGGCTACAAGGAAGCCGTGAAGGAGCGGTATCGCTTCTTCAGCTTCGGCGATGCCATGTTCTTGTCCTAATCAGTACAGAACAGGGCAGCGGCAGCGGAAAGAGAAGGGAAGGGTGTCGTCGGGCATCCTGAAGCAACGGAAGAGTCCGTCGCGGGCTGCGGGTCAACAAAAACGGCAAGGCCGAGCCCGCGCCCAACGCTTCGACTGAAATTTTCCACCGGAAGTCTCTTTCTAAGACAAAAAGCGTTTTTCTTTTGGACCGTGCACGGCCCGTTTTCTTTGGCAAGACCAAAGAAAATGGGGGGTGCAATGCCCAGCCATCATCATGGCAGAAATTCACCCCGCCCGTCAGGGCAACAGATGACTGAGAATACAGAGTGTATTGCCCGCCTCCATCGGGGCGACAATCTCAAAATAGGAGAAAAACTTCATGTTTAAAGTTTTGAAAACCGAAGGCCGCGCCCGCCGCGGCGAATTTTCCTGTGCCCACGGCGGCACCGTGCAGACGCCGGTGTTCATGAACGTCGGCACCCAGGCCGCCATCAAGGGCGGCGTCTCCGCCCACGATCTGAAGGAAGTGAAGTGCCAGATCGAGCTGAGCAACACCTACCACCTGCACCTGCGTCCCGGCGACAAGCTGGTCAAACAGATGGGCGGCCTCCACAAGTTCATGAACTGGGACGGCCCCATCCTGACGGACTCCGGCGGCTTCCAGGTGTTCTCCCTGGCTGCGCTGCGGAAGATCCGCGAGGAGGGCGTCTATTTCCACTCCCACATCGACGGCCGCAAGATCTTTATGGGCCCCGAGGAGTCCATGCAGATCCAGTCCAACCTGGGCAGCGACATCGCCATGGCCTTCGACGAGTGCGTGGAAAACCCCGCCACCTACGAGTACGCCAAGGCCAGCTGCGAGCGCACCCTCCGCTGGCTGGAGCGCTGCAAGGTGGAGCACGACCGGCTCAATAGCCTTCCTGACACCGTGAACCCCCGGCAGATGCTCTTCGGCATCAACCAGGGCGCCACGTTCCCCGACCTGCGTATCTGGCACATGCAGCAGATCTCCAAGATCGACTGCGACGGCTTTGCCATCGGCGGTCTGGCGGTGGGCGAGCCGGCAGAGGTCATGTATGAGATGATCGACGCGGTGGAGCCTCATATGCCCGTGGAAAAGCCCCGCTACCTGATGGGCGTGGGCACCCCCAGCAACATCATCGAGGCCGTCAGCCGCGGCGTGGACTTCTTCGACTGCGTCATGCCCTCCCGCAACGGCCGCCACGGCAAGCTCTTCACCTGGGAGGGCACCGTGAACATCCTCAACGAGAAGTACGCCACCGACGAGCGTCCCATCAGCGAGAGCTGCAACTGCCCTGTGTGCCGCAGCTTCTCCCGGGCCTACATCCGCCACCTGTTCAAGGCGGACGAGGTGCTGGCCCTGCGCTTTGCTGTGCTGCACAACCTGTATTTCTACAACGAGCTGATGGAAAAGATCCGCGAGGCCCTGGACAAGGGCGAGTTCGCCCAGTTCCGTGAGCGCTACAGCGGCAAGCTGGAGCAGCGTGCGTAAGCGTTAAGAAAGTGCTTGCAAAACGCGATTCATCTGGTATAATAGACCTGTTATCATTTAAACAAAAGGAGTTTTTAAACTATGGGCGCTGAAGGTATGTCTTCTATCGTAATGATGGTAGCGATGATCGCTATCTTCTACTTCCTGCTGATCCGTCCCGAGAACAAGCGCAAGAAGAAGGCCGAGGAGATGCGTAACAACATCAAGAAGGGTGACACCATCACCACCATTGGTGGCATCATTGGCCGCGTTGTTCATGTGACCGACACTTCTCTGGTCATCGAGACCAGCGAGGACCGTGTCCGCCTGGAGATCGCCAAGTGGGCTGTTTCCACCAATGGTGTTCAGACCACTGAGCAGCCTGTCCAGGAGAAGGGCAAGAAGGAGAAGAAGGCTGAGGAGCCTGCTGAGGAAAAGTAAGGTCCGATCTTCTCATAAATCGATCCCCCTTGATCATATGCTCTTGTAAGAGCGTATGGCGAGGGGGATTTTTTTATGGAAAAAAAGACGCGCCCTGCGGGGGCGGCGATGGCGGCGGGAACGCTGGTCTCTCTGGGGGTATATCTGGGTCTGGTGCTCATCACGGCGGCGCTGATGGTGCGCGGCGCGGTGGGGGAGGAGGCCGCTCTGCCTGTGGTGGTGCTGTGGGCGATGGCCGCCTCCTTCTGCGGTGCGCTGGTGTGGGTGCGGCGGTGTCCGTGGGGGCGGATGGCCTGCGGCCTTGCGGGGGCGGCGGCCTTCGCGGCGGTGGTGTCCTGTGTGGCGATGGCTGCGTGGCGGGATGGGGCCGGATGGCTTCAGAGCGGGTGGCTCATCCTGACCGCTATCATGGCCGGCGGCGTGCTGGCGGGTACTGTGGGCCGGAAACGGGGCAAGCGGGTGAAGCGGCCTGCCCGGCGGAGGTTGTGATTTTCAACAAAAATGAGGGTGGCCCGGTCTGCGGTGTGCGGACCGGGCCGTCTTTGCGTCTGCGGCGGGGAAGGGGGGAGGCGGCGGTAAATATAGGGCGACCTTTGCGCTGGGGGCACAAGATGTGGCCGGAATGGCGGGTGATTGGCGCTTTGTTTCGAAGGTTAACATAATATAGTTTACATAAGTTTTTGTCATAAATTACAAAAAGCGAGAACTTTTGGCAAATTCCTTGCGAAACCAGAAAAATTCCACTATATTATAAAGGAACCGGTTTACGTTAACCGCATATCATAAACTCCGCCGCCCGCGCATAAGTTGGCGGGGAGGTGAGTGCGGTGAAGGGAAATCGGCAGGCCGGCAGACCAGTTGGACAGGTTGGATTTCTGCCCCGACTGGTGTTACTGGCTTCTTTTTTTGCGGTTGGGATCGTTGCCGGCTGGCTGGCATCCAAGCGTGTGGACGCTGCGGTCTGCGAGGAGATCCGGCGGTATTTGACGGACTTTCTCCGATTGGAGGAGAGCCGCACGGCGGGTGCGCTGCTGTCCGCGGCGCTGACGTATGTCCGCTATCCGCTGCTGGCGGTGCTGCTGGGGTTCACGGCGGCGGGCATCGTGCTGCTGCCCTGCGCGGCGGCCGTGTTCGGCGGATCGCTGTCCTTTTCCGCCTGTTGTTTTACCATGTCCTTCGGCGCCAGAGGCATTTTGCTGGCGCTGACGGTGTTCGGGCTGCGGTGCCTGGTCACCCTGCCGTGTTTTTTCCTGCTGGCGGCCCATGGCTGGAGCGCCTCGGCGGCGCTGGCCGGCTTGTCCTTTGGGAGGGGCAAGCGTGCCGCGGGCGGGAGCATCTGGCCGCTGCTGGGCGGCGTGGCCGCGGTTCTGGCCGCCGGCATCTGTGTGGAATGGAGTCTTTTGCCGTGGCTGGTGCGCGCTGTGCTGGCCCGTGTACTTGTTTAATTCAAAAGAAAGGGAGGGAGACCATGATGAACAACGACATCGCCCGTTACGGGGCCTATCTGGCTGACGAGAAGCATTCTTCTCAGAACACCATCAGCTCTTACCTCCGGGATGTGAACCAGTTCGCAGACTACCTGACGGAGCATCAGGAGTGCGAAATTCGGGCCGCTCAGCCGGAGATGGTCCGGGATTACATGAGCTGGATGCAGGGCCGGGGCAAATCCGCGGCGTCTGTGACCCGTTTTCTGGCGTCCATCAAGTCTTTCTATAATTTCCTGCAGTCCCGCGGCGACATCGCCGCCAACCCCGCCAAGGGCATCACAGCCGACCGTGCGGAGCGCAAGTATCCCGAGATCCTGACCGCCAAGGAAGTGGAGCTGTTTCTGGAGCAGCCTCAGTGTGTGGACGCCAAGGGCTTCCGGGACCACGCCATGCTGGAGCTGCTGTACGCCACCGGCATCCGGGTCAGCGAGCTGATCTCCCTGAATCTGGACGATCTGAATCTGGCCGCCGGCTTCATCCGCTGCGCCAGCCGGGGCAAGGAGCGCATCATCCCCCTGTACCACGGCGCCATCAAGGCCCTGCAGGACTACGCCAAGGACATCCGCCCCCAGCTGGTGGCAGACCCGGCGGAGTCGGCCCTGTTCGTCAACATGAACGGCGACCGCATGAGCCGCCAGGGCTTCTGGAAGATCATCAAGTACTATCAGGACAAGGCCGGCATTGAAAAGGACATCACGCCCCACACGCTGCGCCATTCCTTCGCCGTCCATCTGCTGGAAAACGGCGCTGACCTGCGCTCCATTCAGGAGATGCTGGGCCACGCGGACATTTCCTCCACCCAGATCTACACCCATGTGGTGAAGCGGCAGCTGAAGGACGTCTACCACAAGGCACATCCGAGAGCATAATGATTGTTTCGGCAGGCAGACCGCCTGCCGAAATTTTTTTCCAGTCATGCAATCAAACTCCGGCAGCGGAGACTCTAATGGATAAAGAGAGGAAAGGAGGGGGCGCCGATGGAACGGGAGGAATTCGCGAAGCGGACCGAGGCGGTGAAGGGCCGGCTGTACCGCACCGCGTACCTGTACTTAGGCAGTGAGGCCGACGCGCTGGAGGCTGTGGACGAGGCAATCTTTAAGGCTTTACAGTCGCTGAAACAGCTGCGCGAGGAGGCGTATTTCGAGTCCTGGCTGACGCGCATCCTCATCAACACCTGTCACAGGGAGCTGCGCCGGAGAAAGTGGTTCTCCCCGTCGGGGGAGGAGGCGCTGCCGGAGAGCGCCGGCCAGGACGCTTACGACCACCTGCCCCTGCGGGAGGCCGTCCGCCGCCTGCCGGAGGAGCTGCGCGCCGTGGTCATCCTGCGGTACTTTACAGGCCTTACGCTGGAGGAGACCGCCCGGAGCCTGGGCGTGCCCCGGGGCACCGTGGCCACCCGGCAGCGGCGGGCACTGCAGCTGCTGCGGCTGGAATTGGGAGAGGAGGGGGATGACGCATGAGCCGGAACGAGGAGTACAAAGCGCTGCTGTGTGAGCTGGAATCTCTGCCGGAATCTCTGGAAAACACGGTAGATAAAGCGCTGACAAGAAATAAAGCTTTACAGAAAAGGAGGCGGCTTTTCCGCCGTCTGACCACCTCGGCCGCCGCCTGCTTCGCCACATTCGTGCTGCTGGTGAACCTGTTTCCCACCTTTGCCTACGCCTGCGGCGGCGTGCCGCTGCTGCGGGAGCTGGCCAAGGCGGTGGCGTGGTCGCCCAGCCTCTCCGCCGCCGTGGAGAACGAGTACGTGCAGCCCATGGGCCTGACCCAGACCCAAAACGGCATCACCGCCACGGTGGAATACCTCATCGTGGACCAGAAGCAGGTGAACATCTTCTACACGCTGGAGGGCGACTACGAGGACCTCTCGGGCAGGCGGGTGGAGTTTTCTCCCGATCAGCACTGTGCTTTCAGCTATGGCGGCTCGCCAAACGCTCCGGGCGATATCCAGACCATCACCCTGGACTATGTGGACAGCGATGTGCCGGAGGGCTTCTCCGTCACCATCGGCGTTGCCAGCATGGACGAGGAGCTGAACGCCCCGCCGGAGGAGAGTCTGGCGGAGGATGAGCTGCTGCGTCCCTCGGAGGGGGAGGAGCCGGAGATTCTGGCTGAATTTACCTTTGCATTGAAATTTGACCCCACTTACACCGCCGTGGGCGAGATCATCCCGGTGAACCGGACCATCGCGCTGGCCGGCCAGACCGTCACCGTCACGGAGGCGCAGGTCTATCCCACCCACGTCCGCATCAACGTTTCGGACGATCCGGAGAACGAGGCGTGGCTGAAGGGACTGACCTTCTATCTGGAAAACGAGGACGGGGAGCGGTTTGAGCCCATTTCCAACGGCATCACCGCCACCGGCGGCGACGGCACCGACTCCTATGTGTCCTACCGGCTGGAGAGCCCGTATTTCGCCCGCAGCCGCCACCTGACCCTCCACATCACCGGCTCCGAGTGGTTGGCAAAGGACCGGGAGAGCGTACACCTGCGGCTGGAGGAGCGGCAGGCGGACTTCCTGCCGGAGGGCGTGGAATTCAAGAGCGCGGAGCACTACGCCGACGGCTGGATCCTGGAATTCCGGGTGAAGGAGCGCCGGGAGGACTTTACCCATCAGGTGTTCTTCATGACCTTTGAGGATGGTGGGGGCACCGAGTACGAGATGGGCAGCCAGAGCCGCTTCACGGACTATGACAGCGGCGACTACACGTATTTTGTCGAGCGGCTGCCCCTGCCGGACTACCACGAACCGGAGGTCTGGCTGCGGCCCACTTACACCCATACCGCCGCCGAAGCCACCCCCATCACCATCCCCATCAAATAAGCCAGCGGGAGCCGGAAACGGCTCCCGTTTTCCACGCCCGGACAGGCGGGCGGGATTCTGTACGTTTGTTCGAAAATGGTTGCGCAGGCCTGTGAAATTTGCTATACTGACTTAGAATGTAATGTGGAAGGAGAGGGCCATGCGGATCTTAGGCATCGACCCCGGCTACGCCACCATCGGCTTCGGCCTGATCGAGGCGGAGCGGGCACAAGTCCATATGGTCACCTACGGCGCCATCACCACGCCGGCGGGCCTGCCGTTGAGCCGCCGCCTCCACCAGATCGGCACGGATATGGCGGAGCTGATCCGGCAGACAAAGCCGGACGTCATCGCCATTGAGGAGCTGTTTTTCAACACGAACATCACCACCGGCATTGCCGTGGCCCACGCGCGAGGCGTATTGCTGTACGCCGCGGAGGACGCCGGCGTGCCCCTGTACGAATACACGCCCGGCCAGGTGAAGCTGGCCGTCACCGGCTACGGCAAGGCGGAGAAGCACCAGGTCATGGACATGACGAAGCGATTGCTGAAGCTGAAGGCCGTGCCCCGGCCCGACGACGCGGCGGACGCCCTGGCCATCGCCCTGTGCCACGCGCGGAGCGCCACATCCCGCCTGCCCCAGGCAAACGGCGTGAAAGAGACCATCTAAGGAGGACCTCTATGTTTTACTATCTGGACGGCACCGTGGCGGAGATTTTGCCGGGTTTGGCCGTCATTGACTGCGGCGGCGTGGGCTACGCCTGCATGACCACCAACAACACCCTCGCCCATCTGAAGAAGGGGCAGAAGGGGAAGCTCTATACGTTCCTGAACGTGGCGGAAAACGCCTTCGGCCTGTACGGCTTCGGCTCTCAGAACGAGCTGAACAGCTTCAAGCTGCTCATCGGCGTGTCCGGCGTGGGCCCCAAGGCGGCCCTTGCCATTCTCTCCGCCTGCACGCCGGAGACGCTGGCCATGGCCGTGGTCACCGGCGACGAAAAGGCGCTCACTGCCGCCCAGGGCGTGGGCAAGAAGATCGCCCAGCGCATCATTCTGGAGCTGAAGGATAAGCTGGCCAAGGAGACCGCCGCGGGACTGGACTTCTCCGGCGGCAAGGGCGCCGTCGCCGCGCCGCTGTTCTCCAACAAGGCCTCTGAGGCCGCCGCCGCCCTGGCGGTGCTGGGCTACTCCAGTCAGGAGGTGGCCGTGGCCATGAAGGGCGTGGACGTGGAAAATCTGCCTCTGGAGGAGATCGTCCGCCAGAGCCTGAAAAAGATGGTGAAATAATATGAATGATATGATGATGGGAATTCTGATTCTGGTGGCGGCGCTGGTACTGGCGCTGCCCGCCGCGCTGTACGGCACGCGCTTTTCCATCCTGTGGAACCGCAAGCGCCGGGGCGAACAGCTGAATGAGCGGGAGAGGAAGCTGCTGAAAAAGAACGCGGCGCTGGCACTGGTTCTGTTTGTGGCGGTGTACGGTCTGGTGTTCAAGAGCTTTGCAATGTTTAAATAAGTGAGGAAGTGACCCATGAGCATCGACTTCGGAAACGATATTTACGAAGAGCCCATTGTGGCCAAGACCTTTCTGGCAGAGGACGCTCATGAGAGCTCCCTGCGCCCCAAATCCCTGCGGGAGTACATCGGCCAGGAGAAGGCCAAGGACAATCTGAGCATCTTCATCCAGGCGGCCAAGGTGCGCGGCGAGGCGCTGGACCATGTCCTGCTCCATGGCCCTCCCGGCCTTGGCAAGACCACCCTGGCGGGCATCATCGCCCAGGAGATGGGCGTGAACATCCGCATCACCTCCGGCCCCGCCATCGAAAAGCCCGGCGATCTGGCGGCCCTGCTGACCAATCTCAACGAGGGCGACATCCTGTTCGTGGATGAGATCCACCGGCTGAACCGCGCCGTGGAGGAGATCCTGTACCCCGCCATGGAGGACTACGCCCTGGATATCATCGTGGGCAAGGGCCCTTCCGCCAACTCCATCCGGCTGGATCTGCCCAAGTTCACCCTCATCGGCGCCACCACCCGGGCCGGCCAGCTGTCCGCGCCCCTGCGTGACCGCTTCGGCGTCACGCTTCGGCTGGAGCTGTATACGGCGGAGGAGCTCAGCCAGATCGTCACCCGCTCCGCGGGCATCCTGAACGTGGACATCGTGGGGGAGGGCGCTTATGAGATCGCCCGCCGCAGCCGCGGCACGCCCCGTATCGCCAACCGGATGCTGCGCCGGGTCCGGGACTTCGCCCAGGTGAAGGCCGACGGCGTCATCACCAAGTCCGTGGCGGATCAGGCGCTGCTGGCGCTGGAGATCGACCATCTGGGTCTCGACCCGGTGGACCACCGGATGCTTGGCGCCATCATTGAGAACTATAACGGCGGCCCCGTGGGTCTGGAGACCCTGGCCGCCACCATCGGCGAGGAGTCCGTGACGCTGGAGGACGTGTATGAGCCGTACCTCATGCAGCTGGGCTTCCTGACCCGGACGCCCCGGGGCCGCTGCGTCACCCAGAAGGCCTACCAGCACCTGCACCGCCCCATTCCCGGCGGCGCCATGGCGGAAAGCCCCCTGGAGCAGCTGACGCTGTAACTTTGATTTTATTCTGCAATTTTTCATAGAAGGGAAGGATCTCTTTATGGGCAAACTCTTTGGTACTGACGGCATCCGCGGTGTGGTGGGCGAAAACCTGACCGCCGAGCTGGCCTACCGCGTGGGCCAGTCCGTGGCCACCGTTCTGATGGAGGACAAGGGCAGCCGGCCCACCGTGGTCATCGGCAAGGACACCCGCATCTCCTCCGACATGCTGGAAAACGCCCTCATCGCGGGCATCTGCTCCGTGGGCGGCGACGTGAAGCCGGTGGGCGACATCCCCACCCCCGGCGTGGCCTACCTGACCCGTCAGGAGAAGGCGGACGCGGGCATCGTCATCTCCGCCAGCCACAACCCCTACGAGCACAACGGCATCAAGGTCTTCAGCGGCACCGGCTATAAGCTCAATGACGACGTGGAGGAGCGCATCGAGGAGAAGATCCTCTCCGGCGAGCCCATGAAGCTGTGCACCCGGGGCGATATCGGCCGCCGCCACCACGGCATGAAGCGGCTCCGTGAGGACTATGTGGAGTATGTGGCCAAGACCATCGACTCCGACCTCTCCGGTCTGCGGATCCTGGTGGACTGCGCCAACGGCGCCGCCAGCGCCACGGCGGAGGAGCTGTTCGACCATTTCAACGCCTATGTGGACATCATTTTCCGGGACCCCGACGGCGTCAACATCAACAACGGCTGCGGCTCCACCCACATGGAGACGCTGACTAAGATGGTGGTAGCCGGCGGCTACGACGTGGGCGTGGCCTTCGACGGCGACGCCGACCGCTGCCTGCTGGTGGACGAGAAGGGCGGCATGATCGACGGCGACAAGGTCATGGCCGTGTGCGCCCGCGACCTGAAGGCACAGGGCAAGCTGAAAGGCAACACCGTGGTGGCCACCGTCATGAGCAACCTGGGCTTCCACGAGTTCTGCCGCAACAACGACATTAACGTGGTCTGCACCGGCGTGGGCGACCGCTACGTGCTGGAGAAGATGCTGGAGTGCGGCTACTGCATCGGTGGCGAGCAGTCCGGCCACACCATCTTCACTGACATCGAGACCACCGGCGACGGCGAGGTGACGGCGCTGCAGTTCCTGCAGGTGCTCGCCCGCAGCGGCATGAAGGCAAGCGAGCTGGTGGCCGACTGCCCCACCTATCCCCAGGTGCTGGTGAACGTGGCCGTGCCCCACAGCGGCGGCGTGAAGGAGAAGATCATGGCCGCTCCCGAGCTGTGGGAGGCCGTGAAGCGGGAGGAGGAGGCCCTCTCCGGCGCCGGACGGGTGCTGGTGCGCGCCTCCGGCACGGAGGCCCTCATCCGGGTCATGGTGGAGGCCAAGACCATCGAGCTGGCCCAGGAGGTCACGGATAAGCTGGTCGATTTTATAAAATCACTAAATTTTTGACCTAACAGGCGGCAATTTTTGATTACTTGCTTGACAATTTCAGGAAGAGACAGGTATAATGTGATATGCTTAACGTAAAAGGACAATCCATGCAGCCTCTGGATTCCCAGAGCGACGAGGCACTCTGCCAGCTGGCCGCTCAGGGCAGCCGGGAGGCGGAGGAGATCCTGGTCACCCGGTATAACCGGCTGGTGCGCACCTGCGCCCGTCCGTTCTTTCTCATCGGCGGCGACAGCGAGGATCTCACCCAGGAGGGCATGGTTGGCCTGATCAAGGCAGTGCGGGAATACAACGCCGATAAGGCGGCGTCTTTCCGGACCTTTGCCGAAGTTTGCATACGAAACCGGCTGTACTCCGTTCTCCGTGCCGCGGCACGGGATAAGCATTTACCGCTCAACCAGTCGGTTCCCCTGGATACACCATTCTTTGATAGCAATTCTTACACCTCTGGTACCAGTGATTTGGCGCAAGGAAATCCCGAGACCTTTTTGATCGACAGGGAACACACCGCGGCCCTCTTATCCGGTGTCCGGAAACAGTTGTCCGAATTTGAAGCGAAGATTCTGGGGTACTATTTAGACGGTCTTTCCTGCAGGCAGATTGCCGAGACGGTGGGCAAGCCTGCGAAGTCCGTGGACAACGCTGTGCAGCGCATCCGGCGCAAAGTGGCACAGCAGCTTATTTCCGGCGAATTCAGCGAAGGCTGAACGCAATATAATTTTTCTTTTCAAAGAGAGGGTAAAATCATGTACGAAGACAAGACTTTAGTGTGCAAAGAGTGCGGCAACGAGTTCGTGTTCACCGCCGGTGAGCAGGAGTTCTACGCAGAGCGCGGCTTCCAGAACGAGCCCCAGCGCTGCAAG
>JAFUNB010000018.1 GCA_017482345.1 Oscillibacter sp.
CCACTGGCGGCGCTTCGCTGATCTTTGCCCACCGTCGCGGCCTTGCGATTCCCGGCCCCCTTCGGGGCCGCCAATCGCGCCGCTCCTCGCTAATCAGCTCGCTTGCTCTGCCACTGGCGGCGCTTCGCTGATCTTTGCCCACCGTCGCGGCCTTGCGATTCCCGGCCCCCTTCGGGGCCGCCAATCGCGCCGCTCCTCGCTAATCAGCTCGCTTGCTCTGCCACTGGCAGCGCTTCGCTGATTAGCCCCACAAAGCAGACAGCATGGGGATGACCTGCTTTTTGCGGGACATAATGTGGGGCAGGAACACCACGTTGTCCGCGGCGTCCTCCGGCTTTACGTTGAAGGCCTGGCAGATGGCGTCCTCGTCGTCGCCCACGAACAGCAGCTGGGTACCTTCCAGCAGCACGTCGGTGATCATCAGCGCAACGGTATCCAGGCCGTGCTTCAGGCGGATGGTCTTCATACAGTTCAGGAAATCCTCCTTGCGGTCCAGCAGACGGTCGGAGTCCATGCAGGTGATCTGGCTGACAGCCAGATCGTGGCCAGCGATGTGGAACTCCTTGTAGTCCGTGTTCAGCATGGCGTCCACCGTCTTGTCGTCGCCGCAGGTGGCGGAGAAGATGGCCTGCCCCAGTGCGTCCAGAGACTCATGGGAGATGCGGGCCAGACGCTGGGCCATGTTGATATCCCGCTGCGTGCAGGTGGGAGATTTGAACATGACGGTATCGGACACGATGGCGGCGGCCAGCAGGCCAGCCATCTTCGCCGTGGGCATCAGGCCCTTTTCCTGATACATTTCACCCACGATGGTGGCGGTACTGCCCACCACCTCATTGCGCACATAGATGGGCGTCTTCGTCTCGATGTCGGCCAGGCGGTGGTGGTCGATGATCTCCAGGATCTCCGCCTGCTCCAGACCGCGGACGGACTGGGCGCGCTCGTTATGGTCCACCAGCACCACGCGCTTGCGGCGGGGGCGCAGCAGATGGTAGCGGGCCAGCGTGCCCACCACCCGGTCCTGATCGTCCAGAATGGGGTATGCGCGGAAACGGCTTTCCAGCACGGTCTCCTGCACGTCGTCCACATAGTCGTCCAGACGGAAGTACACCAGATTTTCACTCTTGCAGATATGTCCGATGGGCATGGCGTGCCAGATCAGACGCATGGCGCGGTAGGCGTCATAGGGCGTGGAGATCAGGCAGGTCTTCGTCTCCATCTCCACCAGCTCCTGGTCCACCTCTGCCTGGCAGACGATGACGCAGTTGACGTTCATCATCAGGGCCTTGCGGATCATATCCGGCTGGTTGCCGCAGATGACAATGCTGTTGGGATCAGAAAATTCCAGATTCTCCCGGCCGGCCGGCAGAGCGATGCTCAGTTCGCCGGAGATGACGTCCGTTACCTGGCCGCCCTGGTTGAGGATATGGCCCTCGATAACAGACAGCAGGTTGTAGACCGGCATCTCGCCCACCATGGGGTTGCGGACGGAGGAGACGTCATAGTTGGCCACGTCGCCGGCGGACAGCATGCCGTACAGCGTACCATCGTCATTGGCCACGGGGATAACATTGATGTGGTTAGCCTGCATGGTCTGCCATGCGCGGCTGATGGGCGCCGCGGCGGACAGCGTCGGCGGCGTATCATAATCCAGATCCTTCACCTGCGTACGCAGATCGGTGACCAGCTCAGGGGGCTGGAACCCGAAGCGGTCCAGCACGATCTGGGTCTCGTCGCTGATCTGGCCCAGGCGGGCGGCCTTATACTGGCGGTCGCCCAGCGCATTTTTCAGGGCGGCATAGGCCATAGAGGAAACGATGGAGTCGGTATCCGGGTTGCGGTGTCCGGTAATATAAATGGTATCCATGGGGTTCTCCTTTCGGAAAATGTTCCTTGCCTTATGATTATGGGGCTCCGACGCTTCTTTGTCAACCGACCGATACCATCGCGGAATCGATTACGTTCCTTAGGGCGCCGTAAAATTTTCCATTTACAGGATCAGCAGCTCCTTGGGCGCCCGGGTCAGATTCCGGCAGCCCCCCTCCGTCAGGACAATGACATCCTCAATGCGGACACCCATTCTGCCCGGCAGGTAAATACCCGGTTCCGCGGAAATGACCGCGCCCACCGGCAGCGGCTGCTCGTTCATCGGAGAGGCGTTGGGGGCTTCGTGGATCTCCACGCCTACGCCGTGACCAAAGCTGTGGCCGAAATATTTGCCGTAGCCCGCCGCCTCGATGACGGCTCTGGCCGCGCCGTCCACCGCCTTGCCGGTGGCGCCGCCCTTTGCCGCGGCGATACCCGCCAGCTGGGCAGAAAGGACCGTATCGTAAATGGTGCGCATCTCGTTCGTCGCATGGCCCACCGCCACTGTCCGGGTCATGTCGGAGCAGTAACCATGGTAAATGCAGCCAAAGTCCATGGTGACAAAATCGCCCTCCTGAATCAGCCGGTCACCGGGCACGCCGTGGGGCAGACTGCTGTTGGGGCCGGACACCACGATGGGATCAAAGGACATATTCTCCGCGCCGAAGTGCAGCATCAGATACTGGATGCGGGCGGCGATCTCCCGCTCCGCCACGCCGGGACGGATCTCATTCAGGATCTCCTCCAGCGCCCGCTCCGCGATTCGCTGGGCAGATTCCATGATCTCCACTTCCTCCTCCGTCTTGACGGCCCGCAGCCGCCACAGAAGCTCCGTGGCGGGAACCAGCTGGCAGGAAAGGACCTTGCTGTAACGCTGGTGGTCCTGCACCGTCATGTAGGCATCCTCAAAGCCCACACGTTTCAGGCTCTCCTTTTGGATGACCTCCTCCAGCAGCACGCCGTAGCCCCGGCCGGCGGCGGTCTCCTCGATGACCGCGCCCTGCACATAGCGGCCGGCGGCCTCGATATAGCGGGAATCCGTGAAGTAATACGCCCCGTTTCGGGTCACCAGTGCCACACCGTCCGTGCCGGAGGAGTGGAAACCGGAGGCATAAAAGCGGTTGGCCTCGCCGGTCAGCAGCATGGCGTCCAGCTCGTGGCGCTCCAGTTCGGCGGCGATGGTGTCAAAATGATTCATAGGCTCATCCTCTTTCCAAAAACTTTTACTCCTATAATGCCCCTTTCCGCCCTCAACGTCAACAGGGCAAAAAAAGACGTCCCGCCAAAGCGGGACGTCTTCTCTTAAGTTCCTTCAGAAGAACAACTCAGGCAATTAGGCCTTGGTCTTCTTGGGGGTGATGGCGTCCATCAGGACAGCGATAGCGCCGTCGCCGGTGACGTTGCAGGCAGTGCCGAAGCAGTCCTGAGCGATGTACAGAGCGATCATCAGGCCCAGCATATCAGCATTGAAGCCCAGCATGGACTCCAGGATACCCAGAGCAGCCATGACAGCGCCGCCGGGAACGCCGGGAGCAGCGACCATGGTGATGCCCAGCATCAGGATGAAGGGGAACATCTGGCCGAAGGTAACAGCCTGGCCCTGCATCATCATGACAGCGATGGAGCAGCTGGTCAGGGTGATGGTGGAACCGGACAGGTGGATGGTGGCGCACAGGGGGATAACGAAGTCAGCGATAGCATCGGAGACGCCGTTCTTCTTGGTGCACTCCACGGTGACGGGGATGGTAGCAGCAGAAGACTGGGTGCCGATAGCGGTGGTGTAAGCGGGCAGCATACCCTTGATCAGAGCGATGGGGTTCTTCTTGGCAACGGTGCCGGCGACAACATACTGGAACAGGATGATGACGCAGTGCAGAGCGATAACGACAACGAAGACCTTAGCGAAGGAGGTCATCAGCTCAACGATGGTGCCAGCATAGGCCAGCTTGGCGAAGATGCCGTAGACGTGGAAGGGCAGCAGGGGAACGATGATGCCGGAGACCAGCTTGGAGACGATCTCGCCGAACTCAGCCATGCAAGCCTTCAGGGTGCCACCCTTGACCAGAGCCAGGCCCAGGCCGATGATGAAGGCGATGATCAGAGCGGACATAACGCCCATGATGGCGGGCATCTCGATGGTGAACAGAGAAGCAACGACGGTCTCCTCAGCGTTCTCAGCCTCGGTGGTGAACATGCCGGCGTCCACCAGAGAGGGGAACAGAGCCATGTCGACAGCGTAGGCCAGAGAGCCAGCGATGATGGTGGAGACATAGGCAACACCGGTGGTGATAGCCAGAGTCTTACCAGCGCCCTCGCCCAGGTCAGCAATACCGGGGGCGACGAAGCCGATGATGATCAGGGGGATGCAGAAGTTGATGAAGTTACCGAAAATGCTGTTGTAGGTAGCGCCGAGGCGGATGATCAGTTCACCAGCAGAGCCCATGCCCTGAGCAACAAAGCCCACGACAACACCGAGCACGATGGCGATGATCAGCTTGGGCAGCAGGCCCAACTTTTTCTTCTTTTCCATTGTGTTTTGTTCGACCTCCATTTACACAGATGGAGGTCCCCTCCTTTTATATTTTTATTAATTACTGTAAGTGTGTAGTCTTACAGCAAAGAATAACCCTTGTTCTGCATGGCGACCTTAATCTTCTCGACATGCTCCTCGTTGCGGGTCTCCAGAGTCATGGTGACCAGGCAGGCGCCGACGTCAGAAACCTTGGCCTCGCGGGCGTGGGTGACGTTCAGGATGTTGGCACCGCAGTCAGAGATGACCTGCAGCAGCTGGATCAGGCTGCCGGGCTTATCCACGACCTTGGTGGACAGCTCGACCAGACGGCCGGTCTTGGTCAGACCCTTGGTGATGATACGGTTCAGAGTGGTGACGTCCACGTTGCCGCCGGAGACGACGCAGACGGTCTTCTTCTCGCTGATGTCGACCTTACCGAACAGGCAGGCGGCCACAGTGGTAGCGCCGGCGCCCTCAGCGACGGTCTTCTGGCCCTCCATCAGGGTCAGGATAGCAGCAGCGATCTCATCCTCGGTGACGGTGACGACCTCGTCAACATACTTGCTGACCATGTCGAAGGTCTTGTCGCCGGGGGTCAGAACATGGATGCCGTCAGCGATGGTGTCGCCATCGGGAACGGTGGTGACCTTACCAGCCTGGACAGAAACAGCCATGGAAGGAACGGTAGCAGCCTGGACGCCGATGACACGGCACTCGGGCTTCAGGCTCTTGATGGCCAGAGCGATACCGCTGATCAGACCGCCGCCACCGATGGGGCAGACGACCTGCTCGACCTCGGGCAGCTGCTCCAGGATCTCCAGGCCGATGGTGCCCTGGCCGGCCATGACATAGTCATCGTTGAAGGGATGAGCGAAGGTGTAGCCCTCTTCGGCAGCCAGACGGGCAGCCTCACGGGCAGCGTCATCATACACGCCGGGGACCAGCACGACCTCAGCGCCGTACTTCTTGGTGGCCTCCACCTTGGAGATGGGGGCGCCGGCGGGCATGCAGATGATGGACTTGATGCCCTGCATGGTGGCAGACAGGGCGATGCCCTGAGCGTGGTTGCCGGCAGAGCAGGCGATGACGCCCTTGGCAGCCTCAGCAGGAGTCAGGGAACGGATCTTGTTGTAGGCACCACGGATCTTGAAAGCGCCGGTCTGCTGCAGGTTTTCAGACTTGATGTACAGGTTCTCGGCGATCTTGGATGCGGGGTCCAGAGGAGTGCGACGAGCGATACCGCGCAGTGCGGTCTGGGCTTCCTGAATCATTTCCAGAGTCAGCATAAGGTTAGACCTCCCAATTTTTGTTCCTGCCTTTGGCCGTTTTGTCAAACTTGTTATAGTTTTAACAAGTCCTCTTTGGTGGTTTTGAGACATCTGTCTTCCAGCCGCGGACAGTGCGAGATTGTTTGTTTTTCAATTTCTGCCTAGATTATATGCCTGAATTTCCATAAAAACAATGCACATTTTTCCCAAATGTTCCTGTTCCAAACACTGCTTTTTGACGAACGTTCCACAACACGCGGACACTTGGACATATTCCGTAGCCATCCTGTTAAAAAGAGGAAAAACCTCCCGGTTTTTCCTCTTTCAAAATCGTCAAAATACCATCAGCGTTTTGCCATCAAACGCTTCATTCCCGTCTCCAAACCCTCAGCAGAGAGCTCGTACATGGGAAACATATGGCCCAGCTTCCAGTGGGTCTGGCCCCAATAATCCGGGCGTGCAGGCATCGGCTCCGGATTCAGCCAGATGAGATAGGGATACCGCTGCTTCAGGTGGGTGAGGCACTGCAGGCCGGACAGACCGTACTGGCGGGTGGACCAGTTGAAGCGGGGCTCCTCCAGTTCGTAGGGACTCATGGCGGCGTCGCCTACGATGATGACCTTGTAGGAGCTGTCAAAATTCTTCAGCAGCCACTCCAGCGGCACCGACTCTCCTCCGCCCCAGCCCAGCATGGGACTGGTATAGACGTTTTCATACACGCAGTTGTGAAAGTAATAGGTGTGCAGTTCCTTGAAGTGGTTGGATTTGGTGGCCGCCTGAAACAGCTTGCTGCACAGGCCGGCGTAGTACTCCATGGAGCCGCCGGAATCCATCAGCATCAGGACCTTCACCGTATTCTTCCGGGGATTTTTATAGCGGATGGCCAGCGTGCCGGCATTGTCGCAGGTATCCCGGATGGTGCCGTCCACATCCAGTTCCTTCTCCGCGCTCTCCGCCTGAACAGACAGCTGCCGCAGCAAGCGGAAGGCCATCTGGAACTGCCGGGTGTCCAGCCGGTTGTCCTTGCGGAAGTCCCGGTATTTCCGCTCGCCGGCCACCATCACCGCCGTGCGGTGGCGGCTCTGGCCGCCGATACGGATGCCGCCGGGGTGCCAGCCGTTGTTGCCGAAGGCGGAGGTGCCCTGGGTGCCCACCCAGTAGTTGCCGCCGTTGTGCTCCTCGGTCTGCTCCTTCAGCCGTTCCTCCAGCCGCTTCAGGATCTCCTCCAGCGTCTCGTCCTGAAAGCCTTTTGCTTTCAGCTCCTCGATGCTGCGGTTCAGATCCTCCGCCGGGTTGTTCAGCCAGTCCAGCAGCTCGTCCGGCAATTCGCCTTCGTAAGGCACGCCTTTGAAATACTCCAAAAACACCTGATCGAAGCGGTCAAATTCCGTTTCGCTCTTCACCAGCACCGCCCGGCACAGATGATAAAAGCCCGTCAGACTGGATCCGTGGAGTCCCTTGGCCATTCCCTCCAGCAGCGTCAGCCACTCATTGAGGGACACATCCAGTCCCCGGCTGCGCAGCAGATAGAAAAATCCAGCAAACATAGGCAGTTACCGCAGCGCCCGCTGCAGGGAGCGCAGATCCTTGTCCTTTTTCAGCAGCACGCCGGCAAAGGGGATCTCCTTGACGATCCGGTCGGGATCCACACCGCCGGCCACCAGCGCCCGCAGCCAGTCCACCAGCTCGGAGGTGCTGGGCTTCTTTTCAATGTCCCGCAGCTGGCGCACCCAATAGAAGCCGGCCAGCGCCTGACGCACCAGATTCTCCTCCAGATCGCCGAAATGGACCCGCAGGATCTGCTCCATCTGGGCCTGTTCGGGGAATTCGATATAGTGGAACACGCAGCGGCGCAGGAAGGCGTCCGGCAGCTCCTTTTCCGCGTTGGAGGTGATGATAACGATGGGCCGCTGCTTGGCCTTCACCGTCTCCTTGGTCTCAGGGATATAGAACTCCATCTGATCCAACTCCCACAGCAGGTCGTTGGGGAACTCCAGATCCGCCTTGTCGATCTCGTCGATCAGCAGGACCACCTGCTCTTCGGCGGAGAAGGCCTCGCCCAGCTTGCCCAGCTTGATGTAGCGGGCGATGTCGTCCACGCCATTGGTGCCGAACTGGCTGTCATACAACCGCTGCACCACGTCGTAGACATACAGGCCGTCCTGGGCCTTGGTGGTGGATTTCACGTTCCAGATGATGAGCTTTTTGCCCAGCGCATCTGCCACAGCCTGGGCCAGCATGGTCTTGCCGGTACCCGGCTCGCCCTTGATGAGCAGGGGCTTCTGCAGGGTGACCGCGATGTTGACCGCCGTCATCAGCTCGGAGGACGCCACATATTGATTGCTTCCGGTAAACGTTGTATTCATAGACATCAGCCTCAGTATCGTCAGTATTGTTCCGCTGTAGCGAAATCTTTTAAATTATAGCAATTTCTCACCAGGAATACAAGAATCCCAGCCGGTTTCCCCGTCCGCGCCGTATTTTTTCTTGGCCGTGAAGCCCCGGCCGCGGACCTCCTTCACCTGTTCGATGATCAAAAAGGCCTCCGGATCGATCTGCCGGATCAGCTCTGTCACCCGGAACAGCTCCCGCCGGCTCACCACGGACAGCACCATCTGCACACCCTGGCGGGAGTAGCCGCCCTGCGCCATGAGCAGCGTGGTGCCCCGGTCCAACCGCTCATGCAGCGCCCGGTTGATCTCCTGATGATGGAGGCTGACCACCTTCACCTGCACCTGACTTTTGCCCATCAGCAAAAACTCCTCCAGCACCACGGAATAGATGCACACCAGCAAAACGCCGTAGAGCACCTGCTCCCTTTGGGAAATGACCATCTGCGCCACCAGAATGACCACATCGAAGGCGTACATGATCACCGCCACGGACATGCCGGTGTACTTGTTGATGACCAGCGGCGGGATGTCCATGCCGCCGGTGGAGGCGCCCTGCTGGATGACCAGTGCGATGCCCACGCCAATGAGCAGGCCGGCAAACACCGTGCAGAGCATGGGATCCCGGCTCAGCGGGCCGGTGTGGGCGGCAACCGTCTCCGCGCCCCGCAGGAACAGGGGATATACAAAAGTACTGACCAGCGTGGTCAGGGCGAACTGCCGCCCCAACACCGCCGCGCCCAGCACAAACATGACCACGTTGAACACCGACACAAAGGTGCTGACCGTCAGCCCCGTGCAGTGCTGGACAAACAGGGCGATGCCGGTGGTGCCGCCGGTGATGAGTCCCGCCGGCAAGATGAAAAACGCCACCGCCAGCGCATAGAGCAGATTGCCCAGCAGAATGACGGCCAGTTTCTTTGCGTTTGCCAGTGTGTTCATGGTAATTCCTCCTTGATCGAGCTGCCGCACTGCCGCTCTACCAAAATAAAGAAAGCACCGGCGTCCCATGGACGCCGGTGCTCTGTGCGGCAGTTGTGGTCGGATGATGGAGCCGGGACACCATGTTTTTCATAAAACCGGGGTTTGCCACGCAGCTCCTCCTTCTCGCTTTAAAGTGTGTAACGATCATACCACGCCGGGGAGCCGCTTGTCAACGAACCACTGAATCCAAGTCAAAACCTCCGGCTAAGCCGGAGGCTTGAGTAAGCCCTATAAGGGCTTTATACGGACAATGCCCCTTAAGGGGCCCGAAAAGATTTGCCGACCGCATTACTTTCTCGGGCTACCCCTTAAGGGGTTTTCGTTATGC
>JAFUNB010000019.1 GCA_017482345.1 Oscillibacter sp.
AGAAAGAGCGGCGTCAGCTACATCGCCGAGCCGGGCGGCTCCATCCGCGATGATCTGGTCATTGCCAAGTGCGACCAGTACGGTATGGCCATGGCCTTCACCGGTATGAGACTGTTCCACCATTGATCCGCTCCGCTTCAAGGGGGAGCCGGCTCCCCCTTGAGAATCCCCAACCACCAGTGAAATCCATTCACTGGTGTGTGCGTCCCAAGGCCGCACAGGTCGGGGTATTTTCGCCACGTACACGCCGCGGCGAAAATGATTTTAAATCTATTTGCCTGCGGCAAATTCTTAAGGAGGCCCTTTTATGAACCTTCTCGTTGTTGGCGGCGGTGGCCGCGAGCATACCATCATTAAAAAGCTGAAAGAAAACCCCGCCGTGGAGACCATCTACGCTCTCCCCGGCAACGGCGGCATCGCCGCGGACGCTGTCTGCGTCCCCGAGATCGGCGCCAAGGACATTCCCGCCATCGTGGAGTTCGCCAAAAACCATGCCATCGATTTTGCCGTGGTGGCCCCCGATGATCCCCTGGCCCTTGGCTGTGTGGACCAGCTGCACGAAGTGGGCATCCCCTGCTTCGGCCCTGACGCCAAGGCCGCCCGCATTGAGGCCAGCAAAGTTTTCTCCAAGAACCTGATGAAGAAGTACGGCATCCCCACCGCCGCTTACGAGGTCTTCAACGATCCCGCCAAGGCGATGGAGTATCTGGAGGGTGCCTCCTTCCCCATCGTCATCAAGGCCGACGGTCTGGCACTGGGCAAGGGCGTTCTGATCCCGCAGAATCTGGATGAAGCCAAGGCTGCCGTCAAGAGCATCATGGAGGACAAGGCCTTCGGCGATTCCGGCAACGAGATTGTCATTGAGGAGTTCCTCACCGGTCCCGAAGTTTCCGTGCTGGCCTTCACCGACGGCACTGCCATTGCTCCCATGGTCTCCTCCATGGACCACAAGCGTGCCGGCGACGGCGATACCGGCCTGAACACCGGCGGCATGGGCACCGTGGCTCCCAACCCCTGCTACACCCGCCAGGTGGCCGACATCTGCATGGAGACCATCTTCCTGCCCACCCTCGCCGCCATGCGGGCCGAGGGCTGCCCCTTCAAGGGCTGCCTGTACTTCGGCCTGATGATCACCCCCAACGGCCCCAAGGTCATTGAGTACAACTGCCGCTTCGGCGATCCCGAGACGCAGGTGGTTCTGCCCCTGCTGAAGACCGATCTGCTGACGGTCATGCAGGCTGTTGAAAACGAAACTCTGGCCGATCTGGATGTGGAGTGGCATGACGGCGCCGCCGCCTGTGTCATTCTGGCCTCCGGCGGCTATCCCGGTTCCTATGAAAAGGGCAAGGTCATGACTCTGCCCGAAACCACTCCCACCAATGTCACCATCATTCATGCCGGTGATAAGCTGGTTGACGGCAAGCTGGTCACCAACGGCGGCCGCGTGCTGGGCGTCACCGCCACGGCTCCCACTCTGGCCGAGGCCCTGAAGGATGCCTACGCCGCCACCGAAACCATCGAGTTTGAAGGCAAGTATATGCGCCGCGATATTGGCCAGCGTGCACTGGCCGCTATGGAGGAACAGTAAATGGTACGTCGTATCTATGTAGAGAAAAAGGATGGTCTGCGCCACGAGGCCGCGGGTCTTCTGAACGAATTGAAGAATCTGCTGGGCCTGACCGCCCTGACGGAGCTGCGCCTCATCAACCGCTATGATGTGGAAGGTCTGAAAAAGGACGTATTTGAACGTGCCGTTCAGACCGTGTTCTCCGAGCCTCAGGTGGATAACGCTACCGAGGCTCTGCCTGAAGGCGATTTTACGGTCTTCGCCGTGGAAGCTCTGCCCGGTCAGTTTGACCAGCGGGCAGACTCCGCCAGCCAGTGCATCCAGCTGATGACCCAGGGCGAGCGTCCTCTGGTCCGCACTGCCAAGGTGTATCTGCTCTCCGGCGAACTGTCCAAGGCCGATGTAGCAAAAATCAAGAAGTATGTCATCAACCCCGTGGAAGCCCGCGAGGCTCGTCTGGGCAAGGCCAAAACCCTGCAGGTAGAGTATGACATTCCTACTGCCGTCAAGTCTGTGGAGGGCTTCATCGCCATGGACGAGGCCGCTCTGACCGAGCTGCTGGACAATCTGGGTCTGGCCATGGATCTGGACGATCTGAAGTTCCTGCAGACCTATTTCCGTGACGATGAGAAGCGCGATCCCACCATCACCGAGATCCGCGTCGTCGATACTTACTGGTCCGATCACTGCCGTCACACCACCTTCTCCACCCACATCGACGATGTGGCCATTGAGGACGAGGCCATCAAGGCCGCTTATGAGCGCTATCTGGCTGCCCGCGTGGAGGTCTATGGCGAGGAGAAGGCCGCTGCACGTCCCCAGACCCTGATGGACATCGCCACCATCGGCGCCAAAACTCTGAAAAAACGCGGCCTGCTGCCCGAGCTGGACGAGAGCGAGGAGATCAATGCCTGCTCCATCCACGCCACCGCCAACGTGAACGGCGAGGAGCAGGACTGGCTGCTGATGTTCAAGAACGAAACCCACAACCATCCCACTGAGATCGAGCCCTTCGGCGGCGCCGCCACCTGCAACGGCGGCTGCATCCGTGAGCCCCTGTCCGGCCGTGCCTATGTCCATCAGGCCATGTGCCTCACCGGCGGCGGCGATCCCCGCGTGGCTCTGGAACAAACCCTGCCCGGCAAGCTGCCCCAGCGCAAGCTGGCTCAGACTGCAGCCGCCGGTTACTCCTCCTACGGCAACCAGATCGGCCTTGCCACCGGCCATGTTGCCGAGGTCTATCACGAAGGCTATATCGCCAAGCGTCTGGAGTGCGGCGTTGTGGTGGGTGCGGCTCCCGCTTACAATGTCCGCCGCGAGCGTCCCGCTCCCGGTGATGTGATCGTCCTGCTGGGCGGCCGCACCGGTCGTGACGGCATCGGCGGCGCGACCGGCTCCTCCAAGAGCCACAACATGAAGTCTCTGACCACCATGGCCTCTGAGGTCCAGAAGGGCAACGCCCCCGAGGAGCGCAAGATCCAGAGACTGTTCCGCAACAGCGAGGTCACCCGCCTCATCAAGCGCTGCAACGACTTCGGCGCAGGCGGTGTTTCTGTTGCCATCGGCGAGCTGGCAGACGGTCTGAAAATCGATCTGGACGCTGTCCGCAAGAAGTATGACGGTCTGGACGGCACCGAGCTGGCCATCTCCGAATCTCAGGAGCGTATGGCCGTTGTGGTCGCCGCCGAGGATGTGGACAAGTTTATCGCGTTCGCAGAGGCTGAGAATCTGGAGGCCTACCGCGTGGCAGTCGTTACCGAAGAGGCCCGCATGGTCATGGAGTGGAACGGCGCCACCATCGCCGACCTGTCCCGTGACTTCCTGAACACCAACGGCGCTGTGAAGCACGCCAAGGTGGCCGTTTCCGGAAAGGATCGCACCGTTCTGGGCGCCAAGCAGTACGGCACCCTGCGGGAAATGGCAGCCAGCCTGAAGTCCGCTTCCCGCCGCGGCCTCACCGAGCGCTTCGACGGTTCCATCGGCTGCGGCTCCGTGCTGATGCCCTTCGGCGGCAAAACCCAGCGCACCCCCGCGCAAAGCATGGCCGCTCTCTTCCCCGTCCTGCCCGGACAGGAGACCGATCAGGCCAGCGTCATGGCATGGGGCTATGATCCCGATCAGTCCAGCGTGGATCCCTACATTGGCTCCTACAACGCCGTGTACACCTCCATGGCAAAGCTGGTGGCTGCCGGCGCTGACTACAAGAAGGCCTATCTGACCTTCCAGGAGTTCGTTGAAAAGCTGAGAAGCGAGCCACAGCGCTGGGGCAAGCCCTTCTCCGCTCTACTGGGCGGCCTGGACGCACAGCTGGAACTGGGCGCCGCTGCCATCGGCGGTAAGGACTCCATGTCCGGTTCCTTCCTGGATCTGGACGTTCCCCCCACTCTGATTTCCTTCGCCATCGCTCCCATCAAGGCTGGCGAGGTTCTGTCCCCCGAGTTCAAGGCTGCTGATCACCCCGTTTACCTGTTCGCCGGTAAGATTGCCGACGAGACCAAGGCCGCATGGGAAGCCTTCCACGCTCTGTGCAAGGCCGGTAAGGTCCAGGCCGCATGGGCTGTGGAAAACGGCGTTGCCGAGGCTGTCATGAAGATGTCCTTCGGTAACGGTATCGGCTTCTCCGCCGCTGGTACCGAGGTGGATTGGGATGTCCTGTGCCCCGGCGCCATCGTGGCCGAGCTGACCGAGGATACCGACGCCGCCTTGCTGCTGGGTACCACCACAGCAGAAGCCGTCATCTCTATCGGCGACGACACCGCCTCTGTGGCCGAGCTGCTGGCTCTGAATGAGGGTGTTCTGGAGGATGTGTATCCCAACCGCACCCCCGTGGATCCCGCTCCCGTTCCCGTTCTGGAGGCTCCCGCTTTCCAGCGTGTTGCCCCCAAGATCGGTGTGGCAAAGCCCAAGGTGGTCATTCCCGTCTTTCCCGGCACCAACTGCGAATACGACAGTGCCCGTGCCGTGAAGCGTGCCGGTCTGGAGCCTCAGATCATGGTGGTTAACAACCAGTCCGCTCAGGGCGTCGCCGACTCTGTGGCCGCCATCGCAAAGGCTGTACGTGAGAGCCAGATCATCTTCGTTCCTGGTGGCTTCTCCGGCGGCGACGAGCCCGACGGTTCCGGTAAGTTCATCACAGCCTTCTTCCGCAACCCTGAAATGCGGGATGCCACGATGGATCTGCTGAAGAACCGTGATGGTTTGATGCTGGGTATCTGCAACGGCTTCCAGGCACTGATCAAGCTGGGTCTGGTTCCTTACGGTGAGATTATCGATACTGACGAGAACTGCCCCACCCTGAGCTACAATGTCATTGGCCGTCATCAGTCCAAGATCGTCCGTACCCGCATTGCCTCCAACCGCTCTCCCTGGTTCTCCAAGGTGAATGTCGGCAATATCGTGAATGTCCCCATTTCCCACGGTGAGGGCCGTTTCCTGTGCAATCCTGAACTGGTTGCCAAACTAGCTGAAAACGGTCAGATCGCCACCCAGTATGTGGACCTCAGCGATGCTCCTACCATGGATGTGGACTTCAACCCCAACGGTTCCGTCTGGGCCATTGAGGGCATCACCTCCCCCGACGGCCGCGTTCTGGGCAAGATGGGCCACGCTGAGCGTATCGGCCCCGATCTGTACCGCAACGTTCCCGGCAATTACGATCTGCATCTGTTTGAGGCTGCCAAGGATTATTTCAACATTTAAGTTGATTTTTCTTAAAGATATGGTAAGATAATACCTTAACAGACCTTTATCAAATTTTATGAAATGAGGTGGCCCCAATGGCATATTTATTCAAGGAACCTTCTCATACTTTCA
>JAFUNB010000003.1 GCA_017482345.1 Oscillibacter sp.
AGTCTCCTTGTTTTTGTGAATTTGGTCGGCAAACCTTTCATTCACTCTAACTTGGAGACTTTTTCTTGTCTACTCCACCCCTCGCTATAAGCTCTTTTTGTCCCCCGGCAGAGCCGGGGGTTGCCTTTGTCAAGACAACGCCAAAAGCGGCGCCCGTTTGGGCGCCGCTTTTTTCTGCGTTTACCGTGCTCTGTCCGGCAGCTGGACCATGTTTCCGGTCCTGCGGGTCTCGTTCAGATCGAGAAGGCGCTGGTTGGAGCTGCCCCGGAACCGCAGGGAGATGTCCTTCAGCTCCTGGACAAACCGCCCGTCCACCAGTACATCCACCAGGCCCAGCAGCTCATCCGTCACCTCACAGCGGTGGGAGTGGCCGTCCGTCAGCAGTTCCTCATACGTTCTGCCCGTATAGGCCCAGACAGTTTTCTCCGGCAACTCCGCCTTCACCCGCCGCAGCAGAGGCAGCAGCGCGCGCTGGTTGGACGGCTCAAAGGGCTCGCCGCCCAGCAGGGTCAGGCCGCTGATATAAGAGGGTGCCAGCATCCGCAGGATCTGCTCCTCTGTCTCCTCCGTAAAGGGCTGGCCGTAATCAAACGCCCATGTCTGAGGCTGGAAACAGTGGGGACAGCGATTGGTGCAGCCGGAGACGAACAGCGTCACCCGGACACCCTCGCCGTTGGCGATGTCGCAGTCTTTGAGCTCACCAAAATACATAGGCGCTCCTTTACAGATGCAGCACGCGGTCCCGGATCTCCTGGGTCCGGCCCTGATTCCAGAACTGGGTGCCGATGTAGCCGCAGGTACGGCGGGCCACATTCATCTTGTCCTGATCCGTGTTGCCGCACTTGGGACACTTCCAGATGAGCTTGCCGTTTTCCTCACTGATCTGGATCTCGCCGTCCCAGCCGCACACCTGGCAGTAGTCGCTCTTGGTGTTCAGCTCGGCGTAGATGATGTTGTCATAGATGAACTGCATAACAGACAGCACCGCCTCCAGATTGTTCTGCATATCCGGCACTTCCACATAGCTGATGGCACCGCCGGGAGAGAGGTGCTGGAACTGGGCTTCGAAGCGCAGCTTCTCAAAGGCGTTGATCTCCTCCGTCACATGGACGTGGTAGCTGTTGGTGATATAGCCCTTGTCATTGATGCCCTCAATGACGCCGAAACGGCGCTGCAGGCACTTGGCAAACTTATAGGTGGTGGACTCCAGCGGCGTGCCGTACAGGGAGAAGTCGATGTTGTGTTGAGCCTTCCAGCCGCGGCAGGCGGCGTTCATCCGCTCCATGACCTCCAGAGCGAAGGGAGTGGCCTCAGGGTCGGTGTGGCTCTTGCCGGTCATGTATTTCACACACTCGTACAGGCCGGCGTAGCCCAGAGAGATGGTGGAGTAGCCGCCGTAGAGCAGCTTATCGATGACCTCGCCCTTCTTCAGGCGGGCCAGGGCTCCGTACTGCCACAGGATGGGCGCCACATCGGACACCGTTCCCTTCAGTCTCTCATGGCGGCACATGAGTGCCCGGTGGCACAGCTCCAGCCGCTCGTCGAAGATCTTCCAGAACTTCTCCAGATTGCCGCCGGAGGACAGGGCCACATCCGGCAGGTTGATGGTGACTACGCCCTGATTGAAGCGGCCATAGTACTTGGGCTGGTTGGTCTCAGGATCCACATAGGGCGTCAGGAAGCTGCGGCAGCCCATGCAGGTATAGCAATGGCCCTCGCCGTTTTTGTCCACCTTCAGCTCCAGCATCTTCTTTTCGGAGATATAGTCCGGCACCATGCGGCGGGCGGTGCACTTGGCCGCCAGCTTCGTCAGATACCAGTAAGGCGTGCCCTCCCGGACATTGCTCTCCTCCAGCACATAGATGAGCTTGGGGAAGGCCGGAGTGATCCACACGCCATCCTCGTTTTTCACGCCCTCATAGCGCTGCTCCAGCGTCTCCTCGATGATGAGGGCCAGATCCTTACGCTCCTGTTCATTTCTGGCCTCGCCCAGATACATGAACACCGTGACAAAGGGAGCCTGTCCGTTGGTGGTCAGCAGGGTCAGCACCTGGTACTGGATCGTCTGCACGCCGCGGCGCACCTCATCCCGCAGGCGGTCCTCCACCACGCGGGAGATCTGCTCCTCACCCGCCTGCACACCCAGCGTTTCCATTTCCTGCTCCACCGTCTTGCGGATCTTCCGGCGGCTGACATCCACAAAGGGCGCCAGGTGAGCCAAAGAGATGGACTGGCCGCCGTACTGGTTGGAGGCCACCTGGGCGATGATCTGGGTGGCGATGTTGCAGGCGGTGGAGAAGCTGTGAGGACGCTCGATGAGGGTGCCGGTGATGACGGTACCGTTCTGCAGCATGTCCTCCAGATTCACCAGATCGCAGTTGTGCATGTGCTGGGCATAATAGTCGGAGTCATGAAAATGGATGATGCCCTCCCGGTGAGCCTCCACGATGTCCGCCGGCAGCAGCAGGCGCTCGCTGATGTCGCGGGATACCTCGCCGGCCATGTAGTCCCGCTGGGTGGAGTTCACCACAGGATTCTTGTTGGAATTCTCCTGCTTGGCCTCCTCATTGCAGCACTCGATGAGGCTGAGGATCTTCTCGTCGGTGGTGTTGCTCTTGCGGATCAGAGAGCGGGTATAACGGTAGGTGATATAGCTCTTGGCCACCTCAAAGGCGCCGTGGGCCATGATCTGATACTCCACCATATCCTGGATCTCCTCCACCGAGGGAGCGCGGTTCATCTTCATACAGGACAGCTCTACAAATTCGGAGATCCGGCGGATCTGCACCGGCGTCATGCGCAGGCTCTCCTCAACGCTCTCGTTGGCTTTCACCACAGCACCGTAAATCTTCTCAATGTCAAAATCCACTTCCGTGCCGTTTCTCTTAATCACGATCATGGCGTTCCTCCTTTTGTATGGCCAGCGCCCAAACAGGCGGTATATTTTGTAGCATTTTTATTCTAACACACAACATCATGTGCCGTCTTGTTGCAATAGCCACTTTTTAGTATTTTTTCTTCGTTCACGCATGGTGTTTATTTTCGCAAGAGAACCGGCCTTTGTAAAGTATAACTTTTCATAAATTTTTTACCGAATTTTCTCCATTTACATAAAAGAGGAGCCTCCCAATGGGAAGCTCCTCTTTTTGCGCGGTTTTCAAAATCAGATGCGGGCCACACCGGAATCGTGGGCAGCCTTGCAGACAGCCTTGGCCACGGCATCCTTGACGCGGGGATCAATGGCATCGGGGATAATGTAGTCGGCGGACAGCTCCTCATCGGAGATCAGGTCCGCGATGGCGTGGGCAGCAGCAATCTTCATCTCGTCGTTGATGTCGCTGGCGCGGGCATCCAGTGCGCCGCGGAAGATACCGGGGAATACCAGTACGTTGTTGATCTGATTCGGATAGTCGCTGCGGCCAGTGGAGCAAACAGCAGCACCGCCAGCCTTGGCATCCTCGGGGAAGATTTCGGGCACAGGGTTGGCGCAGCCGAAGATGATGGCGTCACGATTCATAGTCTTGACCATCTCCGTGGTAACCAAACCGCCCACAGAGAAGCCCAGGAACACATCGGCGCCCACCAGGGCGTCCGCCAGCTTACCGCGCTTGAGGGCACGGTTCGTCTTTTGGGACATCTCCACCATGTAGGGATTCATTCCGTCCGTATGACCCTCGCAGATAATACCGGTGATGTCACACAGGGTAACATTCTTGAAGCCGGCACTCAGCAGCAACCGGCAAACAGACATACCTGCGGCGCCGGCGCCGTTGATAACCACCTTCACATCCTCGGCTTTCTTGCCCACGACCTTCAGAGCATTGGTCAGGCCGGCCAGGACGATCACAGCGGTACCGTGCTGGTCGTCGTGGAACACGGGGATGTCGCACTTTTCCTTCAGACGCTTTTCGATCTCAAAGCAGCGAGGCGCGGAAATATCCTCCAGGTTCACACCGCCAAAGGAGCCGGACAGCAGATACACGGTGTTGACGATCTCGTCCACATCCTTGGTCTTCAGGCACAGGGGCAGCGCATCCACATCGCCAAAGGCCTTGAACAGGACGCACTTACCCTCCATAACAGGCATACCGGCCTCGGGACCAATATCGCCCAGACCCAGAACGGCGGTACCGTCCGTTACAACGGCCACTGTGTTCCAGCGGCGGGTCAGTTCATAGCTCTTGTTGAGATCCTTCTGGATCTCCAGACAGGGCTGGGCAACACCGGGCGTATAAGCCAGCGCCAGCGCTTCCTTGGTATCCACGGCAGCGCGGGGCGTGATCTCCAGCTTACCCTTCCACTCACCATGCAGGCGCAGAGACTCTTTTGCGTAATCCATAGCAATGCTCTCCTTTTTATAACAAATTTAAACAACCGATTTATGTTTCCAGGTCACCTGTCCAGGGCAGCGTGGAGCCGCCGTAGGGCATCGCCAGAACTGTGGCCTCCGGGCCGCATTTGACCACGGCGGCCTCGTAGGCCTCCTGTACCGAGTGGTACGGCGTCATAAACAGGCTGTGGACCAGCTCGTCCTCCAGCTCACTGACCAGATAGATGTCCGCGTTTTCCAGGACCATGGCAATGGCCGCCGCCTTATGGCCGCCCAGTCGAAACTCCCGCTGGATACGGTCGATCAGGGAGTGGGCAGTAGGCGCGCTGGTCATCCACTCTTCGAAGGTCTTTTCACCCAGGCCTTCCTTGCAGGAACCCATCAGCACGATGACGCCGCCGGGCTTCACCGCGTGCTTGGCGTTGTCCAGCGCCTTTTGGGTCTGATACAGGTTCAGATCTTTCGGCGCGCCGCCCTGGCTCACCAAAACAATATCCGCCCGCTCTTTGACTTCCTTGCGGTACAACGTATCCAGAAACGCGCAGCCGGCCCGGTGGGCAGCAGTCACATCTCCGGCCACGGCACAGATGATCTCCTTATGGGCGTCCAGTACCACGTTGAGGATAAAGTCTACACCCACCATAGCGGCGGCCTCCTCAATATCTTCCCGGACGGGGTTCCCTTCCAGTTTACCCGCACAGGCGGCGGGTTCCACCATCCGGCTGTGGTTGGATTGAATGGCAGCACGGGTAGACACACCCGGCATGATAGCCTTGGCTCCACCGGAGTAGCCGGCAAAGTAGTGGTATTCAATATTACCCAGACAGATGCGTCGGTCAGCCTCTGCCACCCGGCGATCGAGATCCACGGGCGTTCCGCGGGAGGTAACGCCCACATGGACGCAGTCTGACACATCCAAATCTACGCAGGAGATCTCCTCCCAGACCCGCTGCCCCGCCAGATGGAGCATCTCCTCCTTCGTATGGCAGCGGTGACTGCCCAAGGCAAACACCAGCGTGATATCCTCCCGGGCCACACCAGCAGCGTACAGCTCATCCAGCAGCGCCGGCATCACTTGCCATGTGGGCATCGGACGGGTAATATCACTGGTGACAATGGCGATTTTCTCGCCGGGGCGAACGATCTCCCGCAGACGGGGTGTTCCAATCGGCTCCTCCAGGGCCTGCCGCACCGCGTCCGCGCCGGTTTGTGCCACGGGCACGTCATTGGGCTCCAATATTCCTAACAAACGTTCCTCCGGCACCTGCACCGTTTGGGTCCGGTTCCCGATTTTAAAGGACAGCTCCATACCGCACCTCCTCTTTTGTTTTTATTGTAAGTTTCTCTCATTTTCCTGTCAAATATAGTTTTTCTTGATTTGTATCAATATTTTTTATATTATAAAAATGTACCACTTTTTTTGGAGGAACTGCCAGATGAAGCTGCAGCAACTGAAGTATTTTGTCACTGCCTGCCGCCTGTGCAGCATCAGCCGCGCCGCGGAGACACTGCACATCTCCCAGCCATCGGTATCCATGGCCATCCGGGAACTGGAACGGGAATTTGGCGTGTCCCTCATCGCCCGCCGCTATCAGGGGTTTGCCCTGACGGAAGAAGGCATCATTTTTCAGGATTTAGCAGAGAGCCTGCTGCGTCACGCAGACCATATTTCTGAGCGGATGCAGGCACTGAGTCAGCAGCAGCGCCCCGTGCGGCTGGGCGTTCCTCCGATGATCGGCACTGTTTTACTCCCTTCCCTTTACCAAATCCTGAGCTTGCGCTATCCCGAGCTGGTGCTGTCCACAGAGGAACTGGGCACCAAGGCTCTTCTGCGTGACCTGCGGGAAAACGTGCTGGATGTGGCGTTTGTTTCCCACGATGCGCCGCTGCCGCCGGAATTCGATGCCGTCCCCATCGCAACCATGGAGATCGTCTGGTGTGCTCCGCGCCGCCATCCGCTGGCCGCCTTACCGGCTGTCTCGCCGGTTCAACTGGAATATGAGTCTCTGGTCGTCTTTCAAGACAGCTTTTCTCTGCGGGATCTGTCCATGCAGCAGTTTGAAAACGCCGGTGTCACGCCCCGCATCCTCCACACAACGGAACAGCTCTCTACCGTGGAAAGCCTGATCCGCAGCGGTACCGCCACCGGCTTCCTGCTGCGCCCGTTGGCGGAATCCATACCGGATCTGGCCGTGCTGCCGCTGGACCCACCTGTCTCGCTCCAGGTGAGCCTGGCCTGGCGGAAAAACCAAAAGGTATTTCGGGATATGCACCGTTTTATCGAGCTCTGCCGCCGGACTTCGTTTTTTTGAGGCGTTCCAGACAGCAAAAAACTCCGGCCAATACTTGGTCGGAGTTTTTTATCAGATCATTCCCGCCGTCCGCAGCGCAAACACCACGGCCGTCATGGTGAACAGGCTCACTAAATGGGTAACCACCACCGCGCCGCTGGCTGTCTGGCCGTCGCCGCCCAGCTTGTCCGTGACGATGTAGACATTGACCGCAGCGGGCATGGAGCTCATGATGGTCAAAGCAACCGTCTGCTCCGGCGTCAGTCCCGCGAAAAACGCCAGACCCATCCACAGTGCCGGCATGACTACCAGCTTGACGCCCGCCGCCTTCAGCAGCAGCTTCAGATCGTGCTGAATGGCGTCCAGCTTGATGCTGGCGCCTACCGTCAGCAAGGCCATGGTACTGGTGGCCGTTTGCAGATAGCCGAGACTCTTTGTAGCCACATAGGGCAGCTCGATTTGGAAATAGGCAAACGGCAGCGCCGCCAGAATGGAGATGATGACGGGGTTTTTCAGGATGCTCTTGCATATTCTGCCCACATGAATGCCGCCGTCACCCTCCTTGATGGTCATAAGGATCACACCCTGGATATTGTAAAGAGGCAGCACCACCGCCATGATGACCGCAGCGCTGACCACGGAGGGCGTATTGTAGATATTCTGCAGCAGTGCCACGCCAAGATAGGCGAAGTTGCCGCGGAAGCTGGCGTGGGCAAAGGCGCTCTGCTTACTTTTGTCCTTGCAGAGGACATTGCTCAGGACCCAGGCGATGACAAACTGGACCATCACGCCTACTACAGTCACTGCCATATACTTGCCGCCAAAAGCAGTCTCCAAATCAGTGTTGGCAGTTTCCAAAAACATTTTCGCCGGCAGCATCACGTAATACACCAAATTGGTGCTGCGCGCCACATAATCGTCAGAAAACATTCCCTTTCTTGCCAAAATGTACCCTAAGCCCAGCAAAACAAACAGCGGCAGGCTCATATTGACACTGAACAGCAGGTTTGCCAGCAACAGAACCATCTCCCTATTTACGATATCTTATCAATTATAGCATGCTTTTTTTGTTTTCCAACCTTTTCCGCAAAAAACCACGCAGCGCTGCTGCGTGGTTTTTCATACGGTTTATACTCTGCCTGCCGACACTTTGCGTTTTTTCCAGATGGAAGGCGCAAACAACAGCAGCATAGGGAACAGCTCCAGGCGGCCGGCCAGCATATCAAAGGACAGCAGCGCCTTGGCCCAGGCGGAATAGGAGGAGAAGTTGCCCATAGGACCGACCACTTCCAGGCCGGGGCCAACGTTGTTGAAGCAGGTGGTCACAGAGGTGAAGGTCGTCACCAGATCCATGCCATCCAGCGACAGCAGCAGGCAGGAAACGGCAAACACCAGCATATACACCGTCATATAAAGATAGACGCCATGAACATTCTTTTCACCCAAAGGCTTACCCTCAAAGCGCACGGTGGTCACGGCATTGGGGTGGATCATCTTCCGCATATCGTGGTAGGAGGATTTGGTCCACATCACCACACGGGCCACCTTCATTCCGCCGGCCGTGGATCCGGCGCAGCCGCCAATGAACATCAGCAGCACCAGAATAGTCTTGGAAAAGGCCGGCCAGGTGTTGAAGTCCGTGGATGCGTAGCCGGTGGTGGTGATGATGGTGGACACCTGGAAAAACGCATGGCGCAGTCCGGTGGCAAAGCCGCCATACATCTGAGAGATATTGACCGCAATGGCCAGGGTGGAAGCCGTCACGATACCCACATAGGCCCACATCTCCTCCGACCGGAACACGTCCCGGAAGCGGCGGATCAGCAGGAAGTAATACAGATTGAAGTTGATGCCGAACAGCAGCATGAAAACGCCGATGACGATCTCAAAATACAAATTGTCATAGGCGCCAACGCTGATGTTCCGGCAGCTGAAGCCGCCGGTACCCGCTGTGCCGAACGCATGGATCAGCGTATCAAACAACGGCATACCGCCCAGAAGCAGCAACACGATCAAAATGACCGTCATCACAAAATAGATGACATACAGGATCTTCGCCGTGTCGCTCATGCGGCTGACCAGCTTGCTGGCAGTGGGACCGGGCATTTCCGCCCGCAGCATATGCATACCGTGGCCATCGCTCATCGGCAGGAGGGCCATGACAAATACCAGCACACCCATGCCGCCTACCCAGTGGGTAAAGCTGCGCCACAGCAGACCTGCGCGGGTCAGCGGCTCCACTGCCGTCAGGATCGTCGCACCTGTGGTGGTAAAGCCGGACACTGTTTCAAAAAACGCGTCGATGTAATGGGGGATATCACCGGAGAGGACAAAGGGCAGCGCGCCGAATGCCGACATAAAGATCCACACCAGCGCCGCGATCGCCAGACCGTCTCTGGCATAGAAGGAGGTATTTTTCGGTTTTCTTACGGTCATCAGCGCTCCCAGCGCCAACAACAGTGCCATGGGGATCAGATAGGGGCTCAATGCTTCACCGTACAGAGCTGCCGCCAGCAGGGGAACCAGAAGCAGCAGCGCCTCTGCCAGAAGGCTTCTGCCGATGACATACGCTATCATTCGATTATTCATCGGTCACGCCACCTTTACCGCAGAATATCCCGGATATCACGCAGACCGGTATCCGTCGTCACCACGATCACATCGTCACCCAACTGAATGGCATCGTTACCGGAGGGAATGATGATCTGGCCGTTCTCGCGAACAATGCCCGCCAGCAGGATACCGCTCTTCAGCTTCAGATCCTTCAGCGGCACACCGATACAGGTGGCTCCGGCAGTGATGTTGAACTCCAGCGCCTCAACCGTTCCCTCCACAATGTGGTGCAGGGTCTGGATTTGGGAGCCGGTGGCGTTCTGCATAGCGCAGACATACTGCACGATCAGCTCAGCAGTCACAGACGCGGCGGAAACCACGCTGTCGATCATGCTCTCGGCTTCCACCAGCGTCATCAGCGATCTGCGGTTGATCTTCGCCACCACCTTGCAGCCGTCAGACTGTTTGGCAGCACTCATAGCCATGAGGATGTTGGCCTCGTCCATACTGGTGATGGCTACGAAGGCATCTGTTTGATCAATACCCTCCTCACGCAACAGTTCGCTGTCCGTGCCGTCACCCACGATGACCAGGGCCTTGGGCAGACGTTCACTGATCTGGACGCAACGCTGCTCGCTCTTGTCGATGATCTTGACGGACATGCCCATCTCAATGAGTTCCTGCGCCAGATAGTGACACATCTTACTGGCGCCCACGATCATAACGGAAGACGCCTTGCTGCGGAACACCCGCAGATGGCGGAAGAACTGCTCCAACTGGGCAGGCGTGGACGTGACGTAGATCTTATCGCCGCCCTGCAGCACAAAGTCGCCGGCAGGGATGATGGTCTCTCCCTTTCGGGCCACCGCGCAGATCAGTACGCGGACCCGCAGGTTTTTATACATATCAGACAACCGAATACCCGCCAGCATGGAATCCTCCGGCAGGCGGTATTCCACCAGCTCCAGCCGGCCCTTGGAGAAGGACTCCAGCTTCATGGCGTTGGGGAAACGCAGCAGTCGGGCGATTTCGCGGGCCGTGGCCTTTTCCGGGTTGATGACCATGGACAGTCCCAGATCATCACGCATAAAGTGCAGCTGTTTCTCATAATCCGGGTTGCGGATTCGGGCAATGGTGTGCTGCACACCCAGCTTCTTTGCCACCAGACAGGCGACGATATTGGTTTCGTCGCTGGAAGTGGTGGCGATCAGCAGGTCGGCTTTTTCGGCCTCTGCCTCCTGCTGGATCTCATAGCTGGCGCCGTTGCCGCACACAGCCATTACATCGTAAATATTGATAATATTGTCAATCAGCTGAGCATCCTTGTCGATCACAGTGACCCGGTTATCAGCAGACAGATGCTGCGTCAGCGCCCAGCCGACCTTGCCGGCACCCACAATGATAATTCTCATGATGTACTCCTTCTTTTCAAAAGGCGGGCAAAATGCCCTATCGTGGTAGTTTATATGAAAGGATTATAGCGGAACGCTTAAAGAAATGGAATACCCTTCCCGTTTTGTTGACACAAAATTAATAACTCATAACCTGTCGAAAATTTTTTCTTGACAAACGTACTGTGTCTGCGTAGAATAAGTTCAACAATTTTAGTTAAATAATTTTAATTAAAATAATTTATGTTTTGCAAGGAGTACCAATTATGGATTTCGAAAAAGTACGCGATGTGATCGTGGAGACCCTGGGCTGTGACGCTGAGAAGGTCACTCCCGAAGCCAGCCTGACCGAGGATCTGGGTGCCGACTCTCTGGCTCTGGTGGAGCTGGTCATGGCTCTGGAGGAGGCCGCCGGCATCTCCATCGATGACGGTGACGTGGCCAATCTGAAGACCGCCGCGGACATTCTGAACTACATCAAGGCTCATCAGTAATCATCCGCTGCCCCGCCGGAACTTCAGTCCGGCGGGGACTCTTTCCATTGGAGAAAGGATCGTTCCCCTATGACCAACGAAGAAATTTACGCTCTGCTGGATCGCTTTGAGCGCAGCAATCTGCACACGCTGAAGCTGTCTCGCCAGGACTTCTCCATCGAGCTGACCCGCGGCACGCCCGCTGCCGCTCTGCCGGTACCTGCTGCGGCTCCCGCCGCCTCCGCTGCCCCCGCAGTGCCGGAGGAGGTGCCTGCCATCACCGCGCCTCTGGTGGGCACATATTATGCCGCCTCCGCGCCGGACCAGCCGCCCTACGTCACAGCTGGCCAGACGGTGAAAAAGGGCCAGACCGTCTGCCTCATCGAGGCCATGAAAATGATGAGTGAGATCTGCGCTCCCTGTGACTGTATCATTGGCGAGTGTCTGGTGTCCAACGGCACACTGGTCTCCTTTGGCCAGCCGCTCTTCCGGTATCAGCCATGCTGAAGCGGGTATTGATCGCCAACCGGGGCGAGATCGCTCTGCGGATCCTGCGCTCCTGCCGGGAGGCGGGCATTGAGACGGTCGCCGTCTATTCTCAGGCCGACGAAGAGGCCCTGCATGTGCAGCTGGCCACAGAAGCCGTTTGCATCGGCCCCGCCAGAGCCGCAGACAGCTATTTGAATCAGGAGGCCCTGCTGACGGTGGCCAAAGCCACCGGCTGCGACGGACTTCATCCCGGCTATGGCTTTTTGTCGGAAAATGCCGACTTTGCCGACGCCTGCACCGCTGCGGGCATCACCTTTATCGGCCCCTCCGGCAAGGCCATCCGGGCCGCCGGCTCCAAATCTGCCGCAAGAGATCTGATGCGCAACGCCGGCGTGCCGGTGACCCCCGGCTCCGACGGTCCTGTGGCGTCCGTGGAGGAGGCTCTCCACTGGGCGGAGCAGGTGGGCTATCCCGTGCTGCTGAAGGCCAGCGCCGGCGGCGGCGGACGTGGCATCCGCCGCTGTGCCAGCGCCGCAGACCTGCCCGCCGCCTACACCGAGGCAAAGGCCGAGGCCCAGGCCAATTTCGGCAACGACGAGATGTATCTGGAAAAGCTGGTGGAAAATCCCCGCCACATTGAATTTCAGATCCTGGCAGACCGCCACGGCAACATCATCCACTTGGGCGACCGGGATTGCTCCGTGCAGCGGCGCAGCCAGAAGCTCATCGAGGAGGCTCCCGCCCGGGGGCTGACACCTGCCCTGCGGGAGGCCATGGGCCAGGCAGCCATCCGCGCCGCCCGCGCCGTGGACTATGAAAACGCCGGAACTGTGGAATTTTTGCTGGACGCGGACGGCGAGCATTTCTATTTCATGGAGATGAACACCCGCATCCAGGTGGAGCACGGCATTACCGAACTGGTGACCGGCGTGGACCTGGTGCGCCAGCAGCTGCGCATCGCCTCCGGCCTTGCGCTGGACGTTACGCAGGACGATATCACACTGAAAGGCTGCGCCATTGAGTGCCGCATCAACGCGGAGGACCCCCACCAGAATTTCCGCCCCTGCCCCGGCCGGGTGGACTTTGTCCACTTCCCCGGCGGCGCCGGCGTGCGGGTGGACTCCGCCCTTTACAACGGATGCACCCTCTCCCCCTACTACGACTCCATGGTGGGAAAAATTCTGGTCCACGCCCCCACCCGTCTGGAGGCCATCCGGAAAATGCGCCGCTGTCTGGAGGAATTCGCGTTGGAGGGCGTGCCCACCAATGCGGAGCTGTCCTACCAGATCCTGTACCATCCCATCTTCGTTCGGGGCAGCTGCACCACCGGCTTCCTGGACACCAACCTCCCCTCACTGCTGGATTTCAACCGGCGGCTGAGCGAAAGCGAGGAAACTGAATGAATGACATCTTTGCCCGCCGCCGCGCCCGCCTGCTGGCCATGCGCGCCATGCGGGACAACTATATCCCCGGCGACCGCCTTCTCACCTGTCCCACCTGTGGGCAGGAAAGCGAGAAAAAGGCCGTGGCCGCCAACCTCTCTGTCTGCCCCCACTGCGGCTACCACTGGCCCATCGGCGCCTATTACCGTCTCAGCACGGTTCTGGATCCCGGTTCCTTCCGGGAGTTGGATACCCGGCTGGGCGCAGGTGATCCCCTCCGCTTCCCGGACTACCGCCGGAAGCTGGAATCCGCCCAGCGGAAAACCGGCCTGTCCGAGGCCGTGGTCACCGCCACCGGCACCATTCACGGCCACAAATGCGTCATCGGCGCGCTGGACAGCCGCTTTTTCATGGGCAGCATGAGCACGGCCGTGGGTGAGAAGATCACCCGCGCCATCGAATACGCCGTCAAAGCCAAGTTGCCCCTCATCCTGTTCTCCGCCAGCGGCGGCGCCCGGATGCAGGAGGGCATCCTCTCCCTGATGCAGATGGCCAAGACCAGCGCCGCGCTGGCCCGGCTGGATGACGCAGGCCTGCTGTTCATCTCCGTGCTGACGGATCCCACCACCGGCGGCGTCACCGCCAGCTTCGCCTCTTTGGGCGATATCATGCTGGCCGAGCCCGGCGCCCTCATCGGCTTTGCCGGTCCCCGGGTCATTCAGCAGACCATCGGCGAGACGCTGCCGGAGGGCTTCCAGCGTGCGGAGTTCCAGCTGGAGCACGGCTTCGTGGACGCCGTGGTGCCCCGGGCCCAAATGCGGGACACCCTGGGCCAGCTGCTGCTTCTGCACCGGAAAGGAGGCCGCCTGTGAGCACAACTTATACCGCCGCTGAGGTGGTGGCCATTGCCCGCCACCCCCAGCGGCCCAATATCGAAGACTATATCTCCGGCCTGTTCACGGATTTCTTTGAACAGCGGGGCGACCGCTCCTGCCGGGAGGACGCCGCCATTTTGGGCGGCATCGCCCGGTTTCACGGCCGCAGCGTCACCGTCATCGGCACCCGCAAGGGCCGCACGCTGGAGGAAAACCTCCGCTGCAACTTCGGTATGCCGGGGCCGGAGGGATACCGCAAGGCCCTGCGTCTGATGAAGCAGGCGGAGAAATTCCACCGCCCTGTCATTACATTCATCGACACCCCCGGCGCCTATCCCGGTCTGCAGGCCGAGGAACGGGGCCAGGGCGAGGCCATCGCCCGGAACCTCATGGAGATGAGCCGCCTGAGCGTGCCCATTCTCGCCATCATCACCGGCGAGGGCAACAGCGGCGGCGCACTGGCGCTTGGCGTGGGTGACCGGGTCCTTATGCTGGAAAACGCCGTGTACGCCATTCTCTCCCCGGAAGGCTTCGCCTCCATTCTCTGGAAGGACGCCGGACGCAGCGCCGAAGCCAGCGAGCTGATGCGGCTGCGTTCCTCCGATCTGCTGGAGCTGGGCGTCATCGACGGGATCATCCCCGAGCCGGAGGGCGGCGCCCATCTGGCACCTGCCATCGCCATGCTGCAGGTGGAACAGGCCATCGCACTCCATCTGGCCCAGCTGGACCGGGAGAGCGCCAAGACCCGCACTGCCGCCCGCTATGAAAAATTCAGAAAGATGGGAGCCATCGCTCCCGAAAAGGAGAAGCAATGAACGGCATTAAAATTCGAGGCACCGGCCATTGCGTTCCGGAACACGTTGTGACCAACGACGATCTTGCCAAAATCGTGGACACCAGCGACGAGTGGATCGCCAGCCGCACCGGCATCCGCCGCCGGCACCACTGCACCACCGAGAACCACACCTCCCTGTGCGTCAGCGCCGCCCGCACCGCTCTGGAGCGCAGCGGCGTAGCACCGGAGGACATCGGAGCCTGCATCGTGGCGACTCTTTCGGCGGATACCGCCGTCCCCGCCTCCGCCTGCCTGCTGCAGCGGGAGCTGGGACTGCCCACGGACATCCCCTGCTTTGACCTGAACGCCGCCTGCACCGGCTTTCTCTTTGCCCTGCACACCATAGAGTGCCTGCTGAGCGTCTCTCCCCGCAAGTTCGGTCTGGTGGTGGGCGGCGAGTATCTGAGCCGTCTCATCAACTGGGAGGATCGGGGCACCTGCATCCTCTTTGGTGACGGAGCCGGCGCCGCCGTGGTGGAGAGCCGGGCTGAGTGGCCGTCCATCGGCGCCGTCATGGGCACGCAGGGCGACGACCAGCTGCTAAACGTGCCGGGACTGGAGTCCGGCCGCCGCAGCCTCATCTCTATGGACGGCACCAAGGTGTTCAAATTCGCCGTGGAGACCGTCCCCGCCTGCATGGATGCGGTACTGCGCCGCCATAACTGCACGGTGGACGATGTGGATTTCTTCGTCTTCCATCAGGCCAACGCCCGCATCATCGATCTGGTGGTGCGCAAACACCGGATCCCGCCGGAAAAATACTACAAAAATGTGGACGAATACGGAAACACCTCCGCTGCCAGTATTCCGCTGGTCCTCAGCGAGCTGCAGGAGCGGGGCCGCATCGGCTCCGGCAGCCGTATTCTGGCTGTAGGCTTTGGCGGCGGCCTCACCTGGGGCGGCGCCATGATCGAATTCGCATAAGGAGCGCCTATGAAAAAGTTAAACGAAATTCTGGGAACCGAGTTCCCGATCATTCAGGGCGGCATGGCCAACATCGCCACCGGCGAGTTTGCCGCAGCCTGCTCCAACGCCGGCGCACTGGGCGTCATCGCCACCGGCGGTATGCTGGACGCGGAGCTGCTGCGCCGTCAGATCCACATCTGCCGGCAGTTGACCGACAAGCCCTTCGGCGTCAATCTGATGCTGATGAATCCTTGCGCCGCCGACATGGCCCGCATCATTATCGAAGAAAACGTCCCGGTGGTGACCACCGGCGCCGGCAATCCCGGCCAGTTCATCCCTGCCTGGAAAGCGGCGGGCGTGAAGGTGATCCCCGTGGTGGCCGCCACTGTGCTGGCCAAGCGACTGGTGCGTGCCGGTGCGGACGCCGTCATCGCCGAGGGCTGCGAATCCGGCGGCCATGTGGGCGAGATGACCACCATGGCGCTGGTGCCCCAGGTGGCGGACGCCGTGGATGTGCCCGTCATCGCCGCTGGCGGTATTGCCGACGGCCGTCAGGTGGCTGCCGCCTTTGCCCTGGGCGCCTGCGGCATCCAGGTGGGCACCTGCCTGCTGACAAGCCACGAGTGCCCCATTCACGACAACTATAAGCAGGCCATCCTGAAGGCCAAGGACAGCGACACCACTGTCACTGGCCGCTCCATCGGCGGTCCTGTCCGGGTGCTGAAAAACAAGATGGCCCGCCAGTATCTGGCCCTGGAAAAGCGGGGTGCCACGCTGGAGGAGCTGGAGACCGTCACACTGGGCGGTCTGCGCCGGGCTGTGTTCGATGGCGATGTGGAGACCGGCAGCGTCATGAGCGGCCAGGTGGCCGGCATGCTGACGGAGATCCGTCCCCTGCGTCAGATCTTCGAAGATCTGTACAACGGAGGCCTGGCCGCACTGAAGGCCACGGAACAGGAATGGCTGTAACCATCAGAGGAAAGCTGCTGCCCCTGCCCATTCTGCAGGGTGGTATGGGCGTGGGCGTCAGTCTGGACGGCCTGGCCGGCGCTGTGGCCGCCTGCGGCGGCATGGGCACCATTTCCACCGCCATGTGCGGCTGGCGGGAGCCGGACTTCGCCTCCGATCCCCGCGGCGCCAATCTGCGGGCGCTGGAGCGTCAGGTCCGCCGGGCCAAGGCGACTGCCGCAGACACCGGACTGGTGGCCGTCAACGCCATGGTCGCCACCGCCCAGTATGCCGACAGTGTCCGTACTGCCCTGCGGGCCGGCGTGGACGCCGTGGTCTGCGGCGCGGGTCTGCCCCGGGATCTGCCGGCCATCGCCGCACAGGTTCCCGAGAGCAACGCCGCTCTGGCTCCGGTGGTCAGCAGCGGACGGGCCGCAGCTCTGATCTGCAAGCTGTGGGATAAGCACTACCGCCGCATCCCCGACTTTGTGGTGCTGGAAGGCCCTATGGCCGGCGGCCATCTGGGTTTTTCCAGAGAGGAGGCCGTGCAGTCCCAGTCCGGCGGCGGAAAACCGCTGTCCGACCTTCTGAGGGACGTTCTGGAGGCCCTTGAGCCCTTCCGTCAAAAGTACGGCCGGGATATCCCGGTTTTCGTGGCCGGCGGCGTCAGGGACGGTGCAGAAATGGCCGCCTATATGAAGCAGGGCGCCGCCGGCGCCCAGTTTGCCACCCGCTTCATCGCCACGGAGGAGTGCGACGCCAGCCTTGCCTATAAGCAGGCGCTGCTGAACGCCGCCACAGAGGACATCACCATCGTCCAGAGTCCCGTGGGCATGCCGGGCCGCGCCCTGCGCAGCCCCCTCATCCAGCGGGTAGAAGCGGGTATTCAGCCCAAACCCGACAAGTACATGCGGTGTCTTTCCGCCTGCGATCCCAAGACCGCTCCCTACTGCATTTCCCGCGCCCTGATGGCCGCGGCGGACGGCGACTGGGAAAACGGTCTGTTTTTCTGCGGCGCCGGTGCCGGAGAGGTCAAGCGCCTCTCCACCGTGCGGGAGCAGATGAAGCAAATCATGAACGAATGGAGGTCCGCGCAATGAAGCTCGGTTTTTTATACGCGGGACAGGGCAGTCAGCACCCCGGCATGGGCGCCGACCTGTATGAAGCCTATCCCGCTTTCCGCGCTGTGATCGACAGCGCCAAGGTGGAGTTTGACCTGAAGGAGGTCTCCTTCACCGACGCCGGCAATGTACTGAACCAGACCCGCTATACCCAGCCCTGCATGGTGGCCTTCGCCGCGGGACTGACCGCAGTTCTGCGGGAAAAGGGCATCGAGCCGGATGTGGCCGCCGGTCTTTCCTTGGGCGAATACTCCGCCCTGCACGCCGCCGGCGTGTTTGACGCCGCCACCGCCATCGAGCTGGTGGCCTTCCGCGGCCGGGCTATGGAGGCGGCAGCCGCCGGACGGGAGTCCGCCATGATGGCCGTGCTGAATCTGGACCGCGCCGCGCTGGAGGAGGTCTGCCGCGAGAGCGAGGCCCACGGCTGCGTGGTCATCGCCAACTACAACTGCCCCGGCCAGTTAGTTCTCGGCGGCGACAAGGCCGCCGTGGAAGCCGCAGCCGCGCTGGCAAAGGAGCGGGGCGCCAGACGGTGCCTGCCCCTGAAGGTCAGCGGCCCCTTCCACACCCCCCTGATGAAGCCCGCCGGCGACGCGCTGGCCGAGCGCTTCCGCTCCACGACCTTCTCTCCCATGAACATCCCTGTCATCTTCAACTGTTTGGGCGCTGAGATGGGCGTGGACGACACCATCCCCGCCCTACTGGAGCGTCAGGTGCAGAGCAGCGTCTACATGGAGGATTCCATCCGCGCCATGGCTGACATGAGCGTGGACCGGATCGTGGAGATCGGCCCCGGCAAGGCCCTTGCCGGCTTTGTGAAAAAGACGGTTCCCAGCCTGCCGGTGTTCTCCGTGGAAACCGCTGCGGACGTGGAACAGCTGGTACAGTGGCTGAAGGAGGATGCGGTATGAGTCTGAAGGGAAAAGTGGCAGTCGTCACCGGCGGCAGCCGCGGCATTGGCCGGGCCGTGTGCCTGGAGCTGGCCCGACAGGGCGCCGACATCGTCCTGTGCTATGCCGGCAGCGAAGATGCCGCGCAGGAGACCGCACAGGCCTGCGAGGCCCTGGGCGTCCGGGCAATGGCCCGGGTCTGCAACGTGGCGGACAGCGTACAGGTAAAAGCCCTGATGGACGAGGCAATGGCTGCCTTCGGCCGCATCGACATTCTGGTCAACAACGCGGGCATCACCCGCGACGGTCTTGCCATGACCATGAAGGACGAGGCTTTTGACGCGGTCATCGACACGAACCTGCGGGGAACCTTCCTGTGCATGCGGGCCGTCAGCCGCATCATGATGCGGCAGAAGTACGGCCGCATCATCAACCTCAGCAGCGTGGTGGGCCTCCACGGCAACGCCGGACAGGTGAATTACGCCGCCAGCAAGGCCGGCGTCATCGGCATGACCAAATCCATGGCCAAAGAGCTGGCCACCCGGGGCGTCACCGTCAACGCCGTGGCCCCCGGCTTCATTGAAACCGATATGACTGCCGCTATGGCAGACGCCGCCAAAGCCGCTACTCTCTCCGCCATCCCCATGGGCAGACTGGGCGCAGCAGAGGACGTGGCCAGAGCGGTTGCGTTTCTGGCCGGCGACGAGGCCGCCTACATCACCGGTCAGGTACTGGCCGTGGACGGCGGCATGAGCATGTAAAAGGAGATCAACTATGAACAAACGCAGAGTTGTTATCACCGGACTGGGTGCTCTCACCCCTGTGGGACTGACTGCCGGCGAGAGCTGGCAGGCCGTGAAGGACGGCGTGTGCGGCATCGCTCCCATCACCCAGTTCGACACCACCGGCATGAAAGTCAAGCTGGCTGCCGAGGTGAAGGGCTTCTCCCCCGAGGAGTCCATCGGCCGGCAGGAATCCAAGCGCATGGGCCGCTTCACGCAGTTCGCCGTGGTGGCTGCCCGGGAGGCCATGGCCGACAGCGGCCTGACCCTTGAAACCGTGGATCCGGACCGTTGCGGCGTCATCATCTCCAGCGGCATCGGCGGTCTTGCCATTACGGAGACGGAGCACGACCGGGGCAGCCAAAAGGGCTGGGACCGGGTGTCCCCCTTCTATATCCCCACCGCCATCTCCAACATGGCCGCCGGTCAGGTGGCCATTGAGACTGGTTTTCAGGGCATGTGCACCTGCCCCGTCACCGCCTGCGCCGGCGGCACCAACGCCGTGGGCGACGCCTTCCGCTATATCCGGGACGGATATGCAGAGGTCATGCTCTGCGGCGGTACGGAGGCCAGCGTCACCCCGCTGGCCATCGGCGGCTTCACCTCCATGAAGGCCCTGACCCAGAGCGAGGATCCCGCTCGCGCCTCCATCCCCTTTGACGCGGAGCGCAGCGGCTTTGTACTGGGCGAGGGTGCCGGTGTCCTGCTGCTGGAGGAGCGGGAGCACGCCCAGGCTCGCGGCGCCCGCATTTACGCCGAGGTTCTGGGTTACGGCGCCACCTGTGACGCCTATCACATGACCGCCCCCCGCCCCGACGGCAGCGGCGGCGCCAAGGCCATGGCCATGACCCTGTCTGACGGCGGCGTGGAGCCAGAGGCCGTGGACTACATCAACGCCCACGGCACCTCCACCCACTTAAATGACGCCGGTGAGACCGCCGCCATCAAAACCGTCTTCGGCCAGCACGCCGCCCGTCTGGCCGTCAGCTCCACCAAGTCCATGACCGGCCATATGCTGGGTGCTGCCGGCGCCGTAGAGGCCATCTTCACCGCTCTGGCCCTTCACGACGGCTTCATCCCCGCCACCATCAATTACCGGACCCCCGATCCTGCCTGTGATCTGGACGTCGTTCCCAACGCGGGCCGTCAGTCCGACATCCGCTTCGCGGTGTCCAACTCGCTGGGCTTTGGCGGTCACAACGGCAGCCTTCTGCTGAAGAAATGGGAGGCGTGACTATGGTACTCAATTCCAATGAGATCGCCCGCATCCTGCCCCACCGCTACCCCTTCGCGCTGGTGGACCGCATCACAGACGGCGAGCCGGGCCAGTGGGCCAAGGGCATCAAGTGCGTCAGCGTGGGCGAGCCCGTCTTCTGCGGCCACTTCCCCGAAAAGCACATCTTCCCCGGCGTGCTGATTCTGGAGGCTATGGCACAGGTAGGCGCAGTGGCCATTTTGTCCCTGCCGGAAAACCAGGGCAAGATTGCTCTGTTCGGCGGCGTGAAAAACGCCCGCTTCAAGCGGCAGGTCATCCCCGGCGACGTGCTGGAGATGGAGTGTGTGCTGACAAAGCGCCGCGGCCCTGTGGGCATCGGCGAATGTAAGGCCACGGTAAACGGCGAGATCGCCTGCACGGCGGAGCTGACCTTTGCAATCAGCGCGGAATGACTTGCGTTTTCCCGCAGATTTGCTATACTGAAACAAACACTGCGGGAAAGTGAGCGAAATGCTATGCTGGATCAGGCATTTTTTAACGTGTACACCAAATTTAAACTGCACTTTTATCAGGAGATCTTCCAGCGCTTCCAGAACCGCGAAGCCAGCCTGACCACGGTGGAGACCTTCTGCATGGAGAGTATTCTGGCCCTGGGCACGCCCACAGTCAACGAGTTTGCCTCCTTCATGTGCATCTCTCCCCCCAACGCCGCCTATAAGGTGAACAGTCTGGTGAAGAAGGGCTACATTGAGAAGGTGCAGTCTCAGGCGGACAAACGGGAATATCATCTGCGGGTAACCCAGAAATATCTGGAATACTACAACATTTCCACCAACTATCTGGTGGAGGTCATGCGGCGGATCTCTTCCCGGTTCAACGAAGAGGACTGCGCCAAGCTGGAGGAAATGCTGAGCGTGGTCAGCGCCGAGCTGATGCCGGAGGTCTCCATCCCCGAGGCAAAAATGCCTAAATAAAACGCAAAAATGCCACAGGCTGCTGCCTGTGGCATTTCTTTGTTTAAAACAGTCCCTCCGGGATCCGGATATCCTCCTTGGGCACCCGGTCCCAGTCGAAATCCGCCAGCAGCTGAACTGCGTTCTTCGGCTCCGCCGAGGGGTTGAAGCCCGCCAGATACGCCAGCTTTCCCAGCACCTCCTCCGGCGTACAGCGATCCCGCAGCACATCCAGACCCGCGTCGGCGTTGCGCTTGCTGAGCCGTCGTCCGTCGTGGCTGAGCAGCAGGGGGAAGTGGATAAACTCCGGCGCCGGCAAATCCAGCAGCCGGTACAGCAGCTGCTGCCGGGGCGTGGAATCCAGCAGATCGGCGCCCCGCACCACCTCCGTCACACCCATGGCGGCGTCATCCACCACCACGGCCAACTGATAGGCGAACATGCCGTCTGACCGGCGCAGCAGAAAATCGCCACAGTCCCGGGCCAGATTCTCCCGATACAGCCCCATATGGCCATCCGTGAAGGAGACCTCCTCATCCGGCACCCGCAGGCGCAGCGCCGGCGAACGCTTCAGCGCCCGCTCCGCCGCCTCCGCCGCCGTCAGGCTGCGGCAGGTACCGGCGTAGACGACCTGGCCATCCTCCCGGTGGGGCGCGCTGGCCGCGTGCAGCTCCGCCCGAGTGCAGAAGCAGGGATACACCAGTCCCATGGCCTCCAGCTTTTCCAGCGCCTGCTGATACAGCGCTGTCCGCTCGCTCTGGTAGTAGGAGCCGTTGTCGCCGCCCACTGTGGGACCCTCGTCCCAGTCCAGTCCCAGCCAGCGGAGATCGTCCTCCATCTGGTCGGCATACTTGCGGGGACAGCGGGCCGTATCCAGATCTTCAATGCGCAGCACCACACGGCCGTCTTTTTGGCGCACGCTGAGCCAGGCCAGCAGGCTGCACAGGATATTGCCCAGATGGATCCGTCCGCTGGGCGAGGGGGCAAAGCGGCCCACCACCATGCTTCATCTCTCCTTCGTAAAAAAGCGGGGCTGTGACCCCGCTTTTTATACCGTTTCTTTTTTCTTCACCTGGATCTTCTCCTTGTTGACCACCTTTCCGATGGTCAGCAGTAAGATTTTGATGTCAAAGAGAATGTTCCAGTTCTCGATGTAATAGATATCATGCTCGATGCGGTCGCGGATGGACGTGTCGCCCCGCAGGCCGTTCACCTGCGCCCAGCCAGTGATACCGGGGCGCACCTGATGCTTGACCATGTAACGGGGGATCTCCTCCTTGAACTGCTCCACAAAGTGGGGCACCTCCGGCCGGGGGCCCACCAGACTCATGTCACCCTTGAGCACATTGAAAAACTGCGGCAGCTCGTCAATGGAGAACTTGCGGATAAAGGAGCCGAACAGCGTCTTGCGGTTATCCACGTTTTTGCTCCAACCGGTCTGCTCCTGGGTATTCACACGCATGGAGCGGAACTTATACATATAGAAGTTCTTCTTGTTCTTGCCCACCCGCACCTGCTTGAAGATCATGGGGCCGGGAGAGCTGCACCACACCACGATGCCGGTGACCAGCATAATGGGCGAGGTGAGAATGATGAGAATGAGTGAGCCGATGATATCCATGGCCCGCTTCATAAAGGCGTTGCCCACATTGTCCAGCGGCACGCGGCGCAGGTTGATCATTGGCAGGCCATCCACATTGTCCACCTGGGGGTTGGAGGGGATATAAGCCGCGTAGAAGGGGATGATCGAAGTCTTGGTGCCTGTCTTTTCGCAGGCGGCAATGATCTTGGGCATCCACGCCTCATCGTAGGCACTGACAGCCACCACCACCTCATCGGGGGAATACTTGTCCAGCACCTGCTCCAGCTCATCGTAAGTACCTCGGAAGGGCAGATCCGCCCAGCCATTCCTCTGGGCCACATAGCCGTCCACCTGGAATCCCAGATTGCGGTCCGAGCGCACCTTGCGCAGATAGACTTCCGCCACGGGGCTGCTGCCCACGATGATGATATGCTTTTGGTTGTAGCCCATCCGGCGGTAGCGCCGCAGGATGATCCGCATGGCCGCCCGCTTGCCCAGCAGCAGCGCCGAGCTGATGAGATAGAAGAACACCAGCATCCAGCGGGACATGTGCTCCAGACGGAACACGAACAGTCCGGCCATCAGGAACAACACGTCCATGGCGTTGGCCAGCAGGAACCGGGCCGCCTCCCGATGAAACCGAACCGAGCGGTGAGAGCTGTACAATCCGGCAAAGCTGTAGGTCATCAGACACAGCACCACGGCGATCCCGCCCAGCCAGGCAAAATAATAGAAGGGGATATTCGTCGTGCCGTGCAGCACATGGAAACGGATCCAATAGGCCAGCAGCACCGACAGAAACACCAGCACACCGTCGCTGAGAACGTGCAGCTGATTGAGTAATTTCTGGTTTTCCTTGATCATGAAGGAACATCCTCCGAGGGTTCAAAATCTTGCTACCATTGTACTCATTTCGCCCTGTTCTGTCAATTTTCTTGCAATGACAAGTTCTTCCCCCTATAATAAAACCAGTTCCACACAAGGAGGGCCCGCCATGTCCGGCACCGTATTGTTCACCGCGTCCACTTGGTCGCACATCACCAATTTTCACCGCCCCTATCTGGCCGCTTTCCGCGCGCAGGGCTGGGCGGTGCATGTGGCCTGCGGCGGCGACACTCGTGACATTCCGGAGACCGACCTGTGTGTCCAGCTCCCCTTTGAAAAGAAAATGTCCTCCCCCGCCAACCTGCGGGCCATGGTGCAGCTCCGCCGCCTGATCAAGGAACACCGCTATGCGCTCATCTGCACCCACACCTCTCTGGCCGCCTTTTTCACCCGCATGGCGGTCTGTGGACTTCCCCACCGTCCGGCAGTGGTGAATGTTGCCCACGGTTACCTGTTTGACGGTGAGACGCCCGCTCTGAAACGGCAGATTCTGCTGACCGCCGAGCGCCTGACCGCCCCCGTGACCGATCTGCTGCTGACCATGAACCATTGGGACTACAACTGCGCAACGGCACACAAACTGGGCCGCCGCGTTGTGAATATTCCCGGTGTGGGCGTGAATTTTTCCCGGTTTTCTCCGGTATCCGCTGATGTCCGGGCAGCGCACCGTGCAGAGCTGGGTCTTGCAGAAGAGGATGTTCTGCTGTTGTACGCTGCTGAGTTTTCCGCCCGCAAGAATCAGGCTATGCTGCTGCGAGCCATGCCCCATCTCCCCCGCCATGTCAAGCTGGCCCTGCCTGGCAGCGGCGCGCTTTTGGAGGAGTGCCGCCGGCTGGCAAACGAATTGGGCGTGGCCGACCGGGTTCTGTTCCCCGGCCATGTGGACATGCCCGTCTGGTATGCCATAGCCGACGCCGCCGTATCCGCCAGCCGTTCCGAGGGTCTTCCCTTCAACGTGATGGAGGCCATGTATGCAGGCCTCCCTGTCGTGGCCACTGCAGTCAAGGGCCACACAGACCTTTTGGAGCAGGGAAAAACCGGCCTGCTCTATCCTTACAACGACGGCTCCGCCTTCCTGGCCGCTGTCCGCCGCCTGCTGGATGATCCGTCCGGCGCAGCCGCTATGGGCGCGGCCGCCCACCAGCATGTACTGCAGTACGGAATCGAGCCGGTACTGCCCCAAGTCATGCAGCTGTATCTTTCCGCATCGAAACAGGCATAAAAAAAGAGCACCGAATGGTGCTCTTTTTTTATGCCTGACGCTGGTTTTGAACTTGTCTGTATCAGCGCTTCAGGCCAAACACAGCGATTTTGCTGCCGGGCTGGATGGTGTCCGTATCCGGCGCCACAAAGTTCAGTGTTTTCAGGTCTGCCGGCGCAGGGCCGTCATCTTTCATGCTGCAGCCGCTCATGCCGCTCTCCTGATAGCCGTTGCTCAGCAGCGTAGACTGGGTGCACCACAGATGCATGATCCCGCCGCCCTCCAGCAGCTGCAGGACACAGCCGCCTCTGCTGCGGCCCACGGGGACTTCAGCCCAGTAGCTTAGAGAATCGGAGCCCTGTCTGTAAACCTTCTCGCTGATTCCGTTGCAGCGCACGCAAACATGAGCCGAAGACGCCGTGCTGACCGTGGTAATCTCAGGGATGATGATCAACTGAAAGTACTGCTCCAGTGGATATGCGCTCAGGTCCAGATCCATCTGCTGGGTCTCACTCTCCGTGCTGATCTCGAAAAGCTTTACAAAGGGAATCGCGTCCACGCGGGCATTCATCGCTGCGCTGGCTGCGGCATCCGCAGCTTCTCTGGCCTGCGCTTCCTGCACAACCGCGTCCTGCAGAGCTGTCATGCCGCTTTCGATATTGACGTTGTCGCGGTTGAAATCCTCTCTGCGGATCCGGTCGCTGGCTTCCCACTGATTCAGCTGGTAATTTGCCGTCTGATTCATTCGCTCACCTCCTTCCGGGCGAAAACCGCTCTCACCCTTGGCTCCCAAACGGCAAAACGTGTACGAAAACGTACACGAAAACGAAAAAAAGACGCAGAAAATTTCTGCGTCCTTTTTTGTGCAATTTTTACTGCAGCAGCGGGCTCAGCATCAGCTGCGCCATCTCGCCGCTGGCGCCGGATTCCACCAGCATAACCGCATTGTCCAGGAAGATTTGGTTCTTCTCCTCCATGACGATCTGCTCCATGCGGCCGGAGTTGTTGAAGGCCTCCAGCTCTGCCCGGAAGTTGGCCACGCCAGGCAGGAATTCCTCCAGTTCCTCCGCGTCCAACTGCTTGGCCGCCTGGATGCACAGGCGCGCCATACTGTTCCAGGCGTCGGGATTGGACGCCTCCTGTGCCAGTCCGGTCTGGACCGCCAGGAAGAAGGAATCAAAATTCCGGGTGGGCAGGCAGTAATACGCCGCCACATAATAGCAGTTGTTGAACTCCTTGGTGGCCATCAGCTCCTTGGCCAGGCCCGTGGCGGTGGCAAAGCCGCCCTCCACCTGCAGGGCGTTGACCATGGCGTTGGCCTGATAGGCAGAGTCGTTATAGAACTCCAGTGCATCCGCCTTCTTGAGTCCCACCACAAATTCAGTTCGGCTCGGATTCTGCTCCTGCAGATCTCTGTTGATCTTGGCAGCGGTCAGGGAGCAGGCCTGCAGCACTGCGAACACCAGCACCACAGCCCACAAAGCGGCCATCACGGCCACGCCGGCCGCGCCGCTCTTCTTTTCGCCGCCAGTGCAGCGGATGATCACCACCGCCAGCAGCGCGAACACCACCACCAGATACACCTGGGTGGACCAGACCACTTCCGTCAGGGAGTGCATAGTCATCATGGTCAGTGCGGCAGCCAGCATGGGGATGATGGGGTCCTCCTCTTTTCTCCGGCGCAGCAGCATCCAGATGGCGCTGCCCAGCAGCAGGAGGAAGCTTGCCAGACCCACGATACCGGCATCAGCCATGATCTGGATGGGCTGGTTGTGGATATACTTGGACTCATAGTAGAAGCTCTGGACCGCGGTGAGCTGGCCCTCGACGCCGCCGACGCCCCAGCCGAGCACAGGACTTTCCTTCCACAGCTTCAAACCGTCCTGGAAGAACACCAGACGCTGGATAAAGTTCTGGTTGGCCCGCAGACCCTGCAGGCGGTTTGCCGCAAAGGAGGGCAGCAGCTTGTAGCCCAGAGGAACCTTTGTTCCGTCGGACAGGGTAATGGCGTCCACATCGCCGTCGCCGGAGAGGACGAACCAAACCACCTTGGAATCTTCGGGCACCGCGAAAGAGGCCTCGGAGAGGGCGCCCTTATACAGGGTGGTCTCCTTGTGCATCATCAGCTGGGCCTCGTTCTGGGTGTAAATCCGGACATTGGGGTCGATGGCGCCCTCCACGCTGACGGTATACTCGCCGGGAGCGGGATACACCGCGCGGGACAGCTTTTCCGTGCCGTTCAGGGTGGTGCCGCCGGTGATGGTGAAAGCCAGCACCACATAGGCAGCCACAACAACAGCCAGCACACCGCCGGCAATGCCCACAGCGCGGCCCCGCTCAGCCAGAGCGGCAGAGACACGGCTGCCCACAAAGCGCTCCAGCGCCCAGATGATCGCTCCGCACACCAGCGCCATCAGCAGCGGCAGGGGGCTTCCGGTTCCCAGAGAGGACGCGGACACCATGGCCAGCACCACGGTCACAGCCACGCACTCCAGCATCAGCAAAAACAGCGGCAGGCGCTTGCCCTTGCCCGCGCAGGCCACATACACCAGGCAGGTGACTGCAAAGGCGCCCATGGCGCCCATGGAGAAGGCAAAGAAGAAGGATACTGCCTCAAGGCCGGCCATATACAGGGCTGCCATGCGGCCCTTTTCGCACTCTGCGGTCTGATGCAGATACAGGGACAGGATCAGGCCGAAGGCGATGACGCCGCCGGAGACGTTGGCATTGGAGTAGATGCCGGTGATACGGATGCCGGCCTCGTAGCCCATGGTGGCTACGTCATAGCCGGAGCGGAGCAGCTCCATCAGCGTGCAGAAGCCTCGGGAGAGGATTTGGCAGCTGCCGGCGTCCACGCACAGCAGGGCAATCACGGCGATGACGCCGTTCAGGGCCCACAGCAGCCCCGTCACCTTCTCCTGCTTCGTGCGGGAGAGCACCAGGCCAAACACCGTCAGGGCGATCAGCATTTTCAAACTCTCGCTGGCGGCATAGTCGCCGAAATTGCACCACAGGCCGGAGGCCAGATACACCGCCGCATACAGCACCACGGCCAGCGTCAGCAGAGAGAACCGGCTCTGCAGGGCAGTACGGGGCGCTTTGCCCAGACTCAAAATCAGCGCCACGGCGGCAAGGCCCACGGCAAACTGGTGGCTGATGGCGGTGACCGCCAAAAACAGCACCACAGGCAGCAGCCAGGGATAAATTTTTTCAAACGGATCCCGCAAGGTTTTTGCGGAACTGCGGAATTTAGCCAAGGAACTCACTCCAATACAGATTTAGTCGATGATATTATAAACGCCTTGGCATATTTTTTCAACCCATTCTCTGTAAAGGCGGCAGAGCATAAAAAAGGGGCACCCCTTTCGGGGTGCCCCTTTTCATTTGAAGTATGACTTCCTAAAGTTAGGAATTATTCCTCAACCAGATCAGAGATGATCAGGATGAAGTCGACATACTCGTTGTCCTTATCCATGACATAGACAACGGTCTCGCCCTTCTTCAGAGCAGACTCCTTAGCGGTGCTGATCTCGCCGTCCTTATCGACGGAGAAGATGACGCACTCGTCGGACAGAGCCAGCTTAGCGCCCTCGATGCCGAAGACATCGTTCTTGTAAGCGCTGGTGATGACAGCCTCAGCCTCGGTGGTAGCCTCGTCGGAGACGTCAACGATGTAGCCCTTGCCGTTGGTGGTAACAGACTTGAAGACAGAGTAGACAGCGTCCTCGATGGCCTCCTCGGTCACAACGTCGGACTCCATGACAACAGTGGTGATCTCGCCGTCAACGATAGCGTTGAACTCGTAGTACTCAACACCCTTGATCTCGAACTCCTCAGCGCCCTCGGCGATGATGTAGACCATGTCCTCAGCGCCCTTGCCCTCAGCGTCGGTCACGACGACAGCCTTAGCAACGCCTTCCTCGACGTAAGCGTAAGCGGTAGCGCCCTCGACCATCTCAGTGCTGGGAACGGACTTGATGCCGGTGTAGATCTCCCAAGAGTCGATCTCGCCGTCATCATCGGTCTCGACCATGAAGAACACGGTCTTGGCATTGCCGTAGATGCCGGTAGCCAGCTTGGAAACGCCCTTGGTGATGTCGCCGATAGCAGAATCGGTCACGGACTTGATGGTGTAGATCTCGTCCTCGTCATCATAGGTGTAGCCAACAACGTCGCCGATACCGAACTCGATCTCGTCGTCGTTCTCATACTCAGCCTCGACCTTGGTGCCGTCGGCCAGGACCAGACGGACCTTGTCGTTGCCGGAAGCCCAGTTGCCCCAGCCCAGATCCAGGACCAGTGCGTACTCGGGATCAGCAGCCTCGACTTCCTTGGCCATCTTCACGTAGCCATAGGAATCCAGGTACAGATCATAGCTGGTGTCGGGCTCGACAGCGTCCTTAGCGGAGAAGCCGAAGCCAGACTCATAGGTCTCATCGTCAGCGATGAAGGTGTTCTTGGTGCGGTTGATCTTGGAGACCTTAACGTCCTCAACGATCTCAGCCAGCTCCATGGACTTGATCTTGTCGCCGTCGTCGGTGTGAGCGATGGTGTACAGAACGATGTCCTCTTCCTCGAACTCCTCGGTCTTGTACTCAACAGACTCGGTGTCAACGGTAACAACGCGCTCGTCGTCATCGTTCTCGTCGATGCCGTCGATCTCGCCAACATAGGTGTTGATGACAATGATGGTCACGTTGATGACATACTCGCCATCATCGTTCTTGACTTCCTCGGTGTAGACCTCGATCAGGGTGCCGTTGGCGCCGATCTTGTCCTCGCCCTTCTTCTCCAGGGTGAAGCCGTCGAACTCCTCGCCGTCGACATAGACCTCAACAGTGCCCAGCTCGGGCTTGCCCAGATCCTCGAACATATCGCCGGACTTGACTTCCTCGGTGTAGCTCAGCTCATAGTTCTCAGCGAAGGTGCCGATCTCCTTGGACTTCAGCTTCCAGGTCTTAGCGGGACGATCGAAATCGTCAGCAGCGGGGATGAACTTCAGGTTGGTGAAGTACTCCTCAGCGAAGGTGTTGCCGGTCTTGTAAGCCTCGGAACCGCCAACGACGACCTCGGCACCGTTCACGGTGACGGTGGTCTTGTTGGAGTAACGGACCATGTCAGCCTGCAGGGTGTTGAAGGCATACAGGCAAGCCTCTTCACGGGTGACATACTTGGTGCCGACGAACTCAGCATTGCCGTCGTCCAGGCCGATGCCGATGGCCTGCTTGGCAACGTTGACGGACCAGTTAGCACCGGTGTAGCCCTCGATGTCGGGATCATAGCCCAGAGCGCCCAGCAGCATCTTCATGAAGGCATAGCCAGTCAGAGGAGCGGTGGGACGGAAGGTGCCATCAGCGTAACCGTTGATGATGCCCTCCTTGGAGCAGTAGGTGATGTAGCCAGCGAACACGTGGTCGGGAGCAACATCAGAGAAGGGAGCGCTGGAAGCGCTCAGAGCCTCAGCAGTGGTGGGGCCCAGGATCATGTTGCAGATGATCTTGGCAGCGGCACCGCGGTTCAGCTGAGCCTCGGGACGGAAAGTGCCGTCGGTGTAACCGTCGACAACCTTCAGGTCGGACATGACGGCAACAGCATCAGCATAGTTGATGTCGCTGTTGTCCTCAAAGTCCTTGGCGCCAGCGCTGATGGTGACCAGAGACATGGCCATAACCAGAGCCAGAACCAGAGAAAGGAACTTCTTCATATGGGGTTTCCTCCTTTAAGATTTACCGGATTTACCGGCATTTAAGTTTTGAACGTCCAAGGATCGTTTCCCCATTCACACGGCACACATACCGTGGCTAGCCGGTCCTGTATCTGCGCCGGGTCACCTGGGTACACTTCCCTTTTCTGTTCATGATGCATGATAGCAAATCCATTTTTTCTTTGCAAGAGGTTCAGACCTTTTGTAACATACTCGTAACATTACAGTGTTTTGTTACAATCCGCCGGCGGCTTACATATATAAAATAAAGCCGCTCCGGCAGAAAGACACCGGAGCGGCTTGCATTTATGCGGTTCGTTTGTAAATATCGGCCAGACAGAACCAACCCCGCTCGTCCCGGCCAAGGCCGGCGAGGGTCTCCCGCAGCGTCCAGGCGGTAACGCGGGTATACAGCGGGCAGAGGGCGTTGTCCTCCAGCAGGAGCAGCTCCGCGTCGTGGAGGCAGCCCAGCCGGGCCGTGCCGTCCGGCGCGTTGGCGATGATGGCCAGCAGCGTGTCATAGGCGCTGTTGGCGTAGTGGATCACGTTGTTTTCACTGTCAGAGGTCCAGTGCATCAGGAAGCACTCGGCGTCGTTGGCCACGGCCTCCAGCTCCATGCCGGCCAGCACATAGTCCCCCTCCCGCAGCGCCGTGCGCAGTTCCTTCTCCGTCACAGCCGTGGGGATGATGTGGACATTCAGCACGTTCAGCCACTGGCGGGCCAGTTCCTCGGCCACAACAGCGTTCTCGACAGTATCCACATACAGGTATTCCAGCTCGCCCAGATGGTAGCCGCTGTCATAGCCAGCCTCGGCCAGCAGCTGTTGGGACTGGGCGCAGCGGTCAACATAGCTCTTTTCCTCATTGTCCAGCAGCGGTCCGGCGCAGGTGCGGAAATCTTCGTCCTCGCTGTCGTCCGGTACACCGGGAGGCACCAGCGCCTCCGCCGCCCGGGCCGTCACGCCGACGGTCTGGGCCAGTGTGGTGCGGTCGAGCGCCGTGGTCATGGCCTGCCGGACCAGGGCGTCCGCCAGAATGGGATGCTCGTTATTCATCAGCACCGTATAGGTGCCCAGCTCCGTGGTGGGGATCCAGCTCTCGTCCGCGGACATGGTCTCCATCCACTCGTCCGTCATGGGCCAGATCAGGTCCGCTTCGCCTGCGTCATACAGACTCTGCGCCTCCTCCGGAGAGGATACGAAACGGAAGGTCAGCTCCAGTGGGCCGGCCTCGTTTTCGTAGTAGCGCTCAAAGCGGGTCAGGCTAATGGAATCCCGCCACTCATATGTATTGACCACATAGGGGCCGTTGGTCACCAGATCCTCCGTGCGGGTCCACCACTTTTCCGTGCCGGCCACGCCGTCCTCCTGCTCCAGCGCCTTATTGCGCTCAACAGCGGCGTCCCGGGCAGCAGTCACGATATCCTCCCGCAGGGGGCTGGTTGCCACGGCGGTGCAGACGTCCTTCAGGAACCAGTCGTAATTGCCGTTCAGCACCACTTCCAGAGTGGTGTCGTTTTTGGCCGTCACCTGCAGCAGCGAAGTGTCGCCGCTCTCGCAAACCTCGTCATAGCCGGCCACGATGGAAAGCATGCTTGCAAAGGGAGAGCCGCTGGAGGGATTGGCCAGGCGCCGCCAGGCGTACACAAAATCCTTGGCCTTTACCACGCGGCCGTCAGACCAGCGGGCGCTGCGCAGCTTGAAGGTCCAGGTCACGGTGCCGTCGTGGTTCTCCTCGCTCTCCCAGCTTTTGGCCATGCCGCCGATCAGTGTGACAGCACCAGTGCCATCCGTCTTCTTCCGCAGCAGATTTTCATACAGGTGAGTCAGAAGGGACTGATCTTCCTCGTCCACAGCGTAGATGGGGTCAAACGTTTCGATTCCGTCACCAATGGCGGCAGAAACCGTCAGGGTCTCCTCCTGTTCGCCGCAGCCTGTGGCAAGACCGGCCAGGAGCGCCAGCATCAGCAGCACCGCAGCCATCCGCTTCCATACATTCATAGGACTCTCTCCTTGTCTCTCAGTTCGAAAACAAGCGCGAATGTGCGCAAAAAAGCATTGTAACAGATGCATTATAAAGAATTTTGCCTTGCTTGTAAAGTTTCCGCCGGAAAAAGTAACAAAAATTTACAATTTCCCGAGATCTCTCTCGGATTTCCGGCATTTTAGCCAAGAACGGCGTCTTTTTTTCATGAGGCGTGCCGCCTTGCCACCGCTGCGGCGATATTATATAATATATGAGGTTTAGGATGTGCGTCTTGCCGGGCGGATGTCCTGATCCAACTCTCAAACAGGCGGCCCCGCGCTACTCCATTTCCATAGCCTGGGTCAGCCACAAAAAAGGAGGAAATAACCGCCGGCCGGCGGTGCGGCAGTGTGGAGACCTGCCGTAAAGCAACGGAAGTTTCGCTCTTCCGCTGCGAGGGAGTCTGTGCGGAGGCATGGCTCTTACGGTCAAGCAATATGGCAACTGTATCTCTGAAGGGCATCAAGAAAGTCTACGACAACGAAGTCACCGCTGTCCACGATTTCAATCTGGAAATCGCTGACAAGGAATTCATCGTCCTGGTCGGTCCCTCCGGCTGCGGTAAGTCCACCACCCTGCGCATGGTGGCCGGTCTGGAGGACATCTCCGGCGGCGACCTGCTCATCGATGACAAGCGCGTCAACGATGTGGAACCCAAGGACCGCGACATCGCCATGGTGTTCCAGAACTACGCTCTGTATCCCCACATGACCGTGCGGGAAAACATGGCATTCCCCCTGAAGCTGCGCAAGCTTCCCAAGGCTGAAATCGACAAGAAGGTCATGGATGCCGCAGAAACGCTGGACATCGTTCAGTATCTGGAGCGCAAGCCCAAGGCTCTGTCCGGCGGCCAGCGCCAGCGCGTGGCTATCGGCCGCGCCATCGTCCGCGAGCCCAAGGTCCTGCTGATGGATGAGCCCCTGTCCAACCTGGACGCCAAGCTGCGTAACCAGATGCGCGCTGAGATCATTAAGCTGCGCCAGCGTATCGACACCACCTTTATCTATGTTACCCACGACCAGACCGAGGCTATGACTCTGGGCGACCGTATCGTCATCATGAAGGACGGCTTCATCCAGCAGATCGGCACGCCTCAGCAGGTCTTCGACCACCCCGCCAACATCTTCGTCGCCGGCTTCATCGGCATGCCTCAGATGAACTTCTTCGACGCCGAGCTGATCTGCGAGGGCGACAAGTACTCCGTCAAGGTTCAGAACGCCGTTATGGAGCTGGACGCTGACACCCAGGCCAAGCTGAAGGCCGCCGGCCACGGCTCCAAGGCCATCACTCTGGGCATCCGTCCCGAGCACATCTCCATCACCACTGCCAGCGGCAGCCACTGCCTGACCGGCAAGGTGGACGTCAGCGAGATGATGGGCAGCGAGATCCACCTGCACGTTAACGCCGGTGGCCGCGATGTGATCCTGCGTGTTCCCACCACCGAGCTGGCCGCCGAGAACAAGAGCGGCTTCGCCTATGGTGCCGAGATCAGCTTCACCTTCCGTCCCGAGCTGATCCATATGTTCGACAAGGAGACCGAGAAGAACCTGCTGCCTCTGGAGGCTTAATTTACTTATTTTATTAAATATTGTAAAAGGACCGGACAGTTCACTGTCCGGTCCTTTGTATATATGTGTTATTCCACAGGCGTCAATCTGCCCTCATCGTCAAACTTCACAGGAGTGATCACATTGCGGGTCTTGCTGGCAATGTCATCGATCCGAATCTTGGAGGGGAAATCCGCCACAAAGGTCACCGCCACACCCTGACGTCTTGCGCGGCCGGTACGGCCGATGCGGTGGATATAGTCCTGGTTCTCATCGGGCACATCGCAGTTGAACACGATATCCACATCGTCCACGTCAATGCCGCGGGCGGCCACATCGGTGGATACAAACACCTGCAGCTTGCCCTCGCGGAACTTATCCATCACCTGCTCGCGCTTCTTCTGGGGGATGTCGCCATGGATGCACTCCGCCTGAACGCCCCGCATCTGCAGGAACTTGGTGATACGCTCGGTATTGCCCTTGGTGTTGCAGAACACCATGCAGCGGTCAAAGCCGGTCTCCGCCAGAATCCGCTGAATGGCGTCAGCCTTGCCGTTCTGGGAAACCTCCATACGGAACTGCTTGATATCCGGCTTGTTCTGCTCGTCCTCCCGAACAGTGATCTCGGCTGCATCTCTCTGATAGACCCAGGCGATATCCATGACCTCGCGGGAGATGGTGGCGGAGAACAAACCCAGATTCTTGCGCTTGTTCATGCGATCCAGCAGCTTGGTCACATCGTGGATGAAGCCCATGTCCAGCATACGGTCTGCCTCATCCAGCACCACGGTCTGGGCGGTCTCCACCCGAACAGTACGGCGCTTCATGTGGTCAGCCAGACGACCGGGGGTCGCCACCACGATCTGGGGGCGCTTTTTCAGCGTGTCGATCTGTCTGCCGATGGGCTGGCCGCCGTACAGGCAGACGCAGCGGACGCCAGGCTTAAAGGAAGCCAGCAGACGGATCTCATCGGTGATCTGGATGGCCAGCTCACGGGTGGGAGCCAGGATCACAGCCTGCACGCTTTCGTCCTCCGGATCCACATGCTCCACGATGGGGATGCCGTAAGCAAAGGTCTTTCCGGTACCGGTGGGAGCCTTGGCGATCACGTCCTCCCAGTTCATCATGGGAGGGATGCAGCCGGCCTGGACCGGAGTGGATACTTCAATATTTCGCTGGGCGATTGCCCGCATGATCTCCGGCGACAGATCCAGGCTGTCAAACCGGACGCCCTGTGTATATTCCATAGTGATAATCCTCTTTTTTACAGTCTCTTTTTTACGCATAAATGCGCACAATAATCCATAATAATCGTATTATAGCCACAAAACAGTCCCTTGTAAAGTGTCAGTGGAAAAACTCTTCCGCATGCCCCCTGTGCGGGCAAAAACATTTTGTCTCACAGAACGTTGCTGTTTAGTAAATTTTTTGACAAATGACCAATAATTACCGTTTTTTCAGTAAATATATTGTCTATTTGTAGTAAAATTATGTATTTTGTTATAAAATGTTTCATAATTTTATGCTAAATTGATTTTGCAAGTAGTCAGATGCCTATCACGGGGGGATGAATAGTGAACGGAATGGATTATGTACGCATTTTGCGCGACTTGAGAGAGGACGCCGATAAGACGCAGACGCAGATTGCCGAAGTTCTGGGCACGTCCCAAACGATGTACGCCCGTTATGAACGCGGCGCCAACGAACTTCCGATCCATCATTTGATTACTCTGAGTAAGTATTACGGCGTCAGCACCGATTACCTGTTGGGTTTAAGCAAAGAACGATAAAAGAAGGACGGGTCTCCTGCCCTTCTTTTTTTCGGCTTGGAATCCGGAAATCGGATCCGCGCATCTCTCGCGGGCAAAAAAGCAGGCAGAGTGAAAGCTCTGCCTGCTTTTTCTTTTTATTTATCTGTGGGAAACACCCCAGATGTTGTCCGCATACTCAGCCACGGAACGGTCAGCGGCAAAGATGCCGCTGCGGGCGATGTTATGCAGGCTCATGCTGTTCCACTTGGTGGAATCGGCATAGGTCTCGGCCATGCGGCGGCCGGCAGCGCAGTAGGAGTCGAAGTCTGCCAGCAGCAGATATTCGTCGGCGGGGCTGCCGCCGGCGCCAAACAGCAGCCGCTGATACAGGTCGTCATAGCTGACGCCGTCACGGAAGCCGCCGCGCAGGCGATCCAGGCAGGCGCGCAGACGCTCGTTGTGGTTGTAGAGGCGCTGGGGCACATAGCCCTCGCGCTTGAGCTGAACCACTTCGTGAGCGTGCAGGCCGAACAGGAACATGTTCTCGTCGCCCAGCACCTCGTGCATCTCCACGTTGGCGCCGTCCAGCGTACCGATGGTCAGCGCACCGTTCATCATGAACTTCATGTTGCCGGTACCGCTGGCCTCCTTGCCGGCGGTGGAGATCTGCTGACTGACCTCACTGGCGGGCATCAGGCGCTCGGCCAGGGAGACGCGGTAGTTCTCCAGGAACACCACCTGCAGCTTATCCTTGCAGATGGGATTGTGGGCGATATCATCTGCAAGGGAGTTGATCAGGCGGATGATGCGCTTGGCCACGGCATAGCCGGGAGCAGCCTTGGCGCCGAACAGGAAGGTCTGGGGCTGAACCAGCACGTTGGGATCGGTCTGCATACGGTTATACAGGTCGATGATGTGCAGGACGTTCAGCAGCTGACGCTTATACTCGTGCAGACGCTTGACCTGCACGTCGAAAATGGAGTCGGGATTCAGGACCACACCCTGGGTCTTCTTGACATAACGGGCGAAGCTCTCCTTGTTCTCGCGCTTGATGGCGGCCAGGCGCTCCAGAACGGCCTTGTCATCAGCAAAGTCATCCAGCTTCTTCAGGGTCTGAGGCTTGATCAGGTAATCCTTACCACCGGTCAGGTCGCAAATCAGGCTGTCCAGACCGGGGTTGATCTCGCTGAGCCAGCGACGATGGTCGATGCCGTTGGTCACGTTCTGGAACTTGTGGGGCTCCATGCCGCAGGCATCCTTAAACACATCCTTCTTCAGGATGTCAGAGTGCAGAGCAGACACGCCGTTGACGGCCATGCCGCCGGCAATGCACAGATTGGCCATACGGACCTCGCCGTCCCAGACGATCGCCATGGAAGCGGTCTTGGCGGGATCGTGGTAGAACTCGTCTACCTTCTTCTGCCAGCGGGCGGAGATCTCCTGGATGATCTGCCACACGCGGGGCAGCAGGGAGGACATCAGGTTCTGGGGCCAGCGCTCCAGGGCCTCGGCCAGAACGGTGTGGTTGGTGTAAGCCACGGACTGGGTGGTGATCTCCCAGGCCTCATCCCAGGTCATACCGGCCTCGTCAATGAAGATGCGCATCAGCTCGGGCACCACCAGTGCGGGGTGGGTGTCGTTGATCTGAATGACATTCTTCTCGTGGAAGTTCTTCAGGGTGCCATAGGTATCCAGATGCTTGGTAGCGATGGACTGGATGGTGGCAGACACGAAGAAATACTGCTGCTTCAGACGCAGGGACTTGCCCTCGTAGTGGTTATCCTCGGGATACAGGATCTTGGCGATGGTCTCGGCCATAGCCTTCTCCTCGGCAGCCTTCAGATACTCGCCGCGGGAGAACAGGGACATATCCACGGGAGTGAGGGACTTGGCGTCCCACAGGCGCAGGGTGTTGACGTGCTTGGTGTCATAGCCGGCAACCACCATGTCGCAGGGAATGGCCAGAACCGTGGTGGCATTCTCATTGACGATGTGGCAGTGGCCGTTGTTCCAGAACTCGCGCAGAGTGCCGCCGAACTGGACCTTCTGAGCCTCATCGGGCTTGGGCAGCAGCCAGGCAGCGCCCAGCTCCTTCCAGTTGTCGGGCATCTCGACCTGCTGGCCTTCCACGATCTTCTGCTTGAAGATACCCAGCTCATAGCAGATGGAATAGCCGGTGGCAGGGATATCCAGCGTGGTCATGGAATCCAGGTAGCAGGCAGCCAGACGGCCCAGGCCGCCGTTGCCTAAGCCTGCGTCAGGCTCGATCTCAAAGATATCGGCAGCCTTGAAGCCCATATTCTCCAGAGCTTCCTTCAGCTGGGGCAGCACGTTCAGGTTATAGGCGTTCTTCATCAGGCTGCGGCCCATCAGGAACTCCAGAGACAGGTAGTGGACCTGCTTCTTCTGTTCCCGGCGGGTAGAGCGGTTGGTCTCAACGCCGCGCAGAGCCATCACATCACGGAGCACGAGGGCGCAGGCCTTCATCATCTCCTGATCGGTAGCCTCCTCCGGCGTCTTGCCGAAGTTCAGCATCAGCTTCGCGGCCAGGGAGGTTTCCAGGGATTCAGTGGTAAATGGTGTCATGAGTCTTCCTTACTCCGCCGCAGGCTTTCTGCGCGCGGCGGGCCCTTTCCTTCTTTCTGGTTCTTACTTTTCTTCTTTCTCTTCTTTTTCAGCTGCCTTTTTTGCAGCGGATTTTGCGGTAGTTTTCTTTGCAGCGGCCTTCTTGGCAGGCTTCTTCTCCTCAGCGGGAGCTTCGGCCACCTCTGCGGCGGGAGCTTCGGCAGCAGCCTTTTTGGTGGTACGCTTCTTAGCAGGGGCCTTCTTCTCCTCGGCGGGAGCCTCGGTCACCTCTGCGGCGGGAGCTTCGGCGGCGGCAGCCTTCTTGGTGGTACGCTTCTTAGCAGGGGCCTTCTTCTCCTCGGCGGGAGCCTCGGTCACCTCTGCGGCGGGAGCTTCAGCCTCGGCAGCCTTCTTGGTGGCGCGCTTCTTGGCGGGAGCCTTCTTCTCGGTCTCCGTCTTCTTGGCGGCAGCCTTGCGGGTCTTCTTCACAGGCTTCTCTTCCTCGGCGGCAGGCTCCTGAACAGGAGCCGTCTCCTCAAAAGGGGCTGCTTCCTCCTGAACGGGGGGCCACACCTTGCCGCAAACGCCGGCATAGATGCGCAGATACTCGTTGGCACTGCGGTTCCAGGTGAAGTCGCACTCCATGGCGCGCTGACGCAAACGGGCAAATGCCTCGGGATACTCCAGATACAGGTTCACGGCCTCGCGGATCACATACAACATATCGCTGCTGGAATAGTTAGCGAAGGTGAAGCCGGTACCGGCATCGCGCCAGGCCTCGTAGGGCTGGACACTGTCCTTCAGGCCGCCGGTCTCACGAACAATGGGCACAGTGCCGTAACGCATGGCGATCATCTGGCTCAGACCGCAAGGCTCGCTCTTGGAGGGCATCAGGAACAGGTCGCAGCCGGAGTAGATCGCCATGGACAGTGCCTCGTTGTAATCCAGGCGAACTGCCATGCGGCCGGCATACTGCTGTGCTGCCCAGGCGAAGAACTCTTCGAACTTCTTGTCGCCCTTACCAAGAACAACCAGCTGCACAGGGAGTTCCATCATATCATGAAGAACTTCACAAATCAAGTCCAAACCTTTATGAGAAACCAATCTGGAAACGATTCCAATGACCGGAACATTGGGATCTTCGCGCAATCCCATCATTTTTTGCAGGTTTGCCTTGTCGGCGGCCTTACCGGCCATATCGTCCACAGAATACTTGGCGGCGATCCCCTCGTCGTTGGCGGGATCATAGCGCTTCATGTCGATACCGTTGAGCACGCCGTGCAGCTTGTAGCTGTTCTGCTGCATGATGTCCTCCAGACGGTGGGCAAAATAGGCCAGCTTCAGCTCGTTGGCGTAGGTGGGAGACACGGCGTTGATGGCGTCAGCGCACAGGATGGCGCCCTTCAGCAGGTTCACGTCGTTGTCCATGATGATGGTACCGTCATTGGCCCAACCCTGATCCAGACCGAACAGATAGCCCAGGGTGTCACGGCCGCAGCGGCCCTGATACTCAATGTTGTGGATGGTCAGCGTGGTCTTGACGCTGCGGTACATCTCCTCGCGGACGCCGTCGTCCTTCAGATAGATGGGCACCAGAGCGGTCTGCCAGTCGTTGCAGTTGATGACGTCGGGCCAGAACTTCAGGTGGGGCAGCATCCGCACGATGGCGCGGGAGAAGAAGCCGAAGCGCTCGTTGTCATCGTCATAACCGTACAGGTCGGTGCGGTCGAAATACTGCTCGTTGTCCACGAAGTACCAGGTCACGCCGTCCTTCTCATAGGAGAACAGGCCGCAATAGCAGCTGCGCCAGGCCAGGTTGATGTAGTTATAGCACTCAAACTTCAGCTGATCGCCGAACTTCTCCTTCACACGCTTGTACAGGGGCAGGATCACAGCCACTTCGGCGCCTTCGGCAGCCAGAGCGGGAGGCAGAGAGCCGGCCACGTCGGCCAGACCGCCGGTTTTGCAAAAGGGAACAGCTTCGCTGGTTGCGTACAAAATCTTCATAAAATACTCCTTTTCGGGGGTTTTTGTCTATAGTAATCGGTTTCCCATGAAACGGGATAAAGGGGGGACCGCAGTCCCCCCTCTTATTTCATTGTTCAGACCTTGCTGCCCTTGGCAACGACCACGGGATACGTGGCCTGGCCCATCATGGTGTGGCCTTCCTGGAACTCCACGTCCTTGTCGGCGATCACATAGGCCAGCTGAGCACCCTTGCGGACGACAGTCTCCTTGAACAGAACGCAGTTGCGAACCACAGCGCCTGCCTCCACGGTGACACCGGGGAACAGGATGGAGTTCTCCACAACACCTTCAATGTTGCAGCCCTCGCCAACCAGAGAGTTGATGCAGGAGCCGTCGGGGCTGACATAAGTGGAGGACTTGTCGGCGCCCTTGGCGCGGATGGGGCGCTCGGCGCAGAACAGATCGCTGCGGATGCCGGGCTCCAGCAGCTGCATGCTGCGGTCATAATACTCCTGAACAGAGCGGATCTGGGCGGCATAGCCCTTCCAGATGTAGCAGTGCAGGTTCAGTTTCTCCTTGTTGGCACGCAGAACGTCACGGCGCCAGCTGAACAGGTCCTTGGCGTAGCACTCGTCCACCAGCTCGATCAGCAGCTTGGTGGAGAGGATGTAGACCTCCAGACCGCGATAGCCGCGGGGACGGTTCAGGCCGTACAGAACCTCAGTGATGCGGCCGTTCTCGTCCTTCTCATAGTAGCTGCCGTCGGCAGTGGAGAAGCTGTCGTTGCCGCAGACCACGGTGATGTCGGCACCGGTCTTGACGTGCTCATCAAAAATTTCGCTCATAGGCAGGTTGGCCACCAGATCGCCGTCTACCAGAGCCACATAGTCCTGACGGATCTCCTCCAGATAGGAGCGGATGCCGGCCAGAGCCTCGATCTTGCCGCGGAAGGGCATGATGCCCCAGCCCTGCTGGGCTGCGAAGGGAGGCAGCAGTCGCAGACCGCCGCGCTTACGGCTCAGATCCCAGTCCTTGCCGCTGCCCAGGTGGTCCACCATGCTCTGATAACGGCCGTTCATGACCACGCCCACGTCGGTGACGCCGGCGTTGACCAAGTTGGACAGAGCAAAGTCAACGGCGCGATAACGGCCGCCGAAGGGGATGGAAGCCGCGGAGCGGATCTCGGTCAGCTCACGCAGGTCGTTGCGCTTTTCATAAGTAAAGATGATACCGTGCAGTCCGTTCATTTGGACACCTCCTCAGCGTTGCGGTCCAGCATGATGCCGGCGGGAACCTCCCGGCCGTCCGCCACCTGGCAATTGGGAGCCAGGACCGTCAGGCCCCACTTCTCAGAGCCGCCGGGCTCGCCGCCGATGTGGCAGTTCTCACCGATGACGCAGTTCTCGCCCAGGATGGCGTATTCCACCACAGCGCCGGCCTTGACGACCGTGCCGGGCAGCAGGACAGAGTAGCTGACCTTGGCGCCCTTGCCGATGGACACGTTGGAGGACAGGACAGCGTTCTCCACCACGCCCTCGACAGTGCAGCCGCGGTTGAAGGCACTGTGAGACACCTTGGAATCCATACCCAGGAAGGCAGGAGGTGCGTTGACAGAGCGGGCGTAGATGGGCCAGGATTCGTCCCGCAGATCCAGACCGGACTCGGGAGACAGCATATCCATGTTGGCGTCCCACAGGGAGTCCAGGGTGCCGACGTCCTTCCAGTAGCCCTCGAAGCGGTAGGCAGCCATTCTCTGGCCGTCGTTCAGCATGTTGGGGATGATGTTCTTGCCGAAGTCGTTCTCGGACTTGGGATCGGCCTCGTCGTCAGTCAGATACTGGCGCAGAGCCTGCCAGGAGAAGACATAGATGCCCATGGAGGCCAGGTTGCTCTTGGGCTCCTTGGGTTTCTCGGCGAACTCGGTGATCATGTCGTCGCCGTCGACGGCCATGATGCCGAAACGGGAAGCCTCAGACCAGGGCACCTCCATGACGGAGATGGTGCAGGCTGCCTGAGCTTCCTTATGGCGCTTGACCATGTCGGAATAGTCCATCTTGTAGATGTGGTCGCCAGAGAGGATGACCACATACTCGGGATCATACATATCGATGAAGCCGATGTTCTGATAGATGGCATTTGCAGTGCCCTTATACCAGGAACCGCCCTTGGCACCCTGATAGGGAGGCAGGATATGGACGCCGCCGCTGCTGCCGTCCAGATCCCAGGGCTGACCGCTGCCGATGTAGCTGTTCAGTTCGAGAGGACGATACTGCGTCAGAACGCCCACGGTGTCGATACCGGAGTTCGTGCAGTTGGACAGCGGGAAGTCAATGATGCGGTACTTGCCACCGAAGGGGACCGCCGGCTTCGCCATCTCGCCGGTCAGGACATACAGTCTGCTGCCCTGGCCGCCCGCCAGCAGCATGGCGATACATTCTTTTTTCATTCTTTTCTCCAGCTCCTTTGACTGTTTTTTCTTACTGGTCCTGGGGTCATGCTATGTCCCGGTAACGTTACCGAAACCGAGGCGCGCGAAATGCGCGCAGATTGGTTCACTATAATTGCATTTATTATACTGCCATCCCGATGGTGCGTCAAGGATTCCCATGCCGAAAAACCCCCGTTGCTTTTGGGTCATTTTACCAGCATCCCCTTTGTTTTCTCCGTCATCTTTAGACGCAACAGACAAATACCCTGCGTATTTTCCGGCTTTTTCACCAGAACTCCTCTTTCGATTTTACGCCCCGGCCGTCTATTGATTTTACCGTGCCGCGTTGATATAATAAGTCGAATTTTCATACACACTGGAATTTTCAGGAGGCATTTTTATGGAATCCCTGTTTTCTTTCCTGACGGATGTTACGGTTGACGGCTTCGCACTCTGGATCGTTCTGCTGGTCTGCGTGGGCACGTTCCTCGCATCGTTCATGGACGCCATTGCCGGAGGCGGCGGCATCATCTCCGTTCCTACCTATCTGTTGGCTTTCCACGGTTTACCCACCTATTACGCGCTGGGCACCAACAAGCTCTCCGCCGGCATCGGCGCTATCTTTTCCGCCGCCCGCTTCGTCCGCAGCGGACTGGTCAACTGGAAGCTGACCGGCCCCGCTATTCCGCTGGCGCTGCTGGGCTCCATGGCCGGCACCTGGCTGCAGCACCATACGCCGGACACGGTTCTGAAGTATCTGCTGCTGGTGGTCCTGCCTGTGGTGGCCATCGTGACGCTGCGCACCCGTACCTGGCCCGACGAGCCGGGCGAGATCCCCTTCTGGACCCAGGCCGCCATCGTCTGGGCGGCATCCTTTATCATCGGCGGCTACGACGGCTATTACGGCCCCGGCACCGGTACATTCCTCATGATTGTGTTCATCCGCCTGGCCAAGCTGGACACCCGCCACGCTGCCGGCGCCGTGAAGGTCATCAATATGACCTCCAACTTGGGCAGTCTGTTCACGTCTCTGACCTCCGGCTATGTGTATATCGCCATCGGCCTGGTCTCCGCCGTCACCTCCATCATCGGCGCCTATCTGGGCGCAGGTCTGGCCATCAAAAACGGCAGCAAGATCGTCCGCCCCACCGTCATTCTGGTGCTGATCCTTCTGACGGTAAAGGTCGGCAGCGAGCTTCTGTTCCCGGAATTCTGGGCATAAGGTGAACCATATGAAAAAATCCATTGGTATTCTGGGCGGCATGGGCCCTCTGGCCACCGCCGACCTGCTGCGCAAGATTGTCACACTGACAAAGGCCGACTGCGACGGCGGCCATATCCGCGTCTATGTGGACGACAACCCCTCCATTCCGGACCGCACCGCCGCCATTCTGTCCGGCGGCGCTGATCCCGTCCCCGCCATGTCAGATTCCCTGCACAAGCTGGTCTCCTGCGGCGCGGACTGCATCATCATGCCCTGCAACACCGCCCACTACTTCCTGCCTCGGCTGCAGGCGCAAACCGAAGTTCCCTTCCTCAGCATGCTGGAGGCCACCGCCCTGACCTGCCACAGCCGCTTCCCCGGAAAGACCGCCGCTGTGCTGGCCACCCGCGGCACGCTGTCCGCAGGTCTTTATCAGCAGGTGCTGGATCAGGCGGACGTCCCTTATCTGATTCCTGACGAGGCGGAGCAGAGCGCTCTCATGCGGGTCATCTACGAAGGTGTCAAGGCCGATGCCCCCGCCGAGCGTTATCGTGCCGATTGGGAGGCCGTTCTGTCCACTATGAGCGAACGGGGCGCGGACTACTTTATTCTGGGCTGCACAGAGCTTCCTCTGGCCGCAGCAGCACTGGGCACCACCGCTCCCACGGTGGATCCCACCGAGGAGCTGGCCCGGGCTGCCATCCGGTTCTGCGGGTATGAAGATAAGATTTTCGGAAATTGATGGTTTTTCATCACCATTCGCCCTGTTATTTCGCGAAAACAATAAATATTTTGGGAAATTCATGCAATTTTCGCGTTACTTTCTTAACAATCACTTTACACTCCTGTAATTCTCTGCTATAATAAACCAAACTTGTCCTGCAATGTCATAAATTTGGTCAAAAGCCCACGAAGTCCGACACCAAGAATCTCCCTCGTTCGCTTTTCACAGAGGCGAACGGGAGTTTTTTGATTATGCGTTTTAACGTAGTCGATGCCGCTCTGTGTGCTTTTGATTTATAACACGCGACAGGGCTGGCGCACGTTGTAAAATTTGGCTCAGAGGGTAAGAACTTGGGGCTGAAAGAAAAATTTAGGAGGATATTCTATGGAAACCAAGCGGAAACTCTCTCTGCCGGCATGGATTTTTATCGGTATGCTGGCCGGTATCGCCGTCGGTCTGCTGTTCATCGGCAATCCCGGCTTCACCAACGATTACATCAAGCCCTTCGGCACCATCTACATCAACCTGCTGAAGTTCCTGGTCGTGCCCGTCGTTCTGTTCTCCATCGCTGATGGCGTCATTTCTCTGAAGGACCTGAAGCGTGTCGGCAGCGTGGGCGCCAAGACCTTTATTTACTACATGTTCACCACTGCTTTTGCCGTTGTGATCGGTCTGGTGGTCGTCAACCTGTTCAAGGGCATGTTCCCCGCTCTGCCCAGCGCTGAATTGAGCGGCCTGCAGTATGAGGCCAAGGAAGCCCCCTCTGTCATGAGCGTCATCGTCAACATCTTCCCCGACAGCTTCTTCAAGCCCATGGTGGAAGCTAACATGCTGCCCCTGATCGTGAGCTCTATTCTGATCGGCGCCGGCGTTCTGTCTGCCGGTGAAAAGGGCAAGATGATCGGCAATGCCATCAATGCCATGAACGAAGTCATTATGCAGATCATGATGATGATCATCAAGATCACCCCCTTCGGCGTCTTCTGCCTGATGACCAACGTGGTCGCCGTCAACGGTGCTTCCATTGTCGGCACTCTGGCTCTGGTCATTGGCGTCGCTTACCTGGCCTACCTCCTGCATGTGGTCATCGTTTACGGTCTCAGCGTCAAGTGCCTGTCCGGCATGAGCCCCATCGCCTTCTTCAAGGGTCTGGCTCCCGCCATGATCACCGCTTTCACCACCACTTCTTCCAATGCCACTCTGCCCGTCAACATGGAGTGCTGCAACAAGATGGGTGCCGAGCCTGAGATCAGCTCCTTTGTTCTGCCCCTGGGCGCCACCATCAACATGGATGGTACCGCCATCTATCAGGCCGTTGCCACTGTCTTTATCGCCTGCTGCTATGATGTCACTCTGACTCTGGCTGACATGGCCATGGTCGTTCTGACCGCCACTCTGGCCTCCGTTGGTACCGCCGGTGTCTCCGGCGCCGGTATGATCATGCTGGCCATGGTTCTGGAGACCATTGGTCTCCCCGTCGAGGGCATCGCCATCATCGCCGGTGTCGACAAGATCTTCGACATGGGCCGTACCACTCTGAACATCACCGGCGACGCAACCTGCGCCATCTGGGTTTCCAAGCTGGAACAGAAGAAGGCCAAGAAGTAATTGTTTCCCGCATATAACAGAGGGCACTGCAGATTTCTGCAGTGCCCTTTTTCTGTGTGTTCTGTTTTCAGTCGGGATCTGGAGCTCAGGCTTCCATGGCCTTTACGGCTTTGACGATACGGCTGGTGCCCAAGCGGGAAGCACCCAGATTGATAAAGTCCTCAGCGTCCTGCAGATTGGCGATGCCGCCGGCGGCCTTGATCTTGACGTCGGGGCCCACATGCTTGGCGAACAGGGCCACATCCTCCCGGGTGGCGCCGCCTCCGCCGAAACCAGTGGAGGTTTTGATATATTCCGCGCCGGAGGCCGTGACGATCTCGCACAGCTTGATCTTTTCTTCGTCCGTGAGGAAACAGGTCTCAATGATGACCTTCAGCAGCTTGCCGTGGCAGGCCTCCTTGATAGCCCGGATCTCCGCGAGCAGCTCCTCCCACTTGCGCTCCTTCACCCAGCCCACGTTGATGACCATATCCACCTCATCGGCGCCGTTGTTCACGGCGTCAGATGCCATGAAGCACTTGGCCGCGGTGGTATCGTAGCCGTTGGGAAAGCCGATCACCGTGCAGATGGGCAGCTTGCCCTCCACATACGCCGCGGCCTGCTTGACAAAGCTGGCAGGGATGCACACGCTGGCACAGCCGTACTTCATGCCATCGTCGCAGATGGTGCGAATCTCCTCCCAGGTGGCCGTTTGGGCCAGAAGGGTGTGGTCGCATTTGCTCAGAATATCCTTCAGTTCCATTTCAGACAGCTCCTTTACACTCAAATCTGATTTTGAAAAAAGTATATCAGTTTTTTCATCCCCTGTCCAGCGGGGCACACTTGTCACAAAACCGCCGGAATGCTACAATAAACTCACTTCAAAACCGGGAGGCTTTTCCCTATGAAACATAGAATTTTTGCCATCCTCTGTACTTTGGCACTGCTGATCGGCACGATCCCCGCCGCCTCCGCCCTGGAGGGGGAAATTACGCTGGCTGCAGACACGCTGGCCACGCTGGGTCTGGTACAGGGCAACAGCCAGGGCGACTACCAGCCGAACCTTCCGGCCACCCGAACACAGGCCGCCGTATTGCTGGTGCGTCTGGCCGGAGCAGAAGCCGCCGCAAAGGCCGAGCCCTGGTTCTCCGGTTTCCGCGATGTTCCCGCCTGGGCCTCCGACAGTGTGGATTACGCGGTACATCAGGGCTGGATGTCCGGTGCAACCCCAGTCACCTTCCGCGGGCAGGACGCGATCGATGCCTGCGAGTGGTTTTCCGCACTCCTGCGCATGCTGGGTTACGGTGACGAGGATTTCACTTTGGATGATGCCCCCGTCTTTGCTCACCGCATCGGTCTGACGCCCCTGCTGTATGACGGGGCGCTGAAGCGGAGCGACCTGTTTCTGTCCATGCGCGACGCGCTGTCTTTCCCCCATAAGGATTCCGATGTCACGGTACTGGAGCAGCTTATCCAGACAGGCAGCACATCCCGCGCCGCCGCCAATGCCCTTGGTCTGCTGACACCGGAGCTGACCGCCCGGCAGGTGGCCGACCGGCATATGGCCGCCGTCTTCCAACTGGAGTGCTACGAATCCAACAGCTCCGTGGCCCATCAGAATCCGGACGCCGGCGCCAGCGGCTTTTTTATCACGTCAGACGGTCTGGCCATCACCAACTATCACTCTATCGAGGGCGCTGTCCACGCCAGAGCTATCCTGACCAGCGGTGACACCTATCCTGTGGAATCGGTGCTGTATTACGATGAAGGCATCGATATCGCAGTCATCCGCATCTCCCGCACCTCCACTTCCGGCCGCCGCACGTCTTCCTTTGCCTGGCTGGAAATGGCCCCCTCCGGAAGCGGCGACGTCCGCCGGGGCGACACGGTGTATGCCATCGGCAACCCGCTGGCGCTCGGATTATCTGTCAGCTCCGGCGTTGTGGGCGATCCCGCCCGGGTCGTCGCCGGCTATGACACCCCCTGTATCCTCAACAACGCCGACATCTCTCACGGCAGCAGTGGCGGCGCTCTGCTGAATGTCTATGGTCAGGTGATCGGCATCACCTCCGGCGCTTATACCTCCGGCAACAGCATGTACCTGGCTGTTCCCATCGACTCCGCTCTCACCGCAGACCTGAGCGGGGCCGGGCAGACGCTGGAGCAGGTCAAGCAGGAGACCCATTCGTAACAAAAAACCGCTTCGTTTTCAAAACATTTTGAAAGCGAAGCGGTTTTTTCTCAATGATTCAAAATAAACTGTTCCAGTTCCTCCGCCGTGGACACCACCGCCACAGCGCCGGCCGCAGCCAGCTCGCCGGGTTCCGCGTAGCCGAAAAACTCCACACCCACGCAGTCCAGGCCACACGCTTTGGCACCCAGAACGTCGTACTTCCGGTCGCCCACCATCAGGATGCGGTCCCGGTCCGCCTCCGTCAGGCCCAGACGGCGCATAGTCTCCCGGATGACGTCCTCCTTCTCCCAGTCGGCGCCGGGGGCGCTGCCGGTGATGGTGGTCATGGAGGGGGCAAAGCCAAACCGCTCGCAGATGGGGATGCACTGGGCCTCCAGCTTGGAGGAGGCCACCGTCAGAATATACCCCCGCTCCTTCAGGCGGGCACACAGCGCCGCCATGCCGGGCGCGGCGGCGTTTTCATACTTGCCGATGGGGTCGTAGCGCTCCCGGAACAGGCGAATACCCTCCCGGGCGGTCTCGCTGTCAAAGCCGCAGTAGGTGGCAAAGGAGTCCTGCAGCGGAGGGCCGATAAACCGAATCAATGTCTCCTCAGCAGGACAGGGCTTGCCCAGCTTCTCAAAGGCATATTTCAGGCAGTTGAAAATGCCCTCCTTGGAGTCCGTCAGCGTGCCGTCCAGATCAAAGAAAATGTATTGATACATAGAAATCTCTCCTTTATTGACCCAGAGATTGTACCATCCTCCCGCCCACCACGCAAGAGGCGTCTTGAATTTCCATCGTCTTTCCCAATACATTCTGTAACCTTTTCGACAAAATATACGAAAAGGAATGTGCCTTTGCAAAAAATGACCGGCGGAGCCGCTCCGCCGGTCATCTGTTTTGTCTTGACAAAGGCAACCCCCGGCTCTGCCGGGGGACAAAAAGAGCTTATAGCGAGGGGTGGAGTAGACAAGAAAAAGTCTCCAAGTTAGAGTGAATGAAAGGTTTGCCGACCAAATTCACAAAAACAAGGAGACTAA
>JAFUNB010000004.1 GCA_017482345.1 Oscillibacter sp.
AGTCTCCTTGTTTTTGTGAATTTGGTCGGCAAACCTTTCATTCACTCTAACTTGGAGACTTTTTCTTGTCTACTCCACCCCTCGCTATAAGCTCTTTTTGTCCCCCGGCAGAGCCGGGGGTTGCCTTTGTCAAGACAACGCAAACGATCCCCGCCATTCGGCGGGGATCGTTTTGTTCGTTATGCAGTTCAAAGTGCCGCGGCCTGCTCCAGCAGCTGCTGCTCGCTGACGTATTTCGTCAGGCAGCCGACGCCCTGCACGCAGGTGCCGCCGGTGACATTTCCGAAGCGGATGCACTGATCCACCGGATAGTCGTGGTAGATACCGTACATAAAGCCGCTCATAAAGGCGTCGCCTGCGCCGGTGGAATCCACCGCCACCACGTCCTTCATGGAGGGGATGAACCGGATGCCGTCCTTGTTTTTCAGCAGACAGCCGTCCTTATCCAGCTTGATGATGGTGTTTTCAAAGTAGCGGGCCAGCTTTTCAGCCGCCTCCTCCACCGTCTGGCTGCCCGTGATCTTCAGGGCCTCCTTCTGGTTGGGCAGGTAGTAATCCGCCAGCTCCAGATACTCGTGGTACTTCTCCGTGGACAGGTCATCCTCCCAGCCGGTGTCGAAAATGAGAATGGTACCCTCTTCCTTCAGCTTTTTATAAGCATCCAGGAAGCCCACATGCATATTGACCACCTTGGCGCCGGACAGGTGCTGATAGATCTTTTCGCAGACTGCCGCCTCATCCACAGCCTTATCGTCCCGATAAGTGGCAAAGCTGCGGTCGTTGTTGCAGACCATGACAGAGGTGACCACCACAGGCATGCCGTCGCCCTCATACAGGTTGATGATATCCGCGTCATAGGTGGCGTAGAACCGCTCCGCCAGAGCGGAAAACTGGTCCTTGCCGATGAACGTCAGGATCCGGGAGGGGACGCCCAGTCTGGTGGTGTTGATCAGCGTAGCGGGAACTCCGCCGCCCAGATGCATCCCAAAGCCCTGGGAATACACCTCTTCACCTGTGGACGGCAGCCGTTCCATTCCGGAATAAATCAAATCAATGTTGGTGTAGCCCACACCGCCCACAAATTTCATATCAGTGCCAGCCCTCCGTATACTCCTTGTTGGATTCCAGATACTCGCTCACCAGCTGCTGGGCCAGAGAATAGGAGTTCACCAGGGGGTGAACCATCAGGCAGTCAACAGCCTTGGAAATGCTCTTGGTGCGCAGGGCCTCGGAGGCCAGGCGCTCATAGGCCTTCACGCGGCGAATCAGCTCCATCTGCAGCTCGCCGGGATTCTCGATCTTGTGGGGGATGTACTGACCGTCCTTCAGGGTGCAGGTGATCTCCACCACGTCGGTGTCCAGCAGGCCGGGGATGGCGCCCTCGTTGGGCACGCAGAGGATCATCTCGCTCTCGGTGCCGGAGAGCTTGGTACGGATATACTTCAGGGCAACGCCTGCGTAGCCGCCGGCGTCCTTGGCGTAAATGTCGAAGTGATAGGGCTCCTTGGCGCGGCTGATGCCGGTCTCGTTGGCCATGTAGGCGTCCTCGCGCTTGCCGTACCACTTGTCAAACACCTTCAGGCAGTTCTCGAAATCGTTCTCGATGTCCATATGGGACAGCTCCTCGGTCATGCCCTTGTTGACTTCGCGGATGACCTCGCCGCGGGTGACCTTGGCGTTGAGGATGTTTTCGATGGCCTGCTCACGATAGTAGAAGTAGTACAGATACTCGTTGAGGATGCAGCCCATGTGCTCCACCAGATCCTTCTTGAAGAAGCGCATGTCGGTATCGGTATAGATCTTGTCGTTCTGCAGCAGCTCGGGCATGATCTCCCGGCCGTTCAGCTTCACGCTCTCGAAGAAGGAGAGGTGGTTCAGACCGTAGCAGTTGCCGGTGACGGCGTCCTGCTCCACACCGTACAGCTTGGCGAAGGCGTGCAGCAGGCTGCTGGGGGCATCGCAGATGCCGAAGGTGAAATCGTAGCCCATGTCGCGCAGGGTCTGAGACACCACGCCGGCGGGGTTGGTGAAGTTGAAGATCTTCACGTCGGGCTTGGCATACTGCTTGGCCAGCTCGCAGTAGTGGGCCAGAGCGGGCACGGAACGCATGGCGAAGGAGAAGCCGGCAGCACCGGTGGTCTCCTGACCCAGCAGATGCTTGTTCAGAGCGATGCGCTCGTCCTGAATGCGCATATCGTCCTCGCCCACGCGGATGGTGGTGATGATATAGTCGGCGTCGCGAATGGCCTCCACGGCGTCGCCGGTCAGGCTGAACTTCAGCTCAGGCTGCAGCTTCTTCACCAGCTGCTGGGCCATTTTGCCGTAGATGTTCAGCTTCTTCTCGTCGTTGTCCATGAACACGACTTCGTCGAAGCCCAGTTCACGGCTGGCCTGGGCCAGGCTCTTGGCCAGGAACATAGAGCGGACACCGCCGCCGCCAATTACAGTGATTTTCATTATATAAAGCCTCGCTTTCGCAAAGATTAATAATCGGATTCATTCATACGGAACAGCTTGTTGATGCTGTAAACCGTGATCACGCCCGCGACGATCAGCACCACGCCCATCATGTTGGCATAGCCGTAGTTGTTGTCCGTCATGGACGTCTTATAGAGGTACAGGGGCAGGTTGATGGTCAGGTCGCCGGGGCCGCCCTGGGTGGTCAGATAGATCAGTTCGAACTCGCGCAGCATACTGGTGGCCGCCACGATGACGCAGGTACCGAGGGTGGTGCGGATCAGGGGGAGCTTCACCTGCAGGTTCAGCTGCATTTCGGTGGCGCCGTCGATACGCGCCGCCTCCAGCACATCCTCGGGGATGGCCAGCAGAGCCGCCAGCACGATAATGATGATCATGCCGGTATACAGCAGCCAGCTCCAGGTGACAGTAATGAACGCGGAGTTCTGATCAAAGAACCAGTTTTTCACAAAGTCATTGCCGGTGATCTGGCTGATGAAAGAATTGATCAGGCCGTACTTGGGGTTGAACACATTCAGGAAGATGACGCCCAGCGCTGCCGCGGAGACAACGTTGGGGAACATATAGATGGTACGCAGCACCTTCCAGCCGCGCATTTTGCGGGCCAGCATAAAGGCGATGATGGTACCTAGGCCCACATGGATGGTGGACTGCATCAGGACCCAGATCACGGTGTTTTTCAGGGCCGTGATCATACGGGGGTCGTTGGTAAAGGCATTGATGTAGTTGTCCAGGCCGATGAAATTGAATACACCGCCTGCCTTCCACTCAAAGAAGGAACTGCCGAACACCATACCCAGAGGAATCAGGTAGATCAGCGCGAACAGCAGCAGGCACGGGAGCAAAAAGGCCGCCAGTTTCCATCTCTTAACTTTCATGTCCTATCTCTCCATTTCCGCAGCCCGGTCAGACGCCTTTGCCGCTGTTTTTGGGGGTTCCCCACGGCGCGCCCGGTCGGGCGCGCCGTGGGAGGTTTTGCTTAGTCAGATGTAGTTACGGGGTAGAATCAGGATCAGTTCTTGGCAGCAGCGTCGGTCAGAGCCTGGGCGAACTGCTCGGGAGTGATCTGGCCCTGGGCCAGCAGAGGATACTGAACGCTGATCTCGTCGACAACGTTGGCATACCACAGGCTCTGGAAGTCGTTGATGCTGCGCTTGGCGGCATCGCCCAGAGCCAGGACCTCGTTGACCTGAGGCTTCACGTTATCGGAGGAGATGCCTTCCATGGCGGGAACGTCGCCGGTCATCTCCAGCATCAGACGCTGGCTCTCTTCGCTGTTGATGAACTTCAGGAAGGTCAGAGTGGCCTGGATGTGCTCCTCGTCCTTGGAAGCGACGTTGAAGCCGATCTTGCCGCTGTTGTACATGACGCCGCCGGGATACATGGCGCAGCCGATCTTCTCGGCGAAGCCTTCCTCGACCATGTTGGTGTCATAGAAGTCGGAGACCATCCAGGGGCCGTTGGCGATGATGGCGGTCTCTTCCATGAAGAAGTTGGCAGCAGCGTTCTCATAGGCGCCGCCGACAGCATCGGGAGTGGTGTACTTCTGGAACATCTTCTGGATGTTGGCAGCAGCCTGGATGAACTCGGGGGTGTTGTAATCCTTGGGCAGGTTGGTGTTCATGAATTCCTCGCCGGCGTCGCTGTCAGCGACCATGGCGCACAGCATCAGAGAGGTGACCCAACCGGAGTCAGCGGTATCCATGGACAGGGGGGTGATACCGGCAGCCAGCAGCTTGTCGCACTGAACAAAGAACTCGTCCCAGGTCTCAGCGGGCTTTTCAATACCAGCCTGAGCGAACAGGTCCTTGTTGTAGAAGTAGCCGATGACCTGACGGGCCTGGGGCACACCGTAGATCTTGCCGTCGCGGGAGTTGACTTCCCAGCACAGGTCGGAAGCCAGGCTCTTCAGCTCGTCGTCCATGTAGGGGGTCAGGTCGACCAGCTGATCCTGCATGGAGTCGATCAGGTTGTAGCCGCCGGCAGCGAATGCATCGGGCAAAGAGTTGGAGCTGTACAGAACCTTCATCTTATCGACATAGTTCTGGTCGCCGGCGATCTCCTCGACCTTGACGTTGATCTTGCCAGCGTACTCGGCGTTGAAGGCAGCGATACGGTCAGCCCACCACTGAGTCATGGTGCTGGTACCGACCCACATGGTGGGGAAGGTGATCTCGATAGCCTCTTCAGCGGGAGCCTCGGAGGGCGTCTCGGCGGGGGTCTCGGCGGGCTTCTCTTCCTTGGCGCCGCAGGCGGCCATGGACAGAACCATTGCCAGAGTCAGGAGCAGGGCAAATAACTTCTTCATTTCTTTTCCTCCTTGAAAATTTAAAGCTTTTTATCATACACCGGTGAAGAGCCGGTATATTTCGTGTTGTTAACCCTTGACAGCGCCGTCCACCATACTGCTGGTGATCTGTTCCTGCAGAACGGCGTAGACAATGATGCTGGGCAGGATGACCATGGTCAGGGCCGCGAACATGGCCGTGTAGTTGAACGAGAACTGGGATGTGAAATAGTTCAGCGCCAAGGGCAGCGTCCGCACGCTGGTATCAGAGGTCAGGATCAGGGCGAACATGAACTCGTTCCAGCTGGTCAGGAACTGCAGGATGGCGCCGGTGGCCAGACCCGGCTTTGCCAGCGGGAACACGATGGTGAAGAACGTGCGGAAGAAGCCCGCGCCGTCGATGTACGCCGCCTCCTCCAGCTCTTTCGGGATTCCCTGGAAGTAACTTCGGAACAGGAACAGCGAGGTGGGCAGTCCCAGCGCCGCATACACCAGAATCAGCGCCGTCCGGGTATTCAGCAGCTTCAGCGCCGTCATGATCTTGTAAATGGGCATCAGCAGAGAGGCCGTGGGGATCAGCATGGACATGGACAGCAGCAGCACGATGAACGTGTTTCCTCTGAACTTATGGCGGGCCAGCACGTAGGCCGCCATGGACACCACTACAACGTTCAGCACCGTACTGACCACAGAAATGATGATGCTGTTTTTATAGAACGTTCCGATGGGTGCCATTTCCAGCGCCGCCTTGTATCCCACAGGGGCCCAGGAAGAAGGCAGTGCAAACGCGTTGGAGAGGATCTCCTTATTGGTCTTGAACGAGGACATGATAACCCACAGCAGCGGGCCCACGGAGATCGCCACAAAGAATCCCAGGAACAGGAATCTCAGAACGCTCCCCAATGTCAGCTTCTTTTTCATGTTGTTTCCTCCCGTCTTCTGCAAGTTCCCCGCTTCAGCAGCTTATAGGGCAACGTGTAATCCATGTTTTCCGTTTGCTTTTTGCTGTCCATGGTGCACAGCGTATTCAGGGTCCACTCCACCATTTTGTCGATGGGCTGATAAATGGTCGTCAGCTGCGGCACGGCCCATCTGGAAATGGGAATGCCGTCAAAACCAAGTACCGACACATCCTCCGGGACCCGCAGGCCGTGTTCCTTCAGTGCCGAGATGGCGCTGATTGCGCACTCATCGCTGAACGCGAACACCGCTGTAAACTTCTTTTCCTGCTTCAGCGCCCGCTGCATCGCCTGATAGGCACTGTCATAGGTCAGCTCAATGTACTCCACCATCCGCGCCTCGTCATAGGGCACGTTGTAGGCCTTCAGCGCCTGCTGGCAGCCCAGCAGCCGCTGGGCGCCGGAGCTGATGGCCCGGGAGCAGTCCGCCAGGATCAAAAAGTCCCGGTGGTCCAAACTCAGCAGATACTTCATGCCCTCATAGGCGGCGGCCATGTCATTGATGTGAATGGAGTCACACCGGCTGTCGTATGCGGCGCCGCCCAGCATCACCACCCGGACGTTTTTCGCCCGGATATAGCGGAGGGTGTCCGGATCGATGTCCTCGTCCAGATAAATGACGCCGCGGATGTACAGGTCGTTGAAAAAGGTCTTGTAGCTGTCGTCTCCCGGGATGATGGGCAGGATCAGGATCTTGCACTTGTATTTGGGCATCTGCCGGAAGATCTCCTTGATCACCTCGCTAAAATACCCCTGCATGGTCTGGGGCAGCAGCACGATGATGGTGTCCTGGTTCGGCTTGATGGCCGTGCGGACCGGGACATATTCCAGCTGTTCCGCCGCTTCCTCGATGCGCTTGGACAGCTCCGCGCCTACTACGGCGCTTCCTGAAAAATACCGTGAAACAGTGGCCGGAGAGACCTGCGCCAATTTCGCAACATCACGGATCGTCGCGCCCATTTACAAGTCCCTCCTTCTGTCCGCGCTCATGGCTTTCGTGTGTTTTTACCATCTCCTGCCATGAACACGCTTATATTTTTGTACTTTTACGATACTAAATCCCGCCGCCACCGTCAATGTTGTTTCATTTGTTTCATTTGTTTTTCAGCTGTTTCTTTTTTCCATTTTATCCACTTTGCTCCTGTAAATCAACGGAAATTATACATTTTATGTGCATTTTACCCGTTATTTCGGCCCGATAAATCGTTTACCTTCCATGATTTTTTGTGAAACAACGTCAAAGGACCTGCTGTGGATCCTTCCTATCCACAGCAGGTCCTTTTTACACGTTACAGCAGCGCCGCGCCGTCACGGAAAGCATGGCCCACCTGCCGGCCCAGCGCCAGATAGGTGTGGTTCATGGAGTCGAAGGTGATGGGCCGCAGCTTGGCAGGATCCACGTTCCCCTGCCCGTTGAGCACCGACTCGTCGGCGCAGACGTTGACGATCTCGCCCACCAGCCGGCAGCTGTCGGTGTCGTAGCTGATGAGGCGGCACTCCAGTGCCAGCGGCAGCTCGTCGATGAGGGGCGCGTCCACAAAGTCGGACTTGGTGGTGTGAAAACCGGCCCGCTCCAGCTTGTCCGCCACCTTATTGCCGGAGGCAATGCCAATATAGTCACAGGCCACCACATAGTCCTCTGTGGCCATGGACACGGTAAAGGCCTTGCGCTCCACGACGTTTTTCGCCGTTTTGTGCTCGGCGTCCACGCAGATGGTGATCTCCCGCTCCTCGCTGATGCCGCCCCAGGCGGCGTTCATGGCGTTGGGCGTTCCGTCCTCGTTATAGGTGCCGATGATGAATACCGGCTGGGGATAAGTGACAGGCTTGGGGCCAAAATTCTTTCTCATACAGGTTCCTCCTTAATAGATGGGCAGCTCCAGCTTCCGGGACAGATACTCCAGAGCCTTCTGGCCGCAGACGCTGTTGCCCTGCTCGTCCAGCAGGGGCGAGAAGGTGCCAATGCCCATGCGGCCGGGAACCGCGGCCATGATGCCGCCGCCGCTGCCGCTCTTGGCGGGCACGCCCACCCGCCAGGCAAACTCGCCGGCCCGGTTATACAGGCCACAGCTGGCCATCAGCGTCCGCAGAAGACGGGCGGTTTCCCGCTCCACCAGCTGATGTCCGGAGTTCAGATCCCTGCCGCCGTTTGCCAACACGGCGCCAAAACGGCTGAGCATGGTGCAGTCTACCAGCATGGAGCAGGCGTGATAATAGGTCTCCAGATGCTCGTTCACGTTGCCGTCCAGCACGCCGTTACCCTGCATCATATGGGCCAGGGCACGGTTGCGGTGGCCGGTCTCCACCTCGCACCGAAACACCTCGGCGGAGCGCTCCACACGGGCCACACTCATGCACTTCGCTGCCAGAGCCAGCACCCTTTTCGCCCGCTGCTCCGCGGTGTCGCCGCGGATACAGCCGGACACGGCGATGGCGCCGGCGTTGATCATAGGGTTGGCAGGCGCCCGCTCCGTTTCAAGCCGATAGATGGAGTTGAACGGATCGCCGGAGGGTTCCATGCCCATCCGGGAAAACACATAGTCAAAACCGCTGTCCTCCAGCGCGACCGCCAGCAAAAACAGCTTGGAAATGCTCTGAATGGTAAATTTCACATGGCAGTCGCCCACCTGACAGCTGGCGCCGTCACAGGTGGTGATGGCAACGCCCAGCTGGTTGGGATCCTGCTTGGTCAGCTCCGGAATGAAGGTTGCCGGCTGGCCCTGGCCCAGGAAGCCCGCGGCCCAGTCGTACGCGTTTTTGATGATCGTCTGCATAGTCTCTCCTTATATTCCCGCCGCGGCAACGATGGAGATCTCCACCGGGGCATTTCCCGGCAGTGTGGCCACGCCGACGGCGGCTCGGCTGCCGATACCGGCCTCGCCCAGTTCCTCGCAGAAATACTCCGAAGCCAGGTCGGCGATTTTGGAATGTTTTGTGAACTGCTCCACGCCGTTGACATAGACGGTGACGGACAGAAGCTGGACGATCCGCTCCCCCTCCGTCAGCTTGTTCCGGGCGGCAGTCAGGGCATTTTTCGCCGCCTGCCGCACCGCGTCCCGGTAGGTCTCCACCGGCACATCCGCGCCGATCTTGCCCTCCTGCATGAGGACGCCGTTGATCCGCGGCGTCATACCAGCCGTGAAAATCAGGTTTTCAAACCGGGTGGCCGACACATAGTTTCCCTGTGGGACGGGATTTGCTTCTTTGTTCATCGTCTGCACCTCACTGCCTGCGGTAACGCTCCAAAACGGCCATCACCCGTTCCATGGCGGCCACGGCCTTGTCCTTGTCCTGGGAGAAGTTGATGCGGAACTGATGGGTGAACTGGGGGCCGAACTCCGTGCCCGGCGTGATGATGACGCCGGCCAGTTCCCGTACGATGCGGACGAACTGGTGGATGTCCACATCCAGCTCCGGAATGGTGACAAACAGGTAGCTGCCGCCCTCGGTGGGACGGGCAGACACGCCGGGCGTCCGCTCCAGAACCGCCAGAATGGCGTCCCGAATGGCCAGGTGGTCCAACACCCGCTGCTCCAGCCAGCCCTCCGGCTCACTGAACCAGGTTTTGAACACGGACTGGCTGTAGCCGCTGCAGCGCAGGGACACGATGGCCTGCAGCTTCTCCATCCGCTGGATGATCTCCGCGGAGCCGAAGGCAGCCCCCAGCCGGTAGCCGCTGAGAGACTCCGTCTTGGAGGGGCCGATGATGGTGACCAGATTGTCCGGAATCTCCGTCAAGGCGCACAGATGGGTATAATCAAAGCCGGGGTAGACCTGGCGGGCATACAGCTCGTCCACGATGAGGGACGCGCCGTAGCGCCTGGCCATGGCGGCGATGATGGCGATCTCCTCATGGGAGTACACGCAGCCCACGGGGTTGTTGGGGTTGGAGAACAGGAACAGCTTCGCGCCGTCAGCGAAGGCCTGCTCCAGTGCCTGCAGGTCGATACCGGAGGCGCCGCGGGTCTCTCCGTAGCGCATAGGCACGCCGATCAGCTCTCCGCCAAAGAATTCCACCATCTTGCGGTTGGCAAAATAGTCCGGCTCCACGATGGCCACCTTGTCGCCGGGCACCATGTTGGCGCCCATAGCCAGGAACAGCGCGCCCTGGGTTCCGGGGGTGAGAATCAGGTTCTTCTCCGGGTCGATGGCCGCGCCGCTGAAGGCAGACAGCTTTTCGGCCACATATGCCAGCACCGTATTGCGGCCCCGGTAGGGTGTATAGGCCTGGGCGCCGCCCTCCTCCACACCGGCCGCATACAGCGCAAAGCTGCCGGGAGTGGGCAGATGGGCATCCACGTCGCCGTGTGAGAAGTCCACCGGCGCGCCTGCCAGCTGTTCACCCCGCAGATCCAGAGTCTGCGCTTTCTGCAGAGACTCCTGACCGGGGGCATTGTCGATGCCCAGCCGGCGGAACTTTTCATGGATGGTCATACACAACAACTCCTTGTCGGTTTTTGTCTTTCCCCTGTATTATACCGTCCCCTCTACCGGGACGCAACCGGCAAAAAGCCCCCCGCCCGGTTCGGGCGGTGGGCTTAAAGCGCGTGATGCGCGATCAGGCGTTGGCCTCCAGGAAGTCGGCGGCAAACTGAGCGTACATAGCGGCGCCGCGGTGCAGGCAGGATTCGTCCACACTGTAGCGGTCGTTATGGTTGCTGGCAGTCAGGCCGGCGGCCTCGTTGCGGCTGCCGATGAAACCGAACACAGAGGGCACCTTGTCGGCAAAGTAGGAGAAGTCCTCGCTGCTCATCATCATGGGCAGGTCGGCCAGAGCCTCCTCACCGTACAGGCTGACGGCAGCCTTGCGGGCGATGTCGGTCAGCTGGTCATCATCGTTGATGATGGGGCTGCAGAAATACTCGTAGCTGACACTGGCGGTCAGGCCCAGAGCGGCTGCGGTGTTCTCCACGATGCGGCGCAGGTTGGCCTCGATCTCCAGACGGAACTTCGGATCAAAGGTGCGGACAGTGCCGTACATCTCAGCGTGGTTTGCGATGATGTTGAAGCGCTGGCCCGCATGCATCTCGCCCACCGTGACCACCAGGGGGTTCAGGGGGTTGTTGTTGCGGGAGACGAAGGTCTGCAGGTTCATGAGGATGGAGGCGGCGCCCATCAGGGCGTCGGCACCCAGATGGGGGGTGGTGCCGTGGGTAGAGGCGCCATCCACCTTGATGGTGAAGTTGTCGCAGCTGGCCATGCGGCGGCCGGCCTGGAAGCTCATGTAGGGGGACTCCATGGTGCCCCAGATGTGCTGGCCCATGATGGCGTCCACACCGTCCAGAACGCCGGCGTCCACATAGTACTCGGCGCCGTGGCAGGTCTCCTCGGCGGCCTGGAAGATGAGCTTCACGTTGCCGTACAGCTCATCCTTGCTGTCCATGAGCATCTTGGCGGCGCCCAGCAGCATGGAGATGTGGCCGTCGTGGCCACAGGCGTGCATGACGCCATCGTTCTCGCTGGCAAAGGGCAGGCAGGTCTTCTCCTCCACGGGCAGGGCGTCGATGTCGGCGCGGAGTGCCACAGTCTTGCAGCCCTCGGCAGCCTTGCCGCCCCGCAGCAGGGCGCAGCAGCCGGTCTTGCCCTCGAAGCGCTGGACCTCATAACCCATGGCGGTCAGCTCTTCGGCGATCTTGTCGGTGGTGTGATACTCCTGCCAGGACAGCTCAGGATGCTGGTGGAACCAGCGGCGCTGTTCAATGATATAGCTTGCCGCGGCTTCAGCGGCATTCTTGAAATTCATAGTCACGGTCCTTTCTGTTTTGAAAAAAGCGGGTCGCCGGCGGACAGGCCGACGACCCGCCCTTTGTTCACGTGAGGTGGATGCGATGCAATCTGTTATTCAGCATTGAAATCCGCAGCCATCTGGGCGTACAGCATAGCGCCCTTCAGCAGCGCAGACTCATCCACGCAGAAGTGGCCGGAATGCTGGGGCCAGGTGGCGCCGCAGGCTTCATTCCGGATACCCAGCAGAGCGATGGCACCGGGCACCTTCTCCATGAAGTAGGCGAAGTCCTCGCCGCCGCTGGTCTTTTCGCTGAGAACGGGAGCGTCCTCGCCCATGACCTTGCGGGCAGCGCCGGCTGCCAGATCGGACATATGGGCATCGTTGATGGTGGGCGGAACCAGAGTGATCCACTCCATTTCAGCCTGAACACGATAGCTCTCAGCAGTGGCTTTCATAATACGCTCGATGCTGCTCTTCAGGTGCTCCTGCACATCGGCGTTGAAGCAGCGGGCAGTACCCTCCACAGAGCCGTACTCAGCCACCACGTTCCAGCGGGTACCGGCCTCCAGACGGCCAACCGTCACAACGGCGGGCTGAGCGGGGTCGATCTCACGGCTGACGATGGTCTGCAGGTTCGCCACCATGGCAGCAACGGCCACCGCGGCGTCCAGGCCCTGGTGAGGTGCAGCGCCGTGGCTGCCCTTGCCCTTGACGCGGATCATGAACTGATCGGCGGCAGCCATACGGGGACCGGCCTCCAGAGAGACCTTGCCGGACTCCACATCAGCCCAGACATGGATGCCGAAGCAGCCGTCCACGCCGTCCAGAGCGCCGTCGGCGATCATGTCCTTGGCGCCAACAGCGACTTCCTCGGCGGGCTGATAGGCCAGCACCACGGTGCCGCACAGCTCATCCTTCATATCCTTCAGGATCTGGGCAGCGGTCAGCATCATGGCGGTATGGCAGTCATGGCCGCAGGCGTGCATGACGCCGGGGTTCTGGCTGGCATACTCTGCGCCGGTCTCCTCGTTGACGGCCAGGCCGTCCATGTCGCCGCGGAGCAGGATGGTCTTGCCGGGCTTTGCGCCGCGAATGGTGGCCAGAACGCCGTTGCCGGTGCCGCAGTCGCGCCACTCAACGCCCATTTTGGTCAGCTCTTCGCGGATCCGCTTGCCGGTCTCCACTTCATGCAGGCTCACCTCGGGGTGGGCATGGAAGTGGCGGCGCATTTCGATGACATAGGATTCGTACTTTGCTGCAATGCTCTTGATATCCATGAACAGGACCTCTTTTCAGCTTACAGCATCTCAGCAAAGATGCCGGCGATGATAACAGAGGTGATGGTAACGGTGGTGAAGCCGCCGACGATCATGGGAGCGAACATCTTGCTCATCAGATACTCCTTCTCCTCGGGAGTCTCAGCCAGAGCGGTGCAGGTGTTCTCGGTGATAACGGCATTGGGGGGGAAGCCGTACAGAGCGGTCAGAGCGGTAGCGAAGGACATCAGGAAAGAAGTCTTCAGGATCTTGGAAGCCACGAAGCACAGGATGGCCATGCCAACAACGCCGATGACGATCAGCTCGACCATGGGCAGGATGATGGACAGCAGCATCTCAGCGGTGCAGTCCTTCAGACCGTCGAAGATGTACATCATCAGAGCGAACATGATGATGCCGTAGGAGCTGCTCTTGTTCAGGGCGCTCTCATCCAGGAAGCCGATGGTGGTGAACAGAATACCCAGCAGCAGAGCCCAGATGGCGCCGCTGATCTTCATGTTGATGACAGGAACGACCCAGGTACCCAGCATGGAAGCCAGCCACACCACGATACCCATCTTGCCCAGAATCATCACAGCAGAGTTCCACTTGGCGGGCATGGGGGGGATCAGCTTCTTCTTGGCAGAAGCGGTGACCAGGTTGCCGCTGTTCTCGTCGACCTCGTTGGAGACCTTCTCGGTCTTCACGCCGCCGGCGCGATAGTCCTTGAGCAGCTTCTTGCCTTCCAGCTGCAGGCAGACGGCGGTGAGGGGATAGCCGGCGAAGCCCTGCATGCAGTACATGACGATGGCGAAAACGGCAGCCTCAGCCAGGCCAGCCTCCTGAGCGGCGTTCATCATGGTGGTAGCAGCCACGATACCACCGGTCAGGGGGGGCAGACCAGCGATGACGAAGCTGCGGTCCATAATCATGGGGCAGATCAGCAGGCACAGGGCGCACATACCAGCCAGGCCAGCCAGGCAGACCACGATGGTCTTCCACTGCTCCACCAGCTGCTTGATGCTGATGACGGTGCCCATGTGGACCAGGATCAGATACATACCGATGGTGCTGCCGAAGGGGATCAGCATGGAGTCGCTGATGAAGGTCTGGGGCAGAACAGTCCAGTAACCAACCAGAATGACGGCTGCAGTGACAAACACAGAGGGGATCCATGCCTTGGTGAAGTTGGAAACAGCTTCGCCGATCAGGTACACAGCAGCGCAGATCACAAATGCGAGTGCGAAGTTATACATAATTCTTCCTCCTTTATTTTTTGGGTGGTATCGGTTTTTACTGCGGCGATTCCAGACATTCCCCCAATCGGAATCCGACCGCAAAACCAATATTTTCCACAGGTTATATATATTATCACAGTCCTTCCGCATAATCAAGTATCTGATTAAATGTGCAAAGTCAAGTTTTGACTTTTGACCGTACGTTCATTTAGCCGATTTGTATATTTTTGGTTATCTTTCATGGAACGTCCCTTGCATGCCCTCCGCTGCCGCAGTACCATTTGAGAAAAGCAGCAACGCCCCCTGAAGCGTCTGCTTCAGGGGGCGTTTTCGACAGGGTTCCTTTGTCAGCCGATGCGCGTTACACCGCAGCGTCGCCGCTGTGCGCCTTGACGTAGCTGCAGATGATCTCCACGCAGGCCTTCCGGCCGATGGAGGTATCCAGACACAGGTCATAGTTGTGGGGATCGCCCCAGTTTTTACCGGAGATGTTCCGGTAGTAGGCGGATCTGGCCTCGTCGGAATGGGCGATGTTGACGGCGGCGTCCTCCCGGCTGTCTCCGTACATCTCCATGATGTTGGCCACACGGTACTCCTTGGGCGCATGAAGGAAGACACGCACCACATCGTCGCGATCCCGCAGAACATGGTCCGCGGCGCGGCCCACGATGACGCAGGAGCCATGGTCCGCAATCTTGCGGATGATCTTCTCCTGGGCCACCACCGCCTGGCGGATCACCGTCGTGCTCAGATACAGCTGGTGCAGGATGGCGGGAGAATTCTGGTTGAGATCTGCCAGGAACTCCCGGTCCAGACCGCTCTCCTGGGCCGCCAGAGCTGTCATCTCCTTATAGTAGAAGGGGATCTGCATCTGCTCGGCCACCAGCTTGCCGATCTGCTTGCCGGCGGAGCCGTGCTCGCGGGCGATGGTGATGATGGCGCCCTTCCGGGAGGGCTTGATGACCATGGCGTCGACCACCTCGGTCTCCTGCTCCTCCGCGGCCTCCTTGTCCAGATTACGGAAGAAGGACACCGTCAGAACGATCACGACCACCAGGGCCACCACGTCGGCGATGGGAGCGGCGTACAGGATACCCTGGATACCGCTGCCGGCCTCACGCTGCTCCATGAGATAGGGCAGGCCGATGGCCAGCGGAGTGAAGCAAACAATGTCACGGATCATGGAGGCCACCACCGCGCGGATGGACTTGCCGATGGACTGGAAGAAGACTGCCGTCAGCTTCACCAGGCAGGTGATGCTGCACAGGGACAGGTAAATGCGGAAGGTACGGACGGCAAACTCCTGATACAGCTCATTGCCGGCGCCGAACAGGTTGATGACCACCTGGGGGCACAGCTCAAATACCAGCGTGGCGGTGATGCCCACCACCAGGGAGGAGATCAGCACCAGCCGGTAGGTCTCGCGGACGCGGTCCATCTTACGGGCGCCGTAGTTGTAGCCGAAGATGGGCTGACCGCCCAGCACGATGCCGGTGACGATATAGCAGACGATGGTATAGACCTTGGTCTGGATGCTGAATACGGAGATGGGGATGTCCGGGCCGTAAATAGACAGCTCGCCGTAGCGGAACAGGACCATGTTGCACACCAGAGACATGATGACAATGGAGATCTGGGTGAAGAAGGTAGCAGCACCCAGAGAGATCGTGGTGCGGAGAATACCCCGCTCCGGCAGGAAACTCCGCTTGGTCAGCCTGAAGCTCTTGGGCCGGAAGAAATACACCGCGCACATGGCAAAGGAGGCCACCTGGCCGATGACCGTGGCCCAGGCAGCGCCGGCGATGCCCCACTTCAGCAGGAAGATGAACACGGGGTCCAGAATGATGTTGGTGATGGCGCCCACCAACATTGCCACCATGGCGAAGGTGGGACTGCCGTCAGCGCGGATCATGCTGTTCATGACGTTCAGCAGCAGATAGAAGGGGAAGAAGGCCGCAACGATCCGGAAATATTCCACCGCCATACCCACCGTCTGGTCGGAAGCACCGAACAGACGCATGAGCGGCTCGCTGAACAGCTCGCAGATGACTGACAGCACGATGCTGATGATCAGAGTGGCCGTGATACCGCCGCCCACGCACTTGTGGGCGCTGTCCGTATCGTTCCGTCCGCCGCAGATGCTCAGGAAGGACGCCGCGCCGTCACCGATACACCAGGCAAAGGCGTTGGCAATACAGATGATGGGGAAAGACACGCCGGTGGCGGCGTTGCCCAGATAGCCCAGTTCACTGTTTCCGATGAAGATCTGGTCTACAATATTATATAGTGCGCTGATCAGCAGGCCCATGACGCAGGGGATCGAAAATTTCAGCAGCAGCTTAGGGATACTCTCTTCGCCCAAGATCCGGTTTTCCTGTTTCTGCTCCATAGCTTCCTCCTCGGTGTTTTGTTTCGTATTTTGATTCCATGGCTTCGGGCGCAAAAAAACGGAACAGTTTACAGTCCGTGGTTTTTGTTTCCCGCGACTTATAGTAAACTATTCCGGCAGTTTGTAGAGACATCCATCCAATCATGGATTTATATAAGCAGCCATATTCAATTGGTTTTGATATTATCACAGAATTTCCCAGAAAACAAGCCCTAATATCAATTTTTTCGTTGATACATCACTTTTTTGCGGGTCACGCCCCAGCGGAGGGCCGCCGTCTGCCCGTCACCGTGTTTTCCCCGGCTCCGCCGCTGTCCTCCCCTCATATTCCCATCCGCTCCCGCATAGACTGAACCACCAAGAGGTGGGGAGTGAACGCGCTTGAAGGGAAACATGGAGGAGCGGGCGGAACGCCTGGCCCTTTACATCATAGAGAACCGGACCACCGTCCGCGCCGCCGCGCAGAAATTCGGCATCAGCAAATCCACAGTGCACAAGGATATTTCGGAACGGCTGCCTCAGTTCAACCGTCCGCTGTATCTGCAGGCGAAAGAGGTGCTGGACGTGAACAAGGCCCAGCGGCACATCCGTGGCGGCATCGCCACACGAAAAAAGTATCGCGGCGGATAAGCGCCGCATAAACTGGTTCAAAACGACCTGTATCGGAGGAATGGAAATGGCAAACTGCTCCCGGGGCCGCGGCCGCACGGGCCGCAATGTGACCGCCCAGCCGCTGTGTCCCTCCACACCCGAACCGCCGGTCCGCCGCTGGCCGCACCCGGTGAATGACGCCGAGCCAATTCAGTACGGGGACCAAAACCTGCATTACATACACTGCGCCCTCTCTTATCAGAACCAACTGCTGGCGGATATCAAGTCCCTTCTGCAGCAGCTGTGCGCCGCCGCGCAGGCAGAAAACAGCGAAACATGAACAATGGCGTGCCGCGGGGCACGCCATTTTCCTCTTGTGTTTTTAAATGAGACAACATATAATAGTGGCGGCATTATGTAAATTGATTTGACCACACCCATCGCGGCACGCCGCGTTGACTAAGGAGCATCGTATCCCATGACTAGAAAACACCGCCGCCGGCTCAACTGGAGCCGAATTGCCCTGCTGCTGCTTTTTGCAGTGGCCGCCATCTATGCCGCCGCCCACTGTATGTTCCGCGCCCCGGAGCTCCAGGCAGAAAAGCCCGGACAGCCCGCCCCCGTTGACGAGATCTCCGCCGAAGAGGCCGCAGCGGCGGCAGCGCTGGCCGCCCACACGGAGCGGCGCGAAAACGCCTATACCATCCTCGTCTCCGGCGTGGACAGCGGAAACGGCGGCAGCGACACCAACATTCTGGTGGGCATCGACGCCGAAGCCGGCCGGATCCACGGCGTCAGCATCCCCCGGGACACCAAGGCCATCATCAACGGCAAAGAGCACAAGATCAACTTCGCCTACAACTCCGGCGGCACGGAGCTGCTGGCAGACACCATCTCCCACCAGCTGGGCATCCCCGTGGATTTCACCGTCACCGTGGATCTGAACGGCTTCATCGATTTGGTGGACGCCATCGGCGGCGTGGATTTCTATGTGCCCATCGACATGGACTATGACGATCCGCTGCAAAACCTCTCCATCCACTATACAAAGGGCATGCACCATCTGACCGGCCAGCAGGCTATGGAAGTGGTCCGCTTCCGCCAGAACAACGACGGCACCGGCTACGGCAGTCAGGACATCGGCCGTATGCAGACCCAGCAGAACTTCCTGAAGGCCGTGGCCAAGCAGACCCTGACCCTGTCCAACGTGGACAAGGTCGGCTCCTTCGCCAAGATCTTCCAAGACTCCGTAGACACCGATCTGTCTCTGGGTAATCTGGCCTGGCTGGGCAGTGAGGCCATCTCCATCGGCGCCGACAACATCACCTTTTCCACCCTGCCCGGCGAGTGGAAGTCCCCCTACATCTATATCGACCAGGAGGCCGCACTGGCTCTGGTCAATGAACACCTGAATCCCTACGTCGAAGACCGCGTCGCCGAGGATCTGAACATCCCCGGCTGATCCGCATAACAAGGAGGTGCCGCCTGTGAAAAAACGACTGCTGTCCCTGCTGCTGGCTCTGGCCCTGCTGGCAGTTCCGGCCCACGCGGTCAAAGAGCCTTCTCCCATCCCCCGCACCAAGACCTACGCCGGCCAGTTCTCCGATCTGACCCGCGACTCTGTTTTCTACGACAACGTGGCGGCTCTGTATGAATACGGTCTGTCCGTGGGCAAAACGGACGGCACCTTCGGCATGCAGGACTCCATCACCGTGGGACAGGCCGTCATCTTCGCCGGCCGGCTCCGCAGCCTGTATCTCCACGGCGAGGCTGAGACCGGCGCCGCTCCATACCATTCCGCCGACCGGCCCCAGCGGGCCTACGAGCCGTATCTGTTCTATCTGCAGGCGGAAAACATTCTGGGCGATGAGCTGACCGGGCTTTACGGCTCCGCCGCCACCCGGGCCCAGGTGGCCCACATTCTGGCCGCCACTCTGCCCCAGGAGGCCCTGCCCCTCATCAACGAGGAAATGGTGTCTGAGGGCTACGCCCGCCGGCAGTACATCACCGATGTGACGGAATACACCGACTACTATCAGGACATCCTGTATCTCTACCGCGCCGGCATCTCCCAGGGCAGCAACAAGGCCGGCGACTTCTATCCCGACCAGCCCATCACCCGCGGTGCCGTGGCCGCCATGCTGACCCGCATGGCCGATCCCCAGCTGCGCATCACCGTGGACTGGAGCAGCGACCCCCGCTTCGTCTCCGCCGCCGGCCGCACGCTGGCCAGCCTCATTCCCGCCGCGGAGTACATCGCCGCTCCCTCCACAGACGAGGAAATGCATCAGGCCATCCGCAGCATGCTCTCCTCCGGCAGCAGCACCCTGGTCCTTAAGTATCCTTCACTGGACGCCGCCCGCTCCCGGTCCATCATGCAGCAGGCGCTGGCTGTGGTCAAAACCTACTGCGAGCAGTGCTACAACAGCGTTTCCTGCACCTACATGGTCGACGGCTCCCTGACCCTCACCTTCTCCGCCGCCAGCGGCGGTGAAAACCTGTCCGCCTACCGGGACGCCGCCATGGCCTCCGCCATCGTCGTCCACGACCAACTGTGGCAGGAGGGTCTCATCCACTCCGGTATGAGCGAGCGGGAAAAAGCGCTGGTCTACTATACCTGGATCTGCGAAAACAGCCGCTATGACTACGACGCCTCCGCCGACTCTCTCAGCCACATCGCCTACGGCCTGTTCGCTGACGGTCTGGCCGTGTGCGACGGCTATACCGGCGCCTACAATATGCTGCTGAAGCTGGAGGGCATCCAGTGCACCACCCTGGCCAACGACGAGCATATCTGGACCGTGGCCACGCTGGACGGCATCCAGTATCACATCGACACCACCTGGGCCGACAGCGGAAAAACCATCCGCTACGATTATTTCGCCATGACGCCCGGCCAGTCCTGGGTCTATCATCCCTGGTAATACGCAAAAAGCCGCCCTGAACGTTCGTTCAGGGCGGTCTTTTCATTTACAGATGGTGGTCCCGCAGGAGCCGCTTTGCCTGCTCCCACAGCTCGTCGCTGACGGTCTGGAAGATGACTGCCTTCTTCACCAGGTCCGGCAGAGCCTTCACCAGTTCAGCCTCCACGATGGTCTCATTGGTCAAGTCAGCGGAGGGGCAGCCGGCACACTGGCCCAGCATCTTCACATACACCACGCCGTCCTCAAAATGGTCTACCTGGACGTCACCGCCGTGGGTCCGCAGCAGCGGCCGCACCCGCTCATCCAGAACGGTTTCGATCTGCTTCAGGGCATCATTCATATGGGGATCCTCCCTTGGTTTCTTCTATGATATTGGCAGTATACCACAGGTTTCCCCGTTTTCCTAGAGGCGGGGGAGAAAAAACCGACCGGAACGTTTCCGGTCGGTTAGGTTTGTGTGATGGGGCTTTCAAACGTTGAGCTTGCGGTGTGCCTGCTACCGGTGTTTTTGTTGCGCCACGATCCCCGGCCTTTGTCGGATTTCACTGCGCCGCTTGCTCACCGTTGGGCCATTCCAGCCTCTTTCGGCACCGGCTGACGTTGTGCCCACCGTCGCGGCCTTGCGATTCCCGGCCCCCTTCGGGGCCGCCAATCGCGCCGCTCCTCGCTAATCA
>JAFUNB010000005.1 GCA_017482345.1 Oscillibacter sp.
GGCGCTTACAAGTTCACCCCCGAGCAGTGCACTGTCAACGAGCAGGGCATCCTGGTTCCTCCCGCTCTGCGCTTCGACATCCTGGAGGAAGTCTCCAAGCGTCTGCCCGGCTTCCCCATCGTTCTGCACGGTTCTTCCTCCGTTCCTCAGGACTTCGTCGCCAAGGTGAACCAGTATGGCGGCGCTATGCCCAACGCCATCGGCGTGCCCGAGGAGCAGCTGCGTAAGGCCGCTTCCATGGCTGTCTGCAAGATCAACATCGACTCTGACCTGCGTCTGGCCATGACCGCTTCCGTCCGCGAGTACCTGGCTCAGAATCCCTCTCACTTCGATCCTCGCCAGTACCTGAAGCCCGCCCGTACCGCCATCAAGGAGATGGTCAAGCACAAGCTGATCAACGTCCTGGGCTGCGACGGCAAGGCCTGATTATCACACTGAATACAAAAGAGAGACGCTCCGGCGTCTCTCTTTTTTTGTACCGTGGTTCCCGCTCCCGCATAGAATGAAAAAGGGGAGGGGAGACCATGCGTTTTTTACAGGACTACGACCGCAAGGCTGCCGTGCAGTACGCCCACCGCTGGGCTTACGGCCGCAATCCGGCCTTTTACGATTATGAAAACCTGGGAGGGGACTGCACCAATTTCGCGTCCCAGTGTATTTTCGCCGGCAGCGGCGTTATGAATTTCACGCCCACGTTTGGCTGGTACTATATCGACGCCAACCAGAAGGCGCCCGCCTGGACGGGTGTTCCTTATTTATATAATTTTCTGACCCGCAGGGAATTTTCCCTCGGCCCGGTTGCGGAGGACAGCCGGCTTGAGGCCATGCGGCCGGGAGACATCGTGCAGCTTTCCTTCAAAGGGAATGAATTCCAGCACTGTCCCGTGGTGGTAGCAACGGGCATGCCGCCCACGCTGGAAAACACGCTTGTCGCCGCCCACAGCTATGACGCCGACAACCGGCCGCTGTCCACCTACGAATTCCGGGCCATCCGCTTCCTGCACATCACGGGAACGATCCATCCTTAACCATCTTTTAAGAGTCTGTTCACAATATTTTCCCGCAGATTTGCTATCATGGAGACAATTCCAGAACAGAGAGGATGTTTTTCATGAGACGCATCACTTCCTGGCTGCTGGCTGCCGTGACGGCAGTTTCTCTCATTGTGCCGGCCGCGGCTGCTCCGGCCACCGGCTTTTCCGATGTTCCGGCGGAGGGCGCTCTGGCTGCTGAGGTGCAGAAGGCCGTGGATTACGGTCTGATGAACGGATATAACGAGACAACGTTTGGCTACAGCGACACCATGACCCGCGCCCAGTTCGTCACGGTGGTGGGCCGGATGATGGGCTGGATCCCCAGCGGAAGTACCGCCCATGTTTCCATGTGGCTGATTCCGCAGGCTATGCAGATCCCACAGAATCTCTCTAATGTCTATAAATTCGGCATCGAACAGGCTCAGCTTCACGACGCTGTGGACAACGACAGATCCTTCCGCCCCAGCGATCCCATCACCCGGGCGGAAATGGCGGAGATTCTGACCCGTGCGCTGGGCTTAAAAGGCGCCGCCACAATGGCTGAACAGGTAATTTCCTTGCCATTTACTGACGTGACCCAGAACGCCGGGTACATCGCCGTCGCCTATGAGATCGGCATGACGAAGGGCACCTCTGCCACCACATTCTCGCCCAATGCCACCGCCACCCGGGCGCAGGCGGCCGCCATGCTGGTGCGCATCTATGAGAAGCTGAACCGCCCGCTGGACTGGGTCCATGGCTTCTACGCCATCTCCTCCTACAGCCAGCTGGACTACGCCCAGGGCATGGATACCGTTAGCGCCGGCTGGAGCCGCATGACGTGGGACGGGGAGGAGGCGATGCTGGCCACCACCAGCGCCGACGGCAACGAATTCTTCGTGCCGGCCAGCTATCAGAGCGTCACTTCCTATATGGATGACCATGAAGTTGATCTGAACCTGAACGTGTTTATGACTGCCGGGGACGGCGCCGCAGAGCTGCTGGCCTCGCCGGAGGGCCGGGAACAGGCCGTGGAACAGATCATCCACGAGCTGACCGTGGACTACAACACCATCGGCAAAAATCCCTACGCCGGCGTGACCATCGATTTTGAGGGTCTGCGATCCGCACAGAAGGAGGATTTCGTGCGGTTCCTCCAGGCGCTGGAGCCCAAGGTCCACGCGCTGGACAAGACCATTTCCGTATGCGTTTCTCCCGTTCTGACCACCGGCGCCTATTACGACGGCTATGATTACGCGGCCATCGGCGAACTGGCGGACCGTGTCATCCTCATGGCCTACGATTATGACGCCCGGGATCTGAGCGCCTTTATCGGCAGCGAGTATTATAAGGCCAACGCGCCGACTCCCATGGATCAGATCTTCCTGTCCATGCTGGCCATCACCGATGAGGAGACCGGCGTTGCCGACCACTCCAAAATCGCCCTGGGCTTCAGCAGCAAGCACACCGCCTGGCAGATCGACGGCAACAACAAGCTGGTTTCCGGCATACCCATCTATCCCGACAACGCCACCGTTTACAAGCGCCTGCAGCAGTCTGACACCACCCGTGGCTACTCCAATACGTACCAGTCCCACTACGCCGTTTACTCCACCGAAAGCGGCGAACGCTATTTCCTGTGGTACGACGACGTACAGCCCAAGGTGGCTGCCGCGAAGCTGCTGGACATCACCGGCGTCTCCGTCTGGCGTCTTGGCACCATGCCCATGTACGGCAGCTGGAACTGGACCGGCCTGCTGCACGGCTGAGGCGGCAGGGAGGAGGCTCTATATGATAAAAACCGCTCCTTTCGGAGCGGTTTTTTCTTTATGCATCACTCTTTTTCCCAGTTTTTTTCACTCGTGACAAGGGATTTGCCTTTGCAGCAACCCGCAGGGAATCGTTGTCGATATGGGTATAAATTTCCGTGGTATTCAGGTGGTCGTGGCCCAGAACTTCCTGTACGGCGCGCACATCCACGCCGTTTTGCAGCATGAGCGTGGCGGCGGTGTGACGCAGCTTGTGGGAGGAATACTGACTGGCGTCGATGCCGGCTTCGCCCAGGCGCTTTTTTACCATGGCGTGCACCGTGGAGCGGCTGATCCGCTCGTTCTGAGACGACAGGAACAGCGCGTTGGCATCCTTGCCCCGAATGGGCCGGCGGACGGCCAGATACTGGTTGATCGCCGTCTGACAGGCGTCGTTCAGGTAGATGATCCGCACTTTGTTGCCCTTGCCGAGCACCCGCAGCGCGTCTTCCTGAATGTCATTGAGGTTCAGGCCCACCAGCTCGGAGATTCGGAGGCCACAATTGAGGAATAAAGTTAGAATACAGTAGTCTCGCTCCTGATTTTTGCCGTCTACAGAGTCTAAAAGTTGCAAGCTTTCGTCCAAAGTCAGATATTTGGGCAGTGTTTTCTTCAATTTGGGCGAATCAATGTCTTTGACAGGATTTTCACGAAGTAAGTGCATTTTATTGGTCAGGTAATTATAGAACGACCGGATCGTGGCGATCTTACGGGCCCGGGATGACGCGCTGAGACCGTATTCAGGATTGCGGCTGTTTTGATACTGGACGCGGTCGCGGCTCAGATAGGTCATGTAGCCGTAAATATCCGTCAGCGTGATGCTGCCGACAAACTCCAGATCCACGTCCATAATATCGATCTCGTCCAGCGCTTTGTCAGAGAGCTGCGGATCGCGGATCTGTTTCATGTAGCGGAAGAAATTCCGCAGATCAAGATAGTATTCGTCAACGGTGCGGCGGGAGTGCGCTTTGATGGTTTCATGATACGCCAGAAAATCCCGCAGGATCTGCGGCGCTTCGGTACGGTAATCGGCCATGGCAAATCTGCTGGAGCGGATACAAATAAACCAGAGTCCGTCTGGGCAGTCCCAGAATCGCTGGAAACCGGTCAAATTCGGGAGGGGCCTCGGAAATAGGCGTTTTCCTCTCCCCTAAATTGAACAAAATTTTTATTTTGTTCAATTTTATATATCCCTCCAAAAGCCTCCTCTCTGTCGTGTGTCGGTCATAAAATGCGTCGGAGTACGCAAACTACGGTTATCAAACTGTGAACGGATGATCTTTATGCGGCGGACTTCCTGCGCCCACAACTGCATTTATCAGCAAAACGGCTTCTGCGAGCTGGACAGCGCCGCGGCAGCCGGATCGAGCTTCGGCTGCGCGCAGCTTAAGCCTGCGGCCGCAGCGCGGCTCGGATCGCCTCACCGATATTGCGCGCCGGGATCAGTTCCAGTCCCTCCGGCGAACGCAGACCCTCAGCCCGGTGCGCCGGAATGACGCATTTGGTAAAGCCAAGACGGTGCACCTCAGAGATCCGCTGGGCCAGCTGGTTCACGGAACGCAGTTCACCGGTCAAACCCACTTCCCCGATGGCCACCAGATCGCTGGGGATCGGGCGGTCCAGATAGCTGGACGCCAGCGCCACCACGGCCGCCAGATCGGCCGCAGGCTCGTCCAGCGTCAGGCCGCCGATGATATTGAGATATGCGTCACATGTGGACACTTTCAGTCCGCCGCGTTTTTCAAGTACAGCCAGCAGCATGGACGCGCGGTTATAATCAAAGCCGTTGCTGGTGCGTCTGGGATTGCTGGCGGCAGACGTGACCACCAGCGCCTGGATCTCGGCCAATACGGGCCGCGCGCCCTCCATCACGCAGGTGACACAGGTGCCCGGCGCGTCGTCAGGCCGGCCGGACAGCAGCATTTCCGAGGGATTTTCCACCTCGGCCAGTCCCCCGTCCTGCATTTCAAACACGCCGATCTCATTGGTGGCGCCAAAGCGGTTTTTGGCCGCCCGCAGAATCCGGTAGGACGTATGCTGGTCGCCCTCAAAGTACAGCACGCAGTCCACCATGTGCTCCAGCACCTTGGGGCCCGCGATGGAGCCCTCCTTATTGACATGGCCTATGACGAACACCGTGATGCCCTGCCCCTTGGCCAGCTGCATCAGCGCCATGGTGCAGTCCTTCACCTGGCTGACGCTGCCCGCCGGAGAGTCCAGTGCCTCGTTGTAGAGGGTCTGGATGGAGTCCACGATGAGCACATCCGGCTGTTCCGTGGCCACGCACTCCAGCAGATCGCCCAGGCTGGTCTCGGAGATGACGAACAAACTGCCGCTTTCCACCCGCAGACGCTTGGCGCGCAGCTTCAGCTGGTGCTCGGATTCCTCACCGGATACATATAAAACCTTGGAAAATTCGCAGAGTTTGCTGCAAATCTGCAGCATCAGTGTGGACTTACCGATGCCGGGCGCGCCGCCCACCAGCACGAGAGAGCCCTTGACGGCGCCGCCGCCCAGAACCCGGTCCAGCTCCCCCATTCCCGTGGGAAAGCGGATCTCCTCGTCCGTGTGCAGCTCCGTCACCGGGCAGGCACGGCGGGCGGGCATACCGCCGCGGACGGCCTTGCCGGCGCCCTTCACGCCGCTCAGCTTCGGTTTTTCCGGCTGCTCCACGATGGTGTTCCACGCACCGCAGGCAGGGCACTTCCCTGCCCATTTCGCCGTCTCGTTGCCGCACTCCGTGCAGTAAAATAGCGTTTTCTGTTTCATACGTTCACCCTTCAAATGCGCCGCAGCCGGCTGTGATTGCCGTGGCCAGCCGCAGCTGATAGTCCAGCTGCTGGAGCAGCGCGGTCTCCTCCCGGTTGGACAGGAAGCCGCACTCCACCAAAATTCCCGGAGCAGTGATGTTTTTCATCAGATAAATGGAATTTGGGATAGGTTTTGTCTTTTTTTCGTTCCCGATATTGATGCTCACATTCAGCGCGTCCTGCACGCTCTGGGCCCAGTCCTGCGCCCCTTCCCCGCCGTTCCAGAACACCTGCGCCCCATGGGTCACCGGCGAGGACGGCAAGCTGTTCTGATGGATGCTCAACAGTACGGCGTCCGGCGTATTGTTGACCAGCGCCACCCGGTTGCGAAGGTCGGAGGCTTTCTTTTCCCGGATGCCGGAGGCACCCTCGGAATGGATGGACACGTCCTCCCTGCGGGTCATGACGGTCTCCTGCCCCAGCAGGGCCATGAGATCCTCGACCTTCAGAGCTATGGCCAGATTCAGATCTCCCTCAGACACAGCGGGATCCACTGTGGAGACGGCGCCGCCGTCCTCCCCGCCGTGGCCGGCGTCGATGACCAGTACCACCGGCGGCTCCCTGTCCGGAGAAAAGACCGGCAGAAACGCCCCGCCCTGTCCACGAAACACCAGCAGACCGCAGAGGGCGGCAATGGTGCACACCAGTCCCGTGCACAAAACACGCCGCATACGAATCACCAGAAACATGTTACCCCTCACCTCCCGGAAAAACCATATGGCAGGAGCGAGGCTTCTATTCCGATTATAGGCGCAAAATTGAACAAAATCAAGGGCAGGCTCCTATCACTCCCCGCTCACATATACTGGTCTGAGCGCATGTTATGCGCAGTTCCGAAAGGAGGATCCATTGCCATATGGAGAAACCCAATCAATCCAACGCCTGCAGTGCGGACATGGGCATTCTGCCCGGCGTCTGCGCTCCCCTGGCGTTTCCCTATGTTCCCGTGCAGGAGAATAACCCTGTCCGGTTCAGCCGGGCCGAGGCGCTGCAGACCGGCACCCTGTTCCCCGGTCTGGATCTGCCCTTCAAGCGGGCCATGCAGGCCAGAAACAAGCTGCCCAACACCGCCTTAGTTGAACTGATGGCGCTGGACTTTGCCATCGACGAGCTGGGTCTGTATCTGGTGACCCACAAGGACGACCAGGAGGTCCTGCAGCTGTATTGGACGTATCTGAAGCTGGCCCAGGAGGGCCGGGAAAAATACCAGAAGCTGTACGGCCCTCTGCAGATGACGGTGCCCACCCCCGAGGACGGCTTCGCCTGGCTGAAAGACCCCTGGCCCTGGGATGAAGGAGGGAACGACTGATGTTTGTATATGAGAAAAAGCTGCAGTATCCGGTGAAGATCAAAACGCCGAACCCCAAGCTGGCGGCGGTCATCATCAGCCAGTACGGCGGCCCGGACGGCGAGCTGGGCGCCTCCCTGCGCTATCTGAGCCAGCGCTATTCCATGCCCTATCCCGAGCTGAAAGCGCTGCTGACCGACATTGGCACCGAGGAGCTGGGCCATCTGGAGATGGTGGGCACCATCGTCCATCAGTTGACCCGCAACCTGACGGAGGACCAGATCCGCTCCGGCGGCTTCGATACCTACTTCGTGGATCACACCACCGGCGTCTATCCCCAGTTCGCTTCCGGCGCGCCCTGGACCTCCGCCACCATGCAGGTGAAGGGCGATCTGATCGCCGACCTGACCGAAGACCTCGCAGCAGATGGTGCGCTGCGGTTGGCGCGGAAAAAACCCCGGAGACGTTCCTCCGGGGGCAGTTTGCATATTCGGGATCAACTCATTCCGCCGTCGCCAGCGCGGCGCTGACCAGACCGGCCAGTTCACCGCGGGCCACGGTTCCGTTGGGGCATAGAGCGCCGTCCGAATTTCCGGCCAGGACGCCCTTCATGGTCATCCAGCACAGGGGCTCATAAGCCCATTCACGCACCTGTGCCACATCGGTATACCGCAGGGGGAACATCCACATGCCGACAAAACCGCCGCCCTGACGCTGTACATAGCGGTACAGCACCGCCGCCAGCTGCTGGCGGGTGATGGGGTCTGCCGGGCCGAAGGTCTTTCCATCGTAGCCCTGCATGTATCCCTCCGCGGCGCACCAGCGCACCGCCTCCGTATAGAACGCGTCCTGGGGCACATCTCCAAAGGCCATGGCATAATTGACCACCACCGGGCAGCCTGCCGCCTCCCAGAGAGCCGCGGCGGCTTCCGCGCGGGTAGCGGGGCTGTCAGACGCTGTGGCAAAGGCCGTTCCGGTCAAACACAACACACTCAGCACTAGGGCGGCCATCATGCGTGTTCTCTTTATGCTCTCCCCTCCCCTCGTTTTGTATCAGCATACCAGATTTTTTCCCGGTTTGCAAAGAGAGCGCCGCTTTCTTCCGAAAACGGCGCTCTTGCGTGTTATGAAATTCCAAGCAGTTTTTGGGCGTTTTCCCCCAGAATGGCGGTGCGTTCCGTCGCCGTCAGAGGTGCGGTGCGCAGCCATGCGAGACTCTCCTGCTGGCCGCTCCAGGGGCTGTCTGTGCCGAACAGCACCCGATGGACGCCGTAGGCACGGACCATGGCGACAAACTGCTCGCCCGTCAGCAGCTGCAGCTCTTCGCTCGAGTAGCCGCTGTCGGGGATCGGCTCCATGATGCCGATGGAAAAGGAGGTGTCCACAAACACATCCGTGTCCGCCAGCTGTTCCAGCGCCTCGTCCCACTGCTTCCAGCCGCCCATGTGGGCCGCCACGATTTTCACGGGGCCTACCTGCCGGATGGCACTGCGGAGCTTTTCCGGCGAGCATTGAGTTTCATCCGGATAGCCGATGTCGATGCCGGTGTGGGTCACCACGATGAGTCCCAGCTCCCCTGCCCGCTCCAGGATCCGGAGGTAGCGGATGTCATCCTGCTCCGCCTTCTGGTACACGGGGTGGATCTTGACGCCCTTCAATCCCAGCTGCACCATGCGGTCCAGCTCCGCGCTCCAGTCCGGAAAGTCCGGATGGATGCCGCCGAAGGAGATCAGGCCCTCTCCCTTGCTGTTCAGCTCTGCCGCGGCGTTGTTGATGCCGGCGACCTGCGCGGCCTTTGTGGCCACCGGAAGGAGTACGGAGTGATCCACCCCGGCGCGCTCCATAGAGGCCCGCAGTGCGGCTGCAGTGCCGTCTGTGAAGGGTTTTGTGCGGGAGACGCGGCTCAGCGCCGCAACGGTCTTCGCCGCGAAGGCGTCCGGAAAGGTGTGGGTATGGAAGTCTATGATCATGGACTCAGATCCTTTGAAGGTTATTCGTGATGGTCACCCAGAGCGTCGCGCTGGGCCACCAGGACCTTCTTATCATAGCAGGAGAAGGCGTCGTCCACAAGGGCCTTGTCCGGCTTGGCGGTGAACAGGGACACCACGGGAACGATGATCAGACCGGCGATCATGCAGAAGGCGCCGGCGTTGATGGGAGACTGCAGCAGCACGGGGAAGCTGGACTTCACCACCACGTTTGCCAGCATGAAGATGGTGGAGAACAGGAAGCTGCACCAGCAGGCGGCCTTGGTGGTCTTCTTCCAGTACAGACCGTACATGAACGGAGCCAGGAAAGCGCCGGCCAGAGCGCCCCAGGAGACGCCCATCAGCTGTGCGATGAAGGTGACGCTGGACTTGTACTGGATGATGGCCAGCACCACGGAGATGCCGATGAACACCACGATGAGGATCTTCATCCACCAGACCTGCTTCTTCTCGTCCATATCCTTAATGACATGGCCCTTCAGGAAGTCCAGGGTCAGCGTGGAGCTGGAGGCCAGCACCAGAGAGGACAGCGTAGACATGGAGGCGGACAGCACCAGGATCACCACGATGCCGATCAGCAGATCGGACAGGCCGGAGAGCATGGTGGGCACCACGGAGTCATAGCCGTTTGCAGCGATGTCGATCTGGTCGGAGAACAGGCGGCCGAAGCCACCGAGGAAGTAGCAGCCACCGGCCACGATAGCCGCGAAAATAGTGGAAATGATCATGCCCTTGTTGATGGCGGACTCGCTCTTGATGGCGTAGAACTTCTGCACCATCTGGGGCAGGCCCCAGGTGCCAAGGCTGGTCAGAACCACCACACCCAGCAGGTTGATGGGATCGGGACCGAAGAAAGAGGCGAACACGCCGGGGGCCTCGGAGACAGCGGGATCGCTGACCTGTGCCAGACCCTCCAGAGCCGCCATAAAGCCGCCCTTGCTGGAGAGCACCGCGCCGATGACGGCGATGATGCCCACGATCATGATGATGCCCTGAATGAAGTCGTTGATGGCGGTGGCCATGTAGCCGCCGGCGATGACGTAAACGCCGGTGAGGATGGCCATGACGATGACGCAGATGGAATAGTCGATATCAAAGGCCATGCCGAACAGGCGGCTGAGTCCGTTGTAGAGAGATGCGGTGTACGGGATCAGGAAGATGAAGATGATGGCGGAGGCCAGCAGCTTCAAAGACTCGCTGCCGAAGCGCTTGCCGAAAAACTCCGGCATGGTGGCGCTGTCCAGATGCTGGGTCATGATGCGGGTGCGGCGGCCCAGGACTGCCCATGCCATCAGAGAGCCCAGCAGCGCGTTGCCGATGCCCGCCCAGGTAGCGGCAATGCCGTACTTCCAGCCGAACTGACCGGCATAGCCTACGAACACCACGGCGGAGAAATAAGACGTGCCGTAAGCGAAGGCCGTCAGCCAGGGGCCGACATTTCGTCCGCCCAGAACGAAACCGTTCACGTCCGTGGCATGATTGCGGCAATAGATGCCCACACCGATCATGATACCGAAGAATACAACCAGCAGTGCTACCTTGATGAACATGAGATCATCTCCTAAAACGCTTTTTCACTTTAAAGTTTAATACTTTTAAGCATTGAAGACAGTCTAATCCTTAAAAGCGTTAAAGTCAATAGGATATGCCATTATTTTTCATAAAAATACAAGGCGCCCTCCCCTGTCGGGACGGCGCCTTGCGATTGATGGAATAAATCAGCGATAGGACTCCGCCAGTGCGCGGAATTTGGGCAGAGAGCGCTGGATCATCTCCGGCTGGACACAGTAGGAGATGCGGAAGTGGCCGGGAGCACCGAAGCCGGCGCCAGGCACCAGCAGCAGGTCAAATTCCTTGGCCCGCTCACTGAAGGCCTTGTCGTCCGGCTCTAAGCTGCGGGGGAACAGATAGAACGCGCCGCCGGGCTGCACCACATGGTAGCCCATAGAGCGCAGCTCCTCCACCAGAAGCTTGCCGTTGCTCTCGTACACGCTGATGTCCGAGGTCATATCGCAGCAGAGACTGGTCACCTGCTGGAACAGGCTGGGGGCGTTCACATAGCCGAGGCTCCGGCCCGCACCAGCCACGGCCGCATAAACATTCCGGCTGTCCGTCACCCGCTTGGGCACCAGCACGTAGCCAAGGCGCTCACCAGGCATGGACAGGGACTTGGAGAAGGAATAGCAGACGATGGTGTCCTTGTAGATCTGGGGGATCCAGGGCACCTCAAAGCCGGCGAACACGATCTCGCGGTACGGCTCATCGGAGATCAGGTAGATGGGATGGCCGTAGGCGGCGCTCTTCTCCTCCAGAATGGAGGCCAGCTTCTCCAGCGTCTGCCGGGAATAGACCACGCCGGAGGGGTTGTTGGGGCTGTTGACGATGATGCCCTTGGTGTGCTCGTTGATGAGGGCCTCGAAGGCCTCAAAATCGATCTGGAAGCCCTCGATCTCCGGCGGGACCACCTTCAGCGCGGCGCCCGCACCCTCCACGAACACCTTGTACTCCGGGAAATAGGGTGCGAAGGTGATGAACTCGTCGCCGGGGCAGCTGAGACCGTTCAGCACGCAGCACAGCGCGGCGGCAGCGCCTACCGTGATGTAAAAATCATCGGGGCCGCAGTCCTCGCCAAAGCGGCGGTTCAGGGAGTCCGCAAACCGCTGCCGGGCGGTCAGGTCGCCCTGGGCGCTGGTGTAGCAGTGGATGGCGTCAGGATTCTCCTGCAGGATGCGGATGATGGCCTCGTTGACCTCCTTGGGGGCGGGAACGCTGGGATTGCCCAGAGAGAAGTCGAACACATTCTCCGCGCCCACGATGGCTTTGCGCTGATTGCCGTACTCAAACAATTCGCGAATGACGGACCGGGCGGTGCCCAGTCCCAGCATACGTTCAGAAACCATAGAAAGGGACCTCCTCTTTTCGGAAAAATTGCTCAGGAAACAAAGCCGCCGTGCCGGAGCACGGCGGCTGGTGTTTGCTCGTTACAGCTGGGAGATATGCTCCTGATCCACGACCTTGATGCCCTTGGCACGCAGGGCAGCTGCGGCGGCCTTGCGGTCCTGCACCCGGAAGATCATATAGGCGTGCTCCGCGGAGGGGCCGCCCAAGAAGGCGTACATATACTCCACGTTGGCGCCGGCGTCGTTCAGCACCTGCAGCACCTGATGCAGTCCGCCGGGCTCGTCGGGGATGCACACGCCCAGAACGGGGGTGATGTTGTAGATAAAGCCGGCTTCCTTCAGCGCGTCGGAGGCGGCGTACACATCATCCACGATGACGCGGGCAATGCCGAAATCGCTGGCCTCTGCCAGAGACAGGGCGCGCATGTCGATCTTGCTGGCGGCCAGCAGGTCGGTCATACCCATCAGGGCGCCGGGCTTATTTTCCAGAAATACAGAAATCTGCTTTACGCTCATGTCTGTTACCTCCTTTAAATCTTGCGCTTGTCAATGACGCGGACAGCCTTGCCCTCGCTGCGGGCGATGGTCTTGGGCGCCACCAGAGTGACCTTGGGAGAAATGCCCAGCATGGAGCGCATACCGTCCACCAGCTCCTTCTGGCGCTTGGCGATCTCACCCAGGTTATCGGTGAACATCTCGGGCGTCATCTCCACGTGGACGTCCAGGGTATCGGTGTGGTTGACACGGTCCACGATGATCTGATAGTTGGCGGGATAGCCGTAGTTCAGCAGGACGGTCTCGATCTGGGACGGGAACACGTTGACGCCGCGGATGATGAGCATATCGTCGCTGCGGCCCTTGGGCTTCATCATCTTCACATGCGTACGGCCGCAGGGGCACTTCTCTCGGCTCAGGCGGCAGATATCACGGGTGCGGTAGCGCATCATGGGGAAGGCTTCCTTGGTGATGGCAGTGAACACCAGCTCGCCCTGGGCGCCCTCAGGCAGGACCTCGCCGGTATCGGGATCGATGATCTCGGCGATGAAGTGGTCCTCGTTGATGTGCATGCCGGTCTGGGCGGAGCACTCGAAGGAGACGCCGGGGCCGGACAGCTCCGTCAGGCCATAGATGTCGTATGCCTTGATGCCCAGGGTGTTCTGGATATCCTGGCGCATCTCCTCAGACCATGCCTCTGCGCCGAAGATACCGGCCTTCAGGGGGATCTGGTCGGGGGTCAGGCCCATTTCCTTCATGGTCTCGCCGATGTAAGCGGCGTAAGAGGGCGTGCAGCACAGAATGGTGGCCTGCAGGTCCTGAATGAACATGATCTGGCGCTCCGTGTTGCCGGAGGAGGTGGGAATGGTCAGGCAGCCGACCTTGTGGGAGCCGCCGTTGAGGCCGGGGCCGCCGGTGAACAGGCCGTAGCCGTAGGACACCTGGCACACGTCCTCGTCGGTGCCGCCGGCAGCCATGATAGCGCGGGCGCAGCAGTCTTCCCACAGGTCGATGTCGTGCTGGGTATAGAAGGCGACCACGCGCTTGCCGGTGGTGCCGGAGGTGGACTGGATACGAACGCACTCCTTCAGAGGCTTGCCCATCAGGCCATAGGGATAGGCGTCGCGCAGATCGCTCTTGGTCAGGAAGGGCAGCTTGTGCAGATCGTCGATGGACTTGATGTCATCGGGAGTAACACCCTTTTCTTCCATCTTCTTGCGATAGTAGGCCACATTGTCCCAAACGTGCTTCACCTGTTTGACCAGGCGCTCGTTCTGCAGGGCGATCATTTCTTCCCGGGGGGCACATTCGATTTCAGGCTGATAGTAGCGTTCCATTGAAATCATTACCTCTTTTCTTTCTGTTCAGTGTATGTATCAGGCATTCTTGCCAAGTTCAAACGCTTTTTTGTTCAGTTCCAGGAACTTTGCGGGGACGATGGCCTCCATGGCCTCCAGCCATGCCTGCTCCGGCAGGTCAAAGTAGTGGGACAGGCGGCCCATCAGCACCAGGTTCACCGCCTTGGAGGAGCCTGCCTCGTTGGCCAGGGCCAGGCAGTCCAGCGCGTCCACCTTGGCGCCAGTAGCACGCATCTTCTCCACCAGCTCCTCGGGGTACTGGGCGGCGCCGGTGATGACCGGCATGGGGTCGATCCGCTGGGTGGAGGTGACGATCTGGCCGTCCGGCTTCAGGTAGGACAGCCAGCGGGCAGCCTCCAGCAGCTCAAAGGAGACGATATAGTCCGCCTCTCCCCTGTCGATGACGGGAGACGCGACCTTGTCGCCGTAGCGGACGTAAGTGACCACGCTGCCGCCGCGCTGGCTCATGCCGTGGACTTCCGAAACCTTGACATCATAGCCCTGCTCCAGCAGCAGATGGCCCAGCAGCTTACTGGCAAGAAGACTTCCCTGTCCGCCGACGCCGACGATCATTACATTCTTGGTTTCCATGGCTCAGACCTCCTTGCTCGTAAATGCGCCAAAGCCGCACAGCTGCTCACACACGCCGCAGCCCACGCACTGGGTGGCGTCCACGCAGGCCTTGCCGTTCTTCATGGAGATGGCCGGGCAGCCGATCTTCATGCAGGCCTTGCAGCTGCGGCACTTGTCGGGATCCACCGCCAGAGGCGCCTTGTGCTTCACCGTCTTCAGCAGCGCGCAGGGACGGCGGGAGATGATGACGGAGGGCTCGTTTGCCGCCAGTTCTTCCTTGACGGCAACATCACAGGCCTTCAGATCATAGGGATCCACCACGCGCACACGGTTGAAGCCCATGGCGCGGCACAGGGATTCCAGATCGATCTTGCCGGCGGGCTCGCCCCGCAGGTTCAGACCGGTGGTGGGATTCTGCTGGTGGCCGGTCATGCCGGTGATGGAGTTATCCACGATGATGACCGTGGAGTTGGACTGGTTGTAGGCGATGTTGGCAAGGCCGGTCATGCCGGAGTGCATGAAGGTGGAGTCTCCGATGACGGCAACGGTCCTGCCTTCGCTCTCGGCGCCGCGGGCCTTGTTGAAGCCGTGCAGCGCGCTGACAGAGCCGCCCATGCACAGGGTCATCTCCATGGCGCTCAGCGGCGCCACAGCGCCCAGGGTATAGCAGCCGATATCGCCCAGCACGGTGCACTTATTCTTGCTGAGGGTATAGAACAGACCGCGGTGGGGGCAGCCGGCGCACATAACGGGAGGACGGGGCGGAATGGCCTCATCCAGCACGCGGCCGTCATGGACCTCGCCGCCCAGGGCTTCAGCCACCAGATTCTGGGAGAACTCGCCGATCATGGGCAGAACATCCTTGCCGATGACCTCAAGCCCCAGAGCCTTGCAGTGGTTCTCGATGATGGGATCCAGCTCTTCCACCACGGCCAGCTTGTCCACCTTGGCGGCGAAGTCGCGGATCAGCTGCACAGGCAGCGGATTGGCCATGCCCAGCTTCAGCACGGACACGCTGTCACCGAACACTTCCTTCACATACTGATAAGAAGTGGAGGACGTGATGATGCCCATTCCGGTGCCACCCATCTCCACACGGTTGACGGGAGCGGTCTCCGCCCACTCCGTCAGCTTGCGGGTGCGCTCCTCCACGATGGGGTGGCGGCGCTTGGCGTTGCCGGGCATCATGACGTACTTGGCGATGTTCTTCTCATAGGGCTTCATGTCGGGCACCACACGCTCCGCCGTCTCCACGACGGACTGGGAGTGAGCCACACGGGTGCACATCTTCAGCAGCACGGGGGTGTCATATTCCTCGCTCAGCTCGTAGGCCAGCTTGGCGAAGGCCAGGGACTCGGCGGAGTCGGAGGGCTCCAGCATGGGCACCTTGGCGGCGATGGCGTGGTGGCGGGAATCCTGCTCGTTCTGAGAGGAATGCATGCCTGCGTCGTCGGCCACGCCGATGACCAGACCGCCGTTGACGCCGGTGTAGCTCATGGTATACAGCGGATCGGCCGCCACATTGAGGCCCACATGCTTCATGGCGCAGAAGGCACGCCGGCCGGCCAGGCACGCACCGAAGGCCACCTCCATGGCCACCTTCTCATTGGGGGCCCACTCGCAGTACATCTCACTGTACTTGCCGGCCTCCTCGGTGATCTCCGTACTGGGAGTTCCGGGGTAACTGGAAATAATGGAACAGCCCGCCTCATACAGGCCGCGGGCAACAGCCGCATTGCCCAGCATCAGTTGTTTCATATCGGTTCCCTGCTTTCGTGATTGGTATTGGACTCCCGCGAATCGATCAGTGTCTTTCCAGCGAGAATTTTTGTTTCTAATAATGTTAGCACTTTAAAGTACGGTTGTAAATAAAAAAATACAGCCTTATACATAAAAATTCCTTTCGGGATTTTAACAGTATCCACAAAGCCTTTCACCACGGGGTTTTCGCGGATCATGGTGAAATTTCCCCGTTCCGCCCTTGACACCTGTATTCAAATCCTGTATCCTCAACTTTAATGATTAAAACAATAAAAGCGCGGATATTTCCCGCTTCAAGAAAGGAACGTGTGGTATGCCTATCACCGATCTGCTGGAACGTAACAGTAAGCTCTACGGAGACGAGGTCGCCCTTGTGGAGATCAACCCCGAGGTGCAGGAGACCCAGCGCGTCACCTGGAAGGAATACGCCCTGATCCAGCCCACCTCCACCGCTCCCTACCGCCGGGAGATCACCTGGTCTGTCTTTGACGAGAAGGCGAACCGCGTGGCGAACCTGCTTCTCAGCCGCGGCATCCAGCGGGGCCAGAAGGTGGCCATCCTGCTGATGAACTGCCTGGAGTGGCTGCCCATCTACTTCGGCATCCTGAAAACCGGCGCTGTGGCCGTGCCTCTGAACTTCCGCTACACGGCGGATGAGATTGACTACTGCGTGAAGCTGGCGGATGTGGACATCCTGTTCTTCGGTCCCGAGTTCGTGGGCCGTGTGGAATCCATCGCCGACGAGCTGGACAAGGACACCCTGCTGTACTATGTGGGCAATTCCTGCCCCTCCTTCGCCGAGGACTACCACTGGCTGGTCAGCAACTTCTCCAGCAGTGCTCCCAAGATCCTGCTGGACGACGAGGACGAGGCCGCCATCTACTTCTCCTCCGGCACCACCGGTTTCCCCAAGGCCATTCTGCATAAGCACCGCGCCCTGACCCAGTCCGCCCGTATGGAGGCCCTCCACCACGAGACCACCCACGAGGACGTGTTCCTGTGCATCCCTCCCCTGTACCACACCGGCGCCAAGATGCACTGGTTCGGCTCCCTGTTCACCGGCAGCCGCTCTGTTCTGCTGAAGGGCAACTCCCCCAAGGCCGTGTTTGACGCCGTGACCCAGGAGCGCTGCTCCATCGTGTGGCTGCTGGTGCCCTGGGCCCAGGATATTCTGGCCGCTCTGGACCGGGGCGAGCTGGATGCCAAGGACGAGAATCTCGCCCAGTGGCGGCTCATGCACATCGGCGCCCAGCCGGTGCCTCCCAGCCTCATCAAGCGCTGGATGGAATACTTCCCCCATCATAAGTACGACACCAACTACGGCCTGTCCGAATCCACCGGCCCGGGCTGCGTCCATCTGGGCATGGAGAACATCCACAAGGTGGGCGCCATCGGCGTTCCCGGCTACGGCTGGAAGGTGAAGATCGTGGACGAACACGGCCAGACCGTGCCCCAGGGCGAGGTGGGTGAGCTGTGCGTGAAGGGCCCCGGTGTCATGGTGTGCTACTACCACGATGAAAAGGCCACCAACGAGGTGCTGAAGGACGACTGGCTCCACACCGGCGATATGGCCCAGCAGGATGAGGACGGCTTCATCTTCCTGGTTGACCGCAAGAAGGACGTCATCATCTCCGGCGGCGAGAACCTCTACCCCGTCCAGATCGAGGCCTTCCTGGCCGCTCATCCCAAGATCCACGACGTGGCCGTCATCGGTCTTCCTGATAAACGTCTGGGCGAGATCGCCGCAGCCATCATCCAGGTAAAAGACGGCTGCGAGTGCACCGAGGCGGAGATCGAAGAATTCTGCGGCGATCTGCCCCGCTACAAGCGTCCCAGAAAGCTCATTTTCGCCCCCGTCCCCCGCAACGCCACCGGCAAGATCGAAAAGCCCAAGCTGCGCCAGCAGTACTGCGCCGAGCGTCTGGTGGAAGCCCAGAACAAGGCATAATGATGCAAACGGGAGAGCCAAAACCGGCTCTCCCGTTTTTTCCTGCGTTGCAATCTCCCCTGCGTTTCTGTAAAATGAAACCACTGAACAACATTGACGGAGGAGACCGCCATGAACGTTTTTTTGTGTGAGAGCATCCACCCCGCGGCACTGGAGCTGCTGAAAAGCCGGGCCGAAGTGGTGTCCGACTGGGCGGAGCTTGGCCGCGTACATGCCATCATCAACCGCAACCTGAAGCTGCCCCGCAGCGTATTGGAGCAGGCGCCGGAGCTGAAGGTCATCGCCGTCCACGGCACCGGCAGCGACGGCATCGACATGGAATACTGCGCCCAGCACGGCATCACCGTGCTGTACGTTCCCTATGAAAACGCCGACTCCGTGGCGGAGCTGATCGTGGCTCTGAGTCTGACGCTGCTGCGAAAGCTGCATCTGGCAGACCGGCTGGTAACATCCGGCGCCCCCATCGCCAACGCCCCGCCCCAGCTGTTCGGCCGGGAGCTGGCCGGCAAGACGCTGGGTCTTGTGGGCGCCGGCGACATCGCCCTCCGGGCCGCCCGCATCATGCAGGCGGGGTTCCGTGTGAATGTGATCGGCTACTCCCCTTCTCTCACGCCGGAGCGTGCGGAGGAGTTGGGCATCGCCTGCTGCGCCACGCTGGACGACGTGCTGCGTCAGGCGGATATCGTGAATCTGGGCGTCCATCTGCTGCCTACCACGGCCAATCTCATCAGTGACCGGGAATTTAGCCTCATGAAGCCGAACGCCATCCTCATCAATACCTCCCGGGGCGGCGTGCTGGACGAGGCCGCTCTGTATCGTGCGATTACCAATGGAACAATCGCCGGCGCTGCCTGCGATGTGTTCGTGTCTGAGCCGCCGAGAAAGGGCGAAAACCCGCTGGTGGGTCTGGACAACGTGATCTGCACGCCCCATCTGGGCGCCAACACCGACGAGGCGCTGCGCCGGGTGGGCGTGACCATGGTGGAGGAGATCTTCACCGTGCTGGACGGCGGCGAGGCCCGCTACACCTACCACATCTGAATACATATCACGCTCCCGAGCCGTATAGTCTGTACGGAAAGGAGCGTGATTTTTTTGCAGAAACTCATCTGCACCCATGTGTTTTTCAGCGGAGAACCGGACAGTGAGCGGCTGCGGCAGCTGTGGCAGTCCTTGCTGGAGCGAGGTACATAATGCCCATCGCCGCCATCTACTGCCGATTGTCCGAGGAGGACCGGAACAAGGCCACGCCCGATGACGACAGCGCCAGCATCCGCAACCAGAAAGCCATGCTGACCGCCTACTGCGCCGAAAATCGCTGGCAAGTGTATGACATTTACAGCGATGATGATTACACAGGTTCCGACCGAAACCGTCCGGAGTTCCAGCGGCTCTTGGCAGACGCCCGCAAAAATCGGTTCGACATCGTCCTCTGCAAGACCCAGTCCCGCTTCACCCGTGAGATTGAGCTGGTGGAACGGTATATCCACGGCCTGTTTCCCCGCCTGGGCATCCGCTTCGTCAGCATTGTGGACAACGCCGATACCGCCGCTCCCGGCAACAAAAAGGCCCGCCAGATCAATGCGCTGATCAACGAGTGGTATCTGGAGGATCTTTCGGACAACATCCGCACCGTGCTAACCAGCCGCCGCCAAAGCGGCTTCCACATCGGCTCCTTCGCCCTGTACGGCTATCGGAAGGACCCTGAGCGGCACGGGCATCTCCTGATAGACGAGGAGGCCGCCGCCGTTGTGCGGGAAGTATTTTCCCTTTACAATACCGGTCACAGTAAGACTGCCATCGCCCGTATACTCAACGAGAAGGGCGTCCCCAACCCCACTGCCTACAAGCAGCAACAGGGACTCCGGTACCGCCAGCCAATGGGCGATGGCCGTGGTCTTTGGACATACTCTGCCATCTCCTCCCTGCTGCGCAACGAGATGTACACCGGCACGCTGGTGCAGGGAAAATACGGCAGCGTGTCCTACAAGACCAAGGAAAACCGCCCCCGGCCCCAGTCGGAGTGGCTGCGGGTGCCGGATACCCACGAGGCCATTATTTCGCCGGAGCTGTGGGCCAGTGTTCAGAAGCGGCTGGCAGAGAGCGCCCGACCTATGGCCACGGGAGAGGTCGGCCCCTTCACCGGCAAGGTGCGCTGCGCCGGCTGCGGCCGACGCCTGCGCACCTCCAAAAGCCACGGCCGGCGGTACTTCCACTGCCCCACTCACCGTCTGGACAAGACCCTCTGCCCCGGCGCTTTCCTCTCCGCCGACGCATTGGCGCAGGCCGTTACAGATCAGCTGCGGGAACTGACGGCGCAGCTTCCCTCTCCGCCCCTTCCGCCGCAGGAAGTAACGGCAGACCGGAGGACGGTGGACACGTTCATCGACCGCATTGAGGTCTCCCGCCCCACCGAAAACAGCCGCGCGGTTCCGGTAAAGATCTTCTGGCGGTTTTGATTTCCGCGCCTGCGGGATCGCAGCAGAGCAAAAGGCCCGCGCCACCTATGACAACATCCTGCGGCTCAGCGACGATCCCGACGTCAACGACGTCATCAAGTTCCTGCGGGCCCGCGAGGTTGTGCACTTCCAGCGCTTCGGCGAGGGTCTGGAGCTGGCCCGGGAGCGCATGAACCAGAAGAACGTCTACTATATGAACCCCTCCTTCGACAAATAAGCAGCGCCCCCGAAGCTCGATGCTTCGGGGGCGTTTTGTCAGTTCTCCATGCGGACGGCCACCTTGATGACGCCGTCCCGCTTGTGTTCAAACAGGTCGTAGGCCGCCTCAATGTCCCGCAGAGCGTAGGTGTGAGTGATGAGGGGCACGGTGTCCAGCTTTCCCGCCTCGATGAGGGCCAGCGTCTCGGCGCAGTTGCAGCCGTCCACGCCGCCGGTCTTGAAGGTCAGGTTCTTGCCGTACATCTCCGGCAGAGGCAGCGTCTGCGGCCCGTCGTACAGGGCCACCACCGTGACGGTGGCGTTGGGCCGGGCCAGCTTCCACGCCATTTGGAAGGTCTCCTCCCCGCCTGCCACCTCCAGCACCACATCGGCGCCGCCGTGGTCGCTATAGGCCAGCACCAGATCCTCCACCTGTTCCGGCCCGCAGGTCAACACCGTTAGATAATGGTCCCGGACGAACTTCAGCCGGTGAGGGTCTTTGTCACAGACGATCACCCGTCTCGGCTCCTTCAGCAGGACGCACTGCAGCGTGCAGATACCGGTGGGGCCGGCGCCGAGAATGAGGACGGTGTCCCGCTTCTGGATACCCGAAATATCTGCCGCCCAATAGCCGGTGGCCAGCACATCGCCCACAAGCAATGCCTGCTCATCCGTCACCGAGTCCGGAATCCGGTTTAAGCCCTGGTCGGCGCAGGGCACCCGGACGTATTCCGCCTGGCCGCCGTCAATGCGGCAGCCCAGCGCCCAGCCGCCGTTGGGGTCCGTGCAGTTGTTGACCCAGCCGTTCTGGCAGAAAAAGCACTCCCCGCAGAAGGTCTCCACGTTCACCGTAACCCGGTCGCCGGGCCGGACGGTTTTCACGCTGCTGCCTACGGACTCCACCACGCCCACCATCTCGTGGCCCACGGTGATGCCCGGCACAGCACGGGGCACAGAGCCGTGTTTGATGTGCAGGTCACTGGTGCAGATGCTGGCCAGGGTCACCCGCACGATGGCGTCCCCTGCGTCCAGCAGTACCGGTTTTTCCTTTTCCCGCAGTTCAAAGCGTCCCCGCTCCACATAGGTATAGGCCAGCATAATGTTTCCTCCTTATTCCCCAAGGCTCCGCCGCAGATGGGCCAGAGCCGTATCCGTTTCCGTAAATTCCGCGCACCGACAGAGAAGGCCGTTCGCCGCGCCGCCCAGCAGCAGTTGGTGGTGAGTGGACTCGTCCAGCAGCCAGTCCGCCGCCAGCACATCCTCCCACGCCCGGTTCAAAAAGGCCACTTCCCTGCGGCCGTGGGTGCGGGTGAAAACCACTTCCCCGCAGTCCGCCAGATACCGCTCCACCGTCTTCGGCTCCAGTCCCGCGTCCAGCAGTCCCTCCCGAATCTCCTCCGGCACGATGCGGCGAAGTGACGCCCAATCCCCCGGCGTCATGTCGAAGCGCACGCAGGTATAGCGGCTGGCGCAGTGGACCAGCAGCAGGCTGCTCCGCCCCCGCAGGGTGATGCAGTGAGCGTCCCAGCACTGATTTCTCGCCAATGGCTCGCCGTAGGGCACGTTTTTCAGTTTCAGCAGACCCTGCAGGGGCCATGTCAGTCCCAGCTGCACTGCTCATTCCTCCTTGATAAATACATAGGTATCCCCGGCGGACCGCTCCGATGCGAACCGGTAGCCAAGGCGGTCAAAATCTTTCAGTGCCTCCGGCGACTGCGCTTGCAACTCCGCCGCAAAGCGCACCATCTCGCCCCGGGCCATCTTGCAGAGAGTGCCTTTTTCGATGATTTTTCCGTTCTGTTCCTCACCGAACACGCAGGTGACCACCCGCTTCCCCGCCGGTATGTATTCCGTGACACAGCGGCTGTACTCCTTGGAGGCCAGATTCACCACGCAGTCCGTCTCGGAAAAGACCGACTCCGCCAATTGCCCGCCCCAGAAGTCGTATAAATCTCTGTGGCCGTCCACCGCCAGCTTGGCCTGCATCTCCAGCCGGTAGGGCGTCACGCCGTCCATGGGCCGCAGGAGGCCGTAAAACCCGGAGAGGATGCGCAGGTGCTCCTCCACATACGCCAATTCATCGGAAGTAAATACCCCCGGCGCCATGTAGCGGTACTGGATGCCCTCGTAGGAGACGATGGCTGGTGTCAGCCCCTGCCGGAGATCCATGTGCACCAGCCGCTCCACGTTCAGCTTCGAGATGGCGTCGTTGCACTTCCAAAGTGCTTTTAAAGCCGGGGCATCCATCCCCTGCAGGGCATGGCAAAGCCGCTCTGTCCGCTCCAAAAACCGCGGCAGAGCGGAAACGGGAAAGCTGTCCCGGTCCACATTCATTTTTTTCGCTGGCGAAATAATGATGCGCATGGCGGCCTCCTGTCTTTTTTATCACTATACCACATCACAAATCACTCTCAAAGCATTGACTTTGTATTTTGTATTTTTTATACTATAGTTAAATCATTTCACAGGGAGTTTGCTGCCTATGGAAGCTCAGTTTCTCTATTTGGCTATCGCGTTCTGTACGATCATCGCTCTGCTGGCCCTCCACCGCCCCCTCTACCAGTCCATTCTGGGTGGCTTACTGGTGACAGCGGTGCTGTACCGAATCCCGCCGGTGCAGTGGTTGCTGCTGACACTGCGGGTGTTCACGGACTGGAGCTCCTGCTCCGTGCTGGTGTCGCTGTATCTCATCACCTATCTGCAGCGAGCGCTGGAGGCCCGCAACCAGATCAAGCTGGCCCAGCAGGACTTAAACGGCCTATTCCATAACCGCCGGGTCAACGCCACCGGCGCGCCGCTGTTCATCGGCCTGCTGCCCTCCGCCGCGGCCATGATCCTGTGCGGCGACATTGTGAAAGACGCCACCGAAGGGTATCTGGACCGGAAGGAGCAGGCCTTTGTCACCAGCTGGCTGCGCCACGTGCCGGAGAGCATCCTGCCCACCTATTCCGGCGTGCTGCTGATGACCTCCCTGTCTCAGGTGCCCATCTCCAAATTCATGCTGGGCATGCTGCCGCCCACCATCATTCTGGTGCTGCTGGGCTACATTCCCTATATTCGCCGCCTGCCCAAGGATCCCGGCACGGAGAAAAGCACCGACCGCCGCAAGGACGCCCTGCATCTGGTGCAGCACCTGTGGTCCTTCCTGCTGATTTTGACGCTGATCCTGCTGTTTGACATGCAGGTGGTGACATCCATGGTGGTGACCATCGCCGCCGTCGCCGTGGTGTACCGGTTCAAGGCCGGGAACCTCGTCCGCATGGCCCGCTCCGCTTTTGAGATGCGGCTGCTGGTGAATACGTTCCTGGTGCTGGTGCTGAAGGAATTCATCGGCTACACCGGCGTGCTGGAGGATCTACCCACAGCTCTGTCCGCCCTGCCCATTCCCATGTATCTGATCTTCGCCCTGCTGTTTTTCGTGGGCGGCATCATCAGCGGCGCCGGCGGCATCATCGCGCTGGGCACGCCGCTGGCCTTCGCGGCTCTGCCGGACGGCGGAATGCCTCTGATGGTCCTGCTCATGTGCATGTCCCATGCGGCCAGCCAGATCTCTCCCACCCATGTGTGTCTGGTGGTGGCGGCGGAATATTACGACGTCACCATGGGCGATCTCATCAAAAAGAGTATCCCCTACTCCCTGTTGTTCGTAGTGATCTCTATCGGTTATTACCTGTTATCCATCCATCTGTTCTGAGAAGAAACGGCCCGCGGAATCCTCCGCGGGCCGTTTTTTGTTCAGATCAGGATGCCGTTGCAGTGGTCGATCTCATGCTGGATGATCTGGGCGGGCCAGCCGGTAAACGTTTTGAGGCGCACCTGCAGCTGCTCGTTCTGATAGCGCACCTTGATGGTGCGGAAGCGTTTTGTTTGCCGCACGCCGGGAAGGCTCAGGCAGCCCTCCTCCGTCTGGTACGGCTCGCTGCACTTCACGATCTCGGGGTTGAACATGACCATGTCCGTGCCCTCGTTGTCAAAGATGATGACCCGCTTGGCCACGCCGATCATATTGGCCGCCATGCCCACGCAGCCATCCCGGTGGGCCGAGAGCGTATCCCGCAGATCCTGCGCCAGATACAGGTCCTCCGCCGTGGCGGGGGCAGATTTTCGCCCCAGGAAAATGGGGTCTTTCATGATGGGTCTGATCATACGCATCTCAGCCTTTCCAAAAATGATTGATCGGCAGGGCTGAAGGGATAGTCCGCCGCCTCCTTAAGCGTCATCCAGCGGATGTCATGGTGCTCCAGCGCCCGGGGCTCTCCCTCCGCCACGGTGGCTTCCAGCAGCGTCAGATGCACCGTCACGTCCGGGTATTCGTGCACCACGTCCATGAGGGGCTTGCCCACGGCCAGCGTCACCGCCAGCTCCTCCCGGCACTCCCGGACAAGGGCCTCCGCCAGCGTCTCACCCGGCTCTACCTTGCCGCCCACGAACTCCCACGTCAGGCCCCGGGCCTTGTGGGGCGGGCGCTGGCAGGCCAGAAACTTCTCTTTCTCACCGCCCCAGATTAGGGCGGCCACCACTTCCATCATCTGCTGCACCGGCCTTTCCTTTGTTTTCCCGCCCAGTATAGCACAAAAAAAGCGCCTGCGGAAGTCCGCAGGCGCTTTTCTATGTAGCCGCAATTACTTGTCGCCGATGACGCGGAAGGCGGGAGCCTGCACGCCGGCAGCACCCAGGGCCTCGGTGATGCCCTGAGTCAGGTCGAAGTACACGTCCCAGTAATCGGCGTTATTGCACCAGACGCGGCCGGCGAACTGCATGGAGTCGTTGGTGCCGCCGGACAGACGGGCGAAGGGAGCCTTGTCGCCCTCCTTCATGACCTTCTCGTGCTTGGCCATGACGCCCAGCATGATCTCCTGAACCTTACGGGGATCCTCGCCCTTGGCGCAGCTGAAGGACAGGTCCACGCGGCGGGTCTCCTCGGCGGAGTAATCCACCACGTTGCTGTTCATCAGGCTGCCGTTGGGCACGGTGATACGCTTGTTGTCGGGGGTGATCAGAACGGTGTAGAACAGAGTCAGCTCGGTGACGGTGCCGGAGACGCCGGCGGCGTCCACATAGTCGCCCAGCTTGAAAGGCTTGAAGATCAGCAGCATAATGCCGCCGGCCAGGTTGCTCAGGGCGCCCTGCAGGGCCAGACCCACGGCAACACCGCAGGAGGCCACAGCTGCCACGATGGAGCTGGTCTCAACACCCAGAATCCCGATGATGGAGATGAACAGCAGGGCGAACAGGCCCAGCTTCACAGCGCTGCGGGCAAAGGTCTGCACGGCGCCGTCCAGCTCGGCGAAGCGCTTGCTCTTCACCATCAGATTCACGACCTTGCCGATGAGCCACTTGCCCACCAGATACACGATCAGCGCAAACACGATCTTGCCGATCAGGGGCAGCAGCAGGCTGCCGAGACCGGCAGTAGCCATAATCAGAGAGTTAGACATAATTTTTCCTCGCTTTCGATTACTTTAAGAGATCTGCAAATTCGTCCTCGGTCAGGACGGGAATGCCAAGTTCAAGGGCCTTTTTCAGCTTGCTGCCGGCGGCCTCACCGGCCACCACATAGGTGGTCTTTTTACTGACGGAGCCTGCGGCCTTGCCGCCCCGCTCCTCGATCATGGCCTGGGCCGTCTTGCGGTCGAACCGCTCCAGCGTGCCGGTCAGGACGAAGGTCATTCCGGCGAACCGCTCGTCCACCAGCTCTGCCGTGCTGGCCATGTTGACGCCGGCGGCCTTCAAACGGTCGATCAGGTCTCTGGACTGGTCGGAGGCCAGATAGTCCACGATGCAGCGGGCGGTGATGGCGCCCACGTCGTTGATCTCCGTCAGCTCCTCCTCCGTGGCGGCCATGAGCGCATCCATGGTTTTAAAGTGCATGGCAAGGGTCTTGGCGGCCTTCTCGCCCACCTGACGGATGCCCAGGCCGAAGATCAGCTTGCCCAGGTCGTTGCCCTTGGACTTTTCGATCGCTTTGATGAGATTTTCCGCGGACTTGGCGCCCATGCGGTCCAGCTGAGCCACCGGCTCGGCGGTGAGGCTGTACAGGTCGGCCACGTTTGCGATCAAGCCGCTCTCCACCAGCTGCTGGACCACGGCGGGCCCCAGATGCTCGATGTCCATGGCGCTGCGGCTGGCGAAATGGGTGATGTTCCGCAGCAGCTGGGCGGGGCACTCCGCGCCGGCGCAGCGCAGGGCGGCGCCATCCTCATCCCGCACGGCGGGCGCGCCGCAGACGGGGCAGCACTCCGGCAGCAGATAGGGCGTCGTTCCCTCGGGACGCTTGGTGAAGTCCACCTCCACGATCTCGGGGATGATCTCGCCGGCCTTCTGCACGATGACCGTATCGCCGATGCGAATGTCCTTCTCGGTGATATAATCCTGGTTGTGGAGGGTGGCGTTGGTGACGGTGGTGCCCGCCAGACGCACCGGCTCCAGCACCGCCTTGGGGGTCAGCACGCCGGTGCGGCCCACCTGCACCACAATGTCGATGAGGCGGGAGGGCTTCTTCTCCGGCGGGTATTTATAGGCCACCGCCCACTTGGGGCATTTGGCCGTGGAGCCAAGTTTTGCACGGTCTGTCAGGCGGTTTACCTTTACAACTGCGCCGTCAATATCGAAGGGATACTCCATGCGCTCGTCGTTGATCCGGTCGATCTCCGCCTGCACGGCGGCGGTGCCGGTGAAGGTGCCGTAAGGGATGACCTTGAACCGCTGAGCGCGCAGATAGTCCAGCGTCTCGGCGTGGGAGGCGAATTCCCTGCCCTCCGCCAGCTGCAGGTTGAAGATCTGGATATCCAGCTTCCGCTCCGCGCAGATCTTGGGATCCAGCTGGCGCAGAGACCCGGCGGCTGCGTTGCGGGGGTTGGCCATGAGGGCCTTGCCCTCCACTTCCCGCTGCGCGTTGATCTCCTCAAACACGGCCCGGGACATATATACCTCACCGCGAACGATGAGGCGGGGCAGTTTTTCCGGCAATACCATAGGGATGGAGCGGATGGTTTTCAGGTTCTCCGTCACATCCTCGCCCACGCGGCCATCACCACGGGTGGCGCCCCGGACGAACACGCCGTCCCGGTACTCCAGGGCCACGGACAGGCCATCCACCTTCGGCTCCACGGAATACTCCACGGTGCCGCCCAGGGCCTCGTCCATGCGGCCGCAGAAGTCGGCCACCTCGTCACCGTCAAACACGTCCTGCAGGCTCTCCAGCGGCACCTCGTGGGCATAGGGCTGGAAGCCCTCCAGAATCTTGCCGCCGATCCGCTGGGTGGGCGAATCCGGCGTGATCTCCTCCGGATGCTCCGCCTCCAGCTCCTCCAGACGGCGGTTCAGCCGGTCATACTCAAAGTCGCTGATTGTGGGGTCATCCAGCACATAATAGCGGTATCCATGCTCAGCCAGCGTTTCCCGCAGCTGTTTGAGTTCCTCGCGGTAATCCATGGTACTTCCTCAACTTCCATTCAGGATATAGTCTTTCAAATCTTCTCCGTAGGTCTCCGGCGATGTGGCAAAATACGTATACGTCTCCGGTACAGAGCCTACGATGACGGTCTCCGCCACGATGAAGGAGTTTGACACCTTCGTGGCGGTGGTAAAGCCCGGCAGCAGTACGCTGACGGACACATCGATGCTCAGAATGATCTGGTGCTTGGTCTGGTTGATGCCGGCGGCGGTAAAATCGTTGCGGAAATTGGCCTCCGAGGAGCCAAGCGTCTCCATGCGCACCGTAATGCGGGGTCCGCGGCCCGCCAGCAGCGCGGAGCCGGTCAGGGTGCCGATGGGAATGGACAGCTCCCTTGCCGACACCTGCCCCACCCGGGTCAGGACGGTGTCCAGAATCTCGGACTGCAGGTGGTTAAAGGCGGCCATATTGCTGCGGACCGCCGTGATCCTTCCCTCGGTGTCCTTTTCAAAGGAGACCAGGCCATCGTACTGCAGCTCGCCCTGCTCGATGGCCTCATACACCGCCTCGGACACAATGCGGGTCACGGTGTTGGACACCCGTGTGGCCGCAAGGCTTGCCAGCAGCGGCCGCATCTGGGTGGTGGCCACCATGGTCACCGTCAGCGCGGCGGCGGTGATGAGCACAGCCAGCGCAAGCAGCATTTGCCGCCGGCTGAAGCGGCGGCGGTTGTAGAAAAAGCCCCGTCTCACGGGCCTCACCCCCTCCCGCCATGGTATGCGGTCAGGGGTTGGACTTATTTATTGCTGGGCGTTGACGATACTTTTAAAGACCTGTCCCCGCTCCATGAAGTTTTTGAACCGGTCGAAGGAGGTGCTGGCGGGAGACAGGATCACCACGTCGCCCTCCACGGCACGGCTGCGTGCCAGGGCCACCGCCTCGTGGTAGTCCGCCACGTCGATGATCTCCAAGCCGGCGTAGTTCTCCGCCTTCTCCACGCTCTTGCGGATGACGCCTGCCGTGGCGCCGCACAGGAGCAGCAGCTTCACATGCTCGTTGACCTCGGGGCCCAGCTCGTCGTAGGAGATGCCCTTGTCCTTGCCGCCGGCGATGAGGATCAGCTTCTGGTCGAAGGACTTCAGGCCGGCGATGGTGCGGCTGGGACTGGAGGCAATGGAGTCGTTGTACCAGCGGACGCCGTCCAGCGTGCGGATCAGCTCGATGCGGTGTTCCACGCCGCCGAACTCCCGGGCAAAGTCCCGGATGATCTCGTCGGGCACGAGACCGTCCACGGCGGCGATGGCCGCCAAATAGTTCTCCACGTTATGGGTACCGGGCAGCTTGATGTCGGAAGTCTGCATGACCTCCCGCTCCGCCCCGTTATGGCGGGCGATGATGGCCGTTCCCCGCAGGAACACACCATCCTCCAGTTCCACTTTCCGGGAGAAGAGGCGGGCGCGTCCGGCAGCTCTGCCAGCTTCCTCGGCGGTGATGGCATTGTCGGCGTTGAATACGGCAATATCTTCTGCCGTTTGATGTGTAAAGATATTTTCCTTTGCAGTAATATACTCCGCAAAATCCTTATGGACATCCAGATGGTTGGGGGCCATGTTGGTGATGACGGCCGTTTGTGGGCTGTGGGTCATGGTCATCAGCTGGAAGCTGGACAGCTCCAGCACGGCGATGTCGTCCTGTCGCATCTCCCCCGTCTCCGCCAGCAGCGGATGGCCGATGTTGCCACCCAGGTGGACGGTGCGGCCGGCCTTGCGCAGCAACGACGCGATGATGGTGGTGGTAGTGGTCTTTCCGTCCGAGCCGGTCACGGCGATCTTCGGGCAGGGGCAGACCTCAAAAAAGACTTCCATCTCGCTTGTCAGCGTGCTGTCCCGCTCCACGGCGGCAGTCAGCTCCGGCAGGTCCGGGCGCATGCCGGGGGTGCGGAAGATGATGTCCTGATCCAGACCCTGCAGATAGCCCTCGCCCAGCTGCAGGCGGCAGCCCATGGCTTCGACCTTGTCCGCATAGTCGCCCAGGGCGGCCCGCTCCTGCCGGTCGCAGGCGGTGACACTTACGCCCCGGCGCAGCAGCAGCTCGATGAGGGGGCGGTTGGACACGCCGATGCCGATAACAGCCACGGTCTTATCCTGCAAAGACGCCAGATATTCCTCGAATTTCATAGGATCGCTCCTTATAGCAAATCGTTTTCGCGCGATGTTCTCATACAGGGTTCATTATAGCGCAGACGGCCGGAAATTACAACGGTTGGATTATCCCTCCATGTCTGTCGTCCCGCATGTTGATAGGCACAGCGCCCTGTGGTAAAATGAATCACACAAACTTGAATTCCGGGGAGGCGTGAACATGAACGTCAGAGACGCCCAAAGATTGAGAAATACACTGATGCTTGTTGGCATCCTGATTATGTTTGGGGGATGAGGATCCGGCGTCCGTCAAACCGGGTGTTCGGTGCGAAAAAGGCGGAAAACCATTGACATTCCCTGCTTACTCCTGTAAAATAATTGCCGCGAGTAAGACAGACAGTCGCGGGGCCAGGCCGAAAGGCCGGTCATGAGGAAAGTCCGGGCTCCACAGGGCAAGGATAACGGGTAACGCCCGCCGAAGGCGACTTCAGGAAAAGTGCAACAGAGATATACCGCCTCGTCGGCGCAAACTTCATATTGTTCAGATTCCCTTGCAACTCCCCCGTAAAAAATCCCGACGGAACCCAGCGAAGCGGATCCGGAGGGAAGAGGAGACGCAACGGAACGAATGAGACCTGCCGCGCAGCGGCGGGGCAAAGGATGTGAAGTTTGCGTCGACGAGGTAAGGGTGGAAAAGTGAGGTAAGAGCTCACTCGATGGCTGGAGACTGCCCATCGCTGTAAACTCTATCCGGAGCAACACCGGTATGGGAGCATATAGGCTTGCCCGGCCGCTCCCGGGGTGGCTTGAGCGCATTGGCAACAGTGCGCCTAGATAGATGACTGTCAAATACAGAACCCGGCTTACAGTTTTGCTCGCGCTTTGATATGGCCCCTTCCGCGTCAGTACGCGGAGGGGGCTTTTTTATGCTCAGATGCCCTCTCCCTCCTGCTGGCGGCGCTTCTCTTCCTGACGGCGCAGGCGGGCCTCCCGCTGGCTGTGCCACTTGATGGTGTCCCGGGCGATGGTACCGCACATAAACTGCATGACGAAGCGGCTGTTTTCATCCAGCTCCGGAAACCGTTCCGCCACCTCCTCCCACTTCACAGACGCGTCCTCGGCCACCTCCGCGGCGAAGAAGATGATGGCCGTGATGAGCCATCCCCTCTGCTCCACCGGAAGCATGAAGAATAGCCGCATGGCGTCGAAGTACAGGACAAAGCTCTTTTTCTCGTTCATGGAAACAACTCCTTTCACCCTTGGCTCCCAAAAGGCAAAACGTGTACGAAAACGTACACGCTGAACACAAGTAAATGGTAAAGAAAATGTAAATGTTTCTGTAAAGGTCAACGGTACTGTTATGGTCATAGTAATGGTGGACGGGTTGTGGAAAATTTTGTGAATAATTGCACAAAACTATTTTTTTGTTGAATCTATATATTGAAGCAGGTGTATAACAGAAAAAACGCCCCTACATACCGGGTTTGTACCAGTCATGTAAGGACGTTTCTTTGTTTTTTCAGAATGAGGCACAAGTCCTCAGAACTTGTAGACCTTATATGTGGCGCTGTAGCCGGCGGCGGTGATGGTAACATAGCCGGTTCCGGTCCTGACACTGCGCAGCAGCAGCGTTCCGTTGGGCTGGATCGAGGCTTCCACCGGTGCGCTGTCGGAAACTGTCACCTGATAGTCGTCGATCTGACGGCCGTCCAGCATGACTTCACACACGAAATAGTCGCTGAAGTTGTCACCCAGTCCGTCTCCGTCAAAGAATGCCTCGCCCTTCTGCACAAAGTAGAGACCGTTATAGGCTCTCTCGTGCTGGAACGGCAGCGACGTCTTGGTCTTCCCGATGACGGTCTCCTCCTCCCCCGCATCGTTGATGACGGTTTCCACGGAGGTCACATAATAGACGGAAATGACGGTGAAATCGCCCTTCAGATCCACGGTGAAGGAGCCGTCGGCGTTTTTGGAAGCTCTGGATGTGGTTCTGCCGTCATTGATGTTTTCAATGACCACATCGTAGTCGGTCACAGGGCTGCCGTCCTTCCAGAAGGGTTCCACAATATGCTTCCCCTGCTGGCCGCGCCAGGCCCAGCCCTCTCTCAGCCGCTGGCCGTCAATGACAAAGTACAGGTCCCGGATTTCCTCCTGTGGCTCCAGACTCTCCAGCAGCTCCGGAATGTCGGCGTACTGCCGCCTGGTGAACACGCCGTCATTGATCAGCTTCTCCGCCAATGTGGAATCGCTGTCCTTCCGCTTCGTCTCCAGCGCGGCGGCGCTGATGAGGGCGATGTCGCCCCGCAGGAATGTCTTGCCAGCGGCGGTATAGCGGCCGTCCGTCAGGCCGATTTTGTCGGAAAGCTCCCAGGCGGTGGAAACCTTGAAATCCTCCCCGGAGACATAGCCCAGCGCCCGCAGGACGAAGGCGATATACTGGTTGGCCTTGATGGGGTTCGTGCCGCTGTAGGTGGTGGCAGAGGTGCCGTTGGTCAGGCCGTGGGTATACGCATAGCCGATGTAGGGATAGGCCGTCGAACCCTTGGCCACGTCCGTGAAGGGCAGCTCCCAGGTGCCCGCAAGGGCCTCCTCCTCTTTGCCCAGCAGGCGGACCAGCATGATGATGGCCTGATTGCGGGTGGGCGTTTTTTCAAGGTCGAACACCGGCGTGCCGTCCTCGTTGGTTCCCGTTCCCCGGAACAGACCCAGCTCATACAGCGTCTCCGCTGCCAGCTGCTTTTCGGCGCTGACAGCGGCAGCCATCGGCAAAATGCCGCAGACCAGCACGATGGCCAGCAGCAGGCTTACCAGTTTCTTTTTCATAGGGGTGCACTCCTTTCCCGTGATCCTTTGGTTTCAGCATAGCAAATCGGCCGGAAATGTCAAGACGCGGCGGACGTAGAAACGCCCGGGGGCAAAAGCCTCCGGGCGTTATTCGTGGGTCGCACGCATGTCACAACTGGCGGGATGCCGTTTCTTCATTCAGAACTATTTCAGCAGAAATATAGGTGTTTTGTTGAAAAAAACAGCGTTTTCAGCAATTAATCTTCCTGCTCCCAGTTGTGCCAGACGTTCTGGACGTCGTCGTTGTCCTCCAGCATGTCGATGAGCTTGGTCATGTTCTTGATGTCGCCCTCGTCGCTGAGCTTGATGTAGTTCTGGGGCACCATCTCGATCTCGGCGCTGGCGAAGGTGTAGCCCTTCTCCTCCAGACCCTTGACCACGTCGTTGAAGGAATCGGGATCGGTGTAGATGGTGAAACCGCCCTCTTCGGCCTCGAAGTCGTCGGCGCCGCAGTCCATGGCGTCCATCATCACGGTATCCTCGTCCAGCTCGCTGTCCTCGTCGGCGATGGCGATGACGCCCTTCTTGTCGAAGGACCAGCTGACGCAGCCCTGAGCGCCCATGGAGCCGTTGCACTTGGAGAATGCATGACGGACCTCGGGAGCGGTGCGCTGACGGTTGTCGGTCAGGGCCTCGACGATGACGGCCACGCCGGCGGGGCCGTAGCCCTCGTAGGTGACAGACTCGAAGCTCTCGGTGTTGCCGTTGCCCAGTGCCTTGTCGATGGTGCGCTTGATGTTGTCGTTGGGCATGTTGGCTGCCTTGGCCTTGGCGATGACGGTGGCCAGGCGGGAGTTGTTGGCGGGATCGCCGGAGCCGCCGCCTTCCTTGACGGCAACCAGGATCTCCTTGGCGATCTTGGTGAATGCGGCGCTGCGCTTGGCGTCGGCAGCACCCTTGGTCTTCTGAATATTATGCCATTTGGAATGTCCGGACATAGTGATTACTCTCCTTCAACATAGTACTGTACCACTTCCTTATGGGAAGCGGACTTCATGACGGTCAGTTCGGGGAACCGATCCGTTAAATATGCGATCAGATTTTCGCAGACGGGATCCTCCGTGGGGAAATGCCCCGCGTCGATGAGGTTGATCCCCTTCCCCTTCGCGTCCAGGAACTGATGGTAGCTCAGATCCGCGGTCACAAAGGTGTCGCAGCCGGCGGCGATGGCGGCCTCGTCAAAGTCGCCGCAGGAGCCGCCGCCCACCGCCACGCGGTACACCGGCCGGCCGGCGTTGGCATAGCGGACGCCGTTGCAGCCAAGAGTCCCGCAGACAAAGTCCACGAACTCCCGCAGGTCCACAGGCTCCTCCAGATGGCCGGCCCGGAGCAGATTGCTCTCCTCCACGGTCTCCACGTCCTGCAGCTCCAGACGTTCCGCCAGGGCGTCGTTGACGCCGCCCTCGGCGCAGTCCAGATTCGTATGCATACAGATGGCGGAGACGTAGCCGCGCAGCAGCTGCAGCAGCAGGTGGCCCTGGGGCCGGTCGCTGCGGACAGACTGCACCGGCAGCCACTTGCAGTTCATGACGGGGTGGTGCGCCACGATCAGCTGGCAGTCCTCGTCGATGGCCTCGGCGGCCACGTCCTCGGTGATGTCCAGCGCCACCAGCACCCGGTCCACTTCCTGATCCGGGTCGCCCAGCAGGTGGCCCACATTGTCGCCGTCCATGGCCAGCTCGAAGGGAGCCAGCTCAAAGAGGGCCTGTTCGATGTCACGTACCGTTGGCATGACGCCACTCCTCTCTCATTTCCAGCAGCGCGGTGATGACCTCCCGCGTCTGGTCCGCTTTTTCCCGGTCTGCCGCCACATTGGAGCGGTTGGCTCCCGCCACGGCGCCCTGCAGACGGACGATCCGCTGGATGAGGTAGCGGTCGCCGGCGGGGTCGCGGAGCAGCTTTGCGCCGCCCCAGATCTGGCCCAGAGACAGGGTCATCTCACCCTTCTCCACCTCCATGACGGGATAGAGGGTGTTCCGGTCGTCCACCAGTGCCTCCCGGCAGATCGCATAGCCGTTGTTCGCTAACCACTCCCGCAGCACCTCGGACTTGGTGTGGGGCGAGAGCAGCAGCTTGTACCGCGCGTCTTTCGTCCACGGGGCCGCCTCCAGAATGGCAGCGATGGTCTCGCCGCCCATACCGGCGATGGAGATGGTGTCCACCTCCTCGGGGCGGATGGCCGCAAGGCCGTTGCACAGGCGGTATTCCACGTGTTCAGCGCCGTAGCGCGCGCCGGTCTCCCGTGCGCGCTCCAGCGGGCCCTTGCGCAGATCGCTGGCAATGGCAAAGCTCACGCGGCCGTTCACGGCCAGCCAGACGGGCAGGTAGGCGTGATCTGTGCCAACATCAACGAGCCGCGCGCCCCGGGGCACCCAGTCGGCCAGCAGCTGCAGCCGCGGGGAAAGTTCCAGTTCTCGTTTCGCCATAGGGTTCCTCCGGCAGTCGGTGTAAGGACGCATACGGGAGAAAGACCCGTATGCGTCCCGCAACGCTTGTTTTGGGGGTGATTACTGGGGCTTGTTGGCCTCTTCGTTCACCAGAGCCAGCAGCTTCTCGCAGTCCACGCCGTGAACCATGCAGGCCTCTTCCACAGTCTCCATGCGGGAAGAGGGGCAGCCCAGGCAGTGCATGCCGATGGACAGGAAGATGGGAGCGGTGTGGGGTGCGATATCCAGGATGTCACCGATGATGGTGTCTTTGGTGATGTTGATCATTGGGTTTTTCCTCCGTACAGAATTAATCGATGGTATTATACTCTATTATCTAATGAAATTCAATAGAGAATCCGGGAAAACCTCGAATTCCCCTGCCCTTCCGGACGACAAAAAAGACGCACGATGGAACAAAAAGGAACAAGGTGTATTTCAACCTTGCTCCTGTCAGGGTACTGGGCTCAACAAATTGTAGTTTACTCTGTTAATAATCTTTCAGTTTCTTCCATGTCCTTCTCAATCAGCGGACGCATACTGCCTTTGTACATCGATAAATCAGCACTATGAAAACAGGAAAGTATCTTTGAAATGTATTGTGGTTTTGCCATACCTACTTGCGCGAGAGCCTTAATGCACTGTCTGGCTGTAATTGGTTTTTCATCCGTAACATGGGCAATATAATCATCAAGAATCACATCAAAACGATTTTCATCGTCCCACTGTGCATTGGCGGCAAGAATGTACAACACTCGGTTTCTTACCAATGACTTTGGATGGTTAAGCAATGATGCAAAGGTGTCAAAGTATTCATACCATTCATCGGTATCTTGACTTTCGGAGATGATTTTATCAGCAATGGCACAAGCATATTTATCATCTTTTGCTGTCAACTTTGCGACTATTTCCTGCACGGTAACTCACCTCCAAATTCTTATTTGTGTAACTCTTTTATGACTAGATTATAGCATATTTTTTGAAATTGTACATTTTCTGTTCACTAAATCATCGTACTACAGGCGACAAAAAAGACGTCCGAAACGGACGTCTTTTCTGTTAGCAGTAATAAAAACCGAAGACCGGCTTGTTATCAGTGCTGATCGCGCATCTTGGCGAAGCACTCGCTGCAGTAAACAGGGCGATCGCTCTTGGGCTCGAAGGGAACCTTGGCCTCGCCACCGCAAGCGGCGCAAACAGCGGTGAAGAACTCGCGGGGGCCGCGGGCGGCGTTCTTGCGAGCATCACGGCAGGCCTTGCAGCGCTGGGGCTCGTTCTGGAAGCCGCGCTCTGCGTAGAACTCCTGCTCACCGGCGGTGAACACGAACTCGTTGCCGCACTCTTTGCACACTAAAGTCTTGTCTTCGTACATGATTTTACCCTCTCTTTGAAAAGA
>JAFUNB010000006.1 GCA_017482345.1 Oscillibacter sp.
CATGGTATTGACACCGCCAGCTAGTATGCTCTAAACTACTAATATCTGGACTTTTCATGAATTAGTCTCCTTGTTTTTGTGAATTTGGTCGGCAAACCTTTCATTCACTCTAACTTGGAGACTTTTTCTTGTCTACTCCATCCCTCGCTATAAGCTCTTTTTCTCCCCCGGCAGAGCCGGGGGTTGCCTTTGTCAAGACAAAACAGAAAGTCCTGAAACCATTGCGGTTTCAGGACTTTTACTGTGATAACCCAACACTATAGATATTTTTAGTTGTTTTCTTTTATAGTTGAATTCCATATTACAATAGCCTCATCACCTACAAAGGAGTCAAGGCTATGCCAGTAACCTATCCAATAGAATTCAAAAAGGCCATTATGCGTCGCTATCAAAATGGCGAAACTTTGAAATCACTTAGTGAGGAATTTCATGTTTCTCAGAGTACTCTTTATCACTGGCGAAAAGAGTTTTGTTCTATCGAAACTCCGCAGCATACATACACCCCAAAGGAGTTTGATGCAATTTCAAGGAAGCTGGAAAAGCTGGAACACGAGAAGGAGATCATTCAACTCTCAGGATTTCTTGAAAAAGTTCCGCTGAAAACGAAACTTGCCACCCTGGAAGAACTCTATAAAACAGAAGAAAACCCATACAGCGTTTATGAACTGTGTGAAGCCCTCGGCGTTGCAAGAGGCACTTTTTATAACCATATTTTCCGGCGTGCCGACCGAAGTGAGTATAACAGGGAACAAGAAGAGTTGATGCTGAAGGTTCAGCAAATTTTCGATGACAGCAGTCAGCGCTTCGGCGCGGAGAAAATCCGCATCATACTTACTGAAAGCGGTATCCGTGTTAGTAAAAAGCGAATTGCGGCCATTATGCAGGAACTTGATTTGCACAGCGTTCGTCCAGATGCGAAAAAGCAATTCAAGAAGCGTCAGCAATATCGGAAACAAAATCTTTTGGAACGACAGTTTACTGCCGAGCGCCCCAATCAAATTTGGGTCAGTGACATTACATATTTTAAGGTCAACGGCTACTGGCTCTACTTTTGTATGATCCTCGACTTGTTCTCGCGGAAAATCGTCGGCTGGCGTGTGTCTCGCAATGCCAGCACCAATCTTGTGACCACTACATTTCGGAACGCATATCGGGAGCGTGGTGAACCGAAAGGTCTGACCTTTCACAGCGACAGGGGCAAGCAGTACACCTCCAGAGCGTTTAGGGAGCTACTGCAAAAATGCGGTACAAAACAGTCCTTCTCAGCTACGGGCCAGCCGCACGATAACGCAGTGGCAGAAACATTCTTTGCGACTTTCAAAAAAGAAGAGGCGTACCGCAGAGAGTACACCTCAGAGCAGAGCTTCCGGCGAAGCGTGGAACAGTACATTGCATTTTATAATGAAACCAGACCTCATCGAACGCTGAAATATAAGACGCCGCAAACATTCGAAGACGAGTATTTTATGAAAAAGCAGTGTTCAAATTCCGACCCTGCGAAGAAATAATTCTTCCGCATTTTTCGTTTTTTCATGAAAGCATAGAAAGAACGCAAATAGAAAAAGCCCTGCTGTTGCAAGGCTTTCAAAAAATGAGAGGTCCGTTTTTCGATAAAAATGTTCGAAAAACGGACCTCGTTCATATGGTCCGAGTGGCGAGACTTGAACTCACGACCCCTTGACCCCCAGTCAAGTGCGCTACCAACTGCGCTACACCCGGATATTTACTTGGCGCCGCTCCGTATCGGAGACAGCTTAGTTATATTAACACGGCACAAAACAAAATGCAAGCCTTTTTTTCATTTTTTTCAAAAAATTTTTCCAGCCTGGTTTCCGTGTTTCCTGTTGACAAAGAGAAATCGGTGTGGTAACATATTACAAGTGTTCGGCCGGCGGACGCATCCTTTCTGGAGAGATGTCCGAGCGGTTTAAGGAACCGGTCTTGAAAACCGGCGACGTGAAAGCGTCCGTGGGTTCGAATCCCACTCTCTCCGCCACAATTTTACAAATGCAGAAGTACCCAAGAGGCCGAAGGGGCTCCCCTGCTAAGGGAGTAGGCTGGATAAAACCGGCGCGAGGGTTCAAATCCCTCCTTCTGCGCCAAAAGACCTTGTGATCATCCGATCACAAGGTCTTTTGTTTTCTCTCATCAATCGCGCTCGATGTCGCCGGTCCAGGCGGCGATACCACCCAGATTTTTTACATGGGTATAGCCCATGTGCTGCAGGGCACTGACGGCCTGCCGGCTGCGGACGCCGCTGCGGCAGTAGACGAACAGCGGAGTATCCTTGTCCTTCACCACATCTGCCGTTTTCTCAATGGTCTGCAGGGAGACATTGACGGCGCCGGGGATGCGGCCCTCACCGTATTCCTCCGGTGTGCGGACGTCCAGCAGGATGGCGCCGGGCAAGGATTCATATTCCCGGAAATCCGCATTGATGTCGTGCTTTTTGAAAAAATCGAAAAATACCATAGGAGCTCCTTCCCGCCGTTGTGCCGTGCCGGCCGTGCGTTGCTTGCGTGTCTTTTATAGTTTTATTATATCCCCTTTTCCGTGTATTTTCTATGACAAATCCCACAGCACGCCCGCAAAAAGCGCCGCAGACAATCTGCGGCGCTTTTGTGATTCAAATAATAGTATAGCCGCCGTCCACCACGATGTTGCTGCCGGTGGTGTAGCGGGCACTGTCGGAGGCCAGATAGATATAGGCCGCCGCCAGATCGTCCGGCACGCCCAGACGCTTCTGGGGCGTCCGGCTGATCCACTCGTCCCGCAGGGACTGGGGCCGCTTGGCGGTCATCTCCGTGAAGATATAGCCGGGACTGACGGCGTTCACCCGGATGCCGTAGTCCGCCAGCTCCACCGCCAGCGTGTGGGTCATGTGGATGACGCCGGCCTTGGAGGAGTTGTAGGCGATCTGCTGCTGGGGCACATTGACGATCCCGGCGGACATGGAGCCGGTGTTGATGATGGAACCCTGCTTGCCGTGGCGGATCAGCAGCCGGGCAAAGGCTGTGGCCATATAGAAAATGCCGTTGTAGTTGACGTCATTCACCCGCAGCCACTCCTCCGGCGTCAGATCCAGGCAGAATTTGTGCTGGCCGATGCCGGCGTTGTTCACCAGCACATCAGGCACGCCCAGCGTCTCCGCCACCCGCTCCAGCGACTGCTCCACCTGCTCCGGCTTCGTCACGTCGCAGGCAAGGGCCATGGCCCGGTGGCCGTACAGCTCCACCAGCTCGCCGGCCACCGCCTCCGCCTTGTCGGCAGTGACGTCAAAAATGGCGATGTGGGCGCCCATGGCGGCCATGTAGTTGGCCACGGTGCGGCCGATGCCGCTGGCGCCGCCGGTGACGACGATGATTTTATCCTTCAGGGAAAACAGCGCTTCCCCATTGATCTTTTCCATGGCGTCCTCCCTGTCTCCCGTCAGCCCATGCTCTTGATGACGTCCACGCCCGCGCGGGTGCCGATGCGGCTGGCGCCGGCATGGATCAGATCCATGGCAAACTTGTAATCCGTCACTCTGCCAGAGGCCTTGACGCCGGTGTCCACGCCCACAGCCTCTTTCAGCAGCTTCACGTCCTCCACAGTGCACCAGCCGGAGCCGAAGCCCGTGCTGGTCTTTACATAGTCCACGCCGCACTCCTTGACGGCCAGAGCGGCCTTCACCTTCTGCTCATCCGTCAGATAGCAGCACTCCAGAATGGCCTTGGAGGGCACCTGGCAGTCCCGGGCTGCCTTGACCATAGCCTCCGCCTCACGCTTGATATAGTCCCAGTCGCCGCCCACAGCGGCGCCCACGCTGATGACGTAGTCCACATCCGTGGCGCCCAGCCGGACACAGGAGTAGATCTCCGCCGCCTTGGTCTCGATGAGATTGGCGCCCCAGGGATAGCCAATAGGAGCGTTGATATGGGCGTCGGTGCCCTTCAGCTCCTGCGCCACCAGCTCGATGAAGCGGGGATTGATGGCGGCACAGCCGAAGCCGTACTCCTTGACCTCCCCGCAAAATTTCAGGATCTCCTCCTTGGTGGAATAGGCGAACAGCAGCGAGTGGTCGATGAGCTTCGCCAGCTCTGCCGCAGACAGGTTTTCCGCTGTGATGATCTCATACTTTCCCATAAAATTTCCTCCGAATTCTTTGAATTATATTTTTATTTCTCAAATTTCGGACTCGCCCTCTAGCTTTAATTAACACTGTAGTTCCCCAAAAAGCAACACTTTTTCTGCAAAATCAGAAAGAAATAACATTTTTACAAAACATCTAAATATTGTACATAACACCTCTCTGACACGGCGGGTTTCCTTTTTTCGCCCACTGTGCTATGATGGAAAAAACACGTTCGGGAGGGGCATATGCGCCACGTACAACTGACACTCAGCGCCAACGCGGGACTGGCCCTGCAGCTGGCCGACAAACGGATCTGGATCGACGCCGCTCACAGCGAGAAGATCCCCGGCATGTCCGCTCTGACGGAGGAACAGTGGCGCTGCGTGCTGCGCCATCCTGACTTCATGGCACCCGATCTGCTGTTTTTCACCCACTGCCACGGCGACCACTTCTCCGCTCCGCGGGCCGCGGAGGCCGCGCGGCTGTGGCCCCGGGCGGTGGTAGCGCTGCCGGAGCAGAAGCTGGAACGGCAGACCCTGCTGACCGGCAGTCACCTCCGCGTCCGCTCCGGCAGCACGGAGTTTCACTTTCTGCGGCTGACCCACGAGGGACTGGAATTCGCGGACGTGCCCCATTACGGCCTGCTGGTGGACGACGGCGGCTACCGCATCCTGTTCACCGGCGACTGTCAGGTAGCCGGAGGGGAGCTGGAGCAGCTGCGGGATCTGGACATCCATCTGGCTGTGGTGGATTTCCCGTGGATCACCCTGCGGAAGGGGCGGGAGTTTTTGCAGAATGTGCTGCGCCCCCGGCAGGTGGCGGTCTGCCACATCCCCTTCCCCGCAGACGACGAGATCGGCGCCCGTGCCGCCGCGATCCGCGCTGCGGCACAGCTGCCGGACATGGACGTGCGGCTGTTTCTGGAGCCGTTCCAGAGCGAGCGGTTCGTTTCCCCCATCCTCCCATAACTGTACGACACCGGCGGAATATTTCGCCGGTGTTGTTTTTCTGTCTCCGACAGGTTTTTTATTCATCAAACTACGGCAAAAAATCCACGGCGACGCATTGACAAACCCTCGCTTTTGGAGCTATTCTTACTACAGTTTATCAATTTAACGTGAGGAGTGAGTTCGATGGCAAAAAGCGTGCAGGACATTTTGGACATCATCGCAAAACACAATATCCAAATGGTCGATTTCAAGATGGTGGACATCAACGGTCAATTCCGGCACGTGACCATTCCCGCCGGAAACTTTTCTGAGGACACCATGCGATCCGGCATCGGCTTTGACGCTTCCAACTATGGCTACGCTGTGGTGGAAAAAAGCGACATGGTATTTATCCCTGACCCTGACACCGCCGTGATCGACCCCTTCTGCCAGATCCCCACTCTGTCCATGACCGGCAACGCCATGATCATTGACAATCCCGAAAACCGCCCTCTGGCCCAGTATCCCCGCAACATCGTGCTGGCCGCCGAGCAGTATATGAAGGACTCCGGCATCGCCGATACCATGCTCATTCTGCCGGAATTTGAGTTTTACCTGTTCGATCAGGTAGGGTGGGAAGTCCAGGCCAACAGCATCGGCGTCTCTCTGGATACCAACCAGTCCTACTGGAACAGTGCCACCGAGGGCAAGGGCTGCGTGGTGGCCAAGCAGAAGAACTACCACATCGCAAAGCCCTTTGACCAGACCTACGAGTGCCGCAGTGAAATGTGCATGCACATGAAGGACGCCGGCATTGAGATCAACTATCACCACCCTGAGGTGGCCGCCTCCGGCCAGTTTGAGATCGAGCCCCAGCTGGGCCAGATGTCCAGAATGGCCGACGCCACCATGATGATCAAATACATCATCCACAACACCGCTCTGAAATACGGCAAGTCCGCCACCTTCATGCCCAAGCCGGTCTACGGCGAGGCCGGCAATGGTATGCACGTACACATGCTGCTTTTGAAAGACGGCGAGCCGGTCTTCTCCGATGACAACGGCTACTCCCATCTGAGCAGGACGGCCCACTACTTTATGGGTGGTCTGCTGAAGCACATCAGCTCCCTGTGCGCCATCACCAATCCCAGCACCAACTCCTTCAAGCGACTGGTACCCGGCTTTGAGGCGCCCGTCACCGTGGGCTACGCCACCTCCAACCGCAGCGCCGTTATCCGTATTCCCGCCTATGCCAAGAGCCCTGACAAGCGCCGCTTTGAGCTGCGGAATCCGGACGCCACCTGCAACCCCTATTTCTGCTACGCCGCCATTCTCATGGCCGGTCTGGACGGTGTGAAAAACCAGATCGACCCCCACGAAAACGGCTGGGGTCCCTATGACGTGAATCTGTACCATCTCAGCGACGAGGAGAAGTCGAAGCTCCACCATCTGCCCACCTCTCTGGAGCAGGCGCTGGACGCGCTGGAGGCCGATCACGACTATCTGACTGCCGGCGGCGTGTTCCCTGAGGAGCTGCTGAAAAACTTCATCAAGTCCAAGCGGGAGGAATGTCGCCAGATGGCCGCCATCCCCCATCCCGCCGAATTTGAAAAATACTACAATCTGTAACCTGAACGCGCCCGGAGGAATCCCCCGGGCGCGTTTTCCAGCATTTTCCTGAACAAAAATTCACCCTTGACCTGTGCCCTGTCATAGGGTTAAATGGAATCAGAACACAAAGGAGGCGGCACCATGGAATACACGACCTTTCAGGATCTGAAGCTGTCCGCGCTGGGCCTTGGCGTCATGCGGATGCCGGTCATCGACGGCGACAGCGCCCGCATCGATGAGGAAAAGGCGGCGGAGATGATCGCCTGCGCGCTGGAGGGCGGCATCAACTACTTCGACACCGCCTGGGCCTATCACGGCGGCAAATCCCAAGAGGTGCTGGGCCGGCTGCTGGCTCCCTATCCCCGGGATAGCTTCTATCTCGCCACCAAGTTCCCCGGCTACGAACAGGAGTTCTTCGACGATCCTGCCAGGATCTTCGAGGCCCAGCTGGAGCAGTGCCGGACGGACTATTTTGACTTCTACCTGATCCACAACCTGTGGGAGAAAAACATCGACACCTATCTGGACCCCAGCTGCACCGTCATGGACTATCTGCTGGAGCAGAAGGCCGCCGGCCGCATCCGCCATCTGGGCTTTTCCACCCACGGCAGTCTCGAGACTATGGAGCGGTTTTTGCAGGCCTACGGCCAGCACATGGAGTTCTGCCAGATCCAGCTGAACTATCTGGACTGGGAGTTCCAGAACGCCCGGGAAAAGGTGGAGCTGCTGGGCCGGTGGGACCTGCCCGTGTGGGTCATGGAGCCGCTGCGGGGCGGCAGTCTGGCCGCTCTGCCGGAGCGGGCTGTGAAGCAATTGAGCGCCCTACGGCCGGAGGGCAGTCTCGCCGCGTGGGGATTCCGGTTTGTGCGGAACGTGCCCGGCGTCACTATGATCCTCTCCGGCATGTCCAACATGGAGCAGCTGCGGGAGAACCTCCGTCTCTTCTCCGCTCCCGCGCCCATCTCTCCCGACGAGCAGGAGACGCTGCTGGGCATCGCCGCCGAGCTGGTGAAAAACCGCCTGCCCTGCACCGCCTGCCGCTACTGCACCGAGGGCTGTCCCGCACAGCTGGACATCCCCGCCCTCATTGGCCTGTACAACGACCACGTCTGCTCCGAGGGCGTCACCGCCTCCCGCTCCCGCTCCCTCCGCACCTCCCTGCCGGAGACGGGGCCGGACGCCTGCATCGCCTGCGGCAAGTGCGAATCCGTATGTCCCCAGAACATCAAAATCCCCGACGTGATGGCGTCCTTCGCCGCATATCTCGCGGAATAACCCAGCAAAAAACGCCTGAAACCGGCCGGTTTCAGGCGTTTTTTCATTTATTGGCAGGGTTTCTTTCTCTCGATCTCGCTGACGAGATAGCGGCCGGTTTTCTCCGCGAAGGTCAGGGCCGCCGGGCACAGCACCTCGGGGATGTTCCGGAAGAACACGCCGGTCTCAAACACAAAATTTCCCTCGTAGCCGATGTCCGCCAGCGCGGTGGTAACGGCGTCCCAGTCCAGCTTTTCCAGATAGGGCAGAGTGTGGCTGTCCGCCAGATAGTCCACATCGTGGACGTGGAGCAGCTGCAGATAGTCATGGCCCAGGGCGCAGATGGCGTCCGCGGGCTCCAGGCCGGACAGAGCGGCGTGGCCGGTGTCCAGACAGCCTGCCGCCCAGGGGCTGTTCAGGCTGTCCAGCATGGCGCGGAATTCCTCCGGCATGCCGCAGCCGCTGTTGACAAGCCGGCCGGTCAGATGACTGGTCTCGTTCATGTTCTCCACGCAGACCCGGATGTTCCACTGCTCTGCATAAGGCAGCAGGGAGCGGTACATCTCCAGATTCTGCGCAAACAGCTGCTTTCCGTATTTCACATGGTCCAGGTGCTTCATGGGGTGCACCACGATATAGGCCGCGCCCAGAATGGAGGCGATCTCCATGGAGCGGCGGATCCGCTCCATCAGTACGTCGTCATAGGCGGCCACGCTGGCGGGATAGGGGGCGTGGGCCTGCATGACGGTAAGCCCCAGTTCGTCTGCCAGCGCCCGCATCCGGTGGGCGCGCTCCCGCCAGTCGCCGCGGTTCCAGACATTGTCGTCAAAGGCCATGGAGGAAAAGTCCCAGTCCACGCCGTCAAAGCCGGCGTCCGCGATCATGCGGAGGGTTTTTTCCTCGCCGAACCGCTCACTTAAGATCCATGTGGATGTGCCGAGTTTCATACCATTTCCCCCTCTTTTTTCCGCAGGCCGTCCCGGACGCAGATTGCCGTGCCGAAGGCCATGAGGATGAACCAGATCAGAATGAGGTTTTTCCAGCCGATGGTGGTGGATGCCCCCGCGAACAGCGTGGAGGACACAGCCGCGGCCATGTAGCTGACGAAGTCCAGGAAGCCGGTGGCCGAGGAGACCATGCCCGTGTCGCGAAGACTGGGGCAGTACCAGCTCCACAGCATGGTGGACGCACAGTTGGCCATGGTGATGGCCAGCACCAGACCGGCGATGTTGCACACCGGCTGGGGAACGAGATATACCAGCAGGAAGGACAGCGCCGAGGCGCCGAAAGCCACCAGCAGCGTCAGATTCATGTTCCGGCGCAGCCTTTCATACAGGAACGCCGCGATGAATGCCGCTGAGGAGATGGCCAGCGTGGAGACCGTGTAGATGCTGGCAGACGCCTTGGGGGAAAAGCCCAGATACTGGGACACGTACGTGGGGATCCAGAACACCACCGAGGTGCGGATGACGCCGGTGACGATGGACACCAGCGTGAATTTGACGATCTGCCGCTCCAGCAGGACGCGGATGCTGCCGGACTGCTTTTCCTTCCGGGTGTAGCGGCCGTAGGTGACGATGCCCCGCTTTTCAAACCAGAGGAAGCCGGCAAAGCAGGTGATGGCCATGGCCACCAGCGCCGCGCCGCTGATATAGAAGGCCGTCTGCCACGCGAAGACCGCCGCCGTCACGCCCGCCAGCGGCGAGCCGAGGAAGGAGGCCAGCGTATAGCCCAGACTGCAGCGGGTGGCATACAGCGGCTCCGTGTTCTCCGCCACGGTTTTGGTCATGGGGGCGTAGATCATGGCCAGGAAGTAGCCGGTCATGCCGTACACCGCAGAGGTGGGCAGCTGCCATGGCAGCAGGGTTGGCATCAGCAGGCTGCACACGCCGGAGAGCAGCAGGCCCGCGCTGAGCATATTCCGTGCCTTCACCCGGTCGCCGATGATGCCGTTGACCAGCTGGCCCACGGCGTAGAAGGCGAAGAACCATGAGGACAGGCTGCCGATGTACTCGGTGGAAAACTGCCCCTCCTCCAGAATCTGCGGCGTCACAGCGCCCAGGATGTTCCGGGCGAAATAGACACACAGATACAACACGGAGCAGAGTGTTCCGATCAGAACTGCGTTTTTCACTTTTTCATCGTTCCAAATCCGCATAGCCTCTGTCCTTTTTTCGTATTACGGCGCCGCGCCGTCAGATCCGCAGGCCGTCATAGGCGGCGCAGATCCGGCTGCCGTATCTGGCCTGCAGGGCCTCGTTCAGTTCTTCGTGGAGCAGGCCGCCCTTGTGGCCCACATGGGTGATATACATATGGGTATCTGCGTCCACCGTTCCCTGGGCCGTGAGCTGGTCAATGGTCTCAAACAGGAATTCCAGATTCATGTGCTGCTTGTCCCGCTGCAGCGGCAGCTTGCCGAACACGCACTCGATGATCAGGGTATCCAGCCGGAATTTCTTCAGATACTCGAAGGTCTCCGGATAGAACAGTCCGGTGTCGCAGGCGTAGAAAGTGGTTTTGCCGTCCTTTTGGAACAGGTAGTTCAGACTCTGCTCCCCGCCGAACATGCCGGGATGGCGGCCCACCACGGCGGACACGGTCATACCGCCCACCGGGAACTCCGTAAACGGCTCCACCGGGATGAAGGTGCACTGTTTCGGCCAGCGTCCCGCCTTTTCCGGATAGTTGGTGTAGTCCTGCCGGGTCAGCACCTCGCCCAGGCGCTGATAGCCGTCCCAGGCTTCGCGGGACAGGTAGATCTCCAGCTTCGGAGGCTCCGTGACGCACATCTGCAGGTTTTCCAGCGTTACGGAGGCGAAGTGGTCTGAGTGGGAGTGGGTCAGGAAGATGTGCTTCAGGTCCTGCAGGGAGATGCCCTCCTTGGCGCAGGCGGACATCACGTCCGGGCCGCAGTCGATCATATTTTCTCCGTCCAGCAGGAATGCAGAACGGCACCGCTTGTCCCGGGGATCCCGGCTCGCCAGCGCACGCCGGCAGACGTCGCAGCCGCACAGGGGATTGGGGATCAGTTCAGAGGCTCCGGTACCCAAAAAGATCATTGTCTATCACCATCGATTCATACGTTTATTTGTGTATGCTTTGACCGGGTCTCATCATAGCACGAAATATTTTCCGTTTCAACCGCCCATTTTCCAATAATTTTTCACTTTTTTCGCGGTAAGCGCCGCCTGAAAATGGCGATTGCCTTTTCCCGGGAAAGCGGTATAATTTAAATACAGAATATTTACGCGCAAAGGAGACATTTTCATGGATCACATCGACGAAATCACCTTGGAGGACTGCCCCGTCTGTCAGGGCGCCGGCCTGCTGGAGGAGGAAAACGGCTGGTGCTTTTACGTCAGCTGCATGGACTGCGGCACCCAGACCGCCGCGGTGGACTACCGGAAGCCGGAACAGCGGCTGGAGGCCGCCCGTCAGGCTGCCTGGCTGTGGAATACCGGCAAGACCGTCTACACCGGCTGCAGCGACTGACCCTCTCCCATATCACCATTGAAGTCCGGGCCGAAAGTCCCGGACTTTCCCTTAGAAAGGAGACTTCCCTATGTCTGCATTCCCCGCCTCCATCTGGCTGCTGTTTGCCGCGGCCATGCTCATCAGCGCCATCGGCTTTTACAAATACGTCTGGTTCATCTCTCTGGGCTACGGCTTTTCCATCGCCGGTCTCGGCGTGCTGATGGCCGTGCTGTTCCGCAGCAGTCTCACCGCCGGTCAAGCGCTCACCTGCGTGCTGCTGTTTGTCTACGGCTGCCGGCTGGGCGGTTTCCTGTTGGTACGGGAGCTGAAGAGCTCCGCCTATAACGCCGTTATGAAAACGGAGATCAAGGACGGCAAGACCATGGGCTTCGGCGTCAAGTGCGCCATCTGGATCACCTGCGCCCTGCTGTACACGCTGCAGGTGCTGCCGGTGTTCTACCGGTTCCACAACGGCGCCGACACCGATGGCTGGTGCTGGGCCGGCGCGGCCGTCATGCTGGGCGGCATCGTGCTGGAGTCCGCCGCCGACTGGCAGAAAAACCAGGCCAAAAAGATCAACCCCAGACGCTTCTGCGACACGGGACTGTTCCGCCTCGTCCGCTGCCCCAACTACTTAGGCGAGCTGATCTTTTGGACCGGCGTGCTGCTCTCCGGCGCCAGCGTTCTCTCCGGCGTTGGCCAGTGGTGCATGGCTCTGCTGGGCTACTTCGGCATCGTGTTCGTCATGTTCAGCGGCGCCCGCCGTCTGGAGCTGCGGCAGAACCGCAACTACGGCGCGGACCCCGCGTATCAGGCTTATGTGAAGTCCGTGCCCATCCTGCTGCCCTTCATTCCCCTGTACAGCGTGGAAAAATACAAATTCCTGGTGGCCTGACAGTCTCATACACAGCAAGACCCCGGATGCATGGCATCCGGGGTCTTATTGCGTTTATTCTTCGGTTTCCGGGCGGAACAGGCGGCCGGCCCAGACCGGCAGGGTGTAACCCTCCTGCTGGTGGTCCACGTCGCCGGCGGTGAAGATGTCGTCCGGGAAGGCCTGGCGGTACTGTCCGGGCGGGACGCCGACGATCTTGCGGAAGGTCTTGGTGAAGTAGCTGAGGTCGTTGAAGCCCACAGCCGTGCAGATCTGCTGGAGGGTATAGTCGCCATAGGCGATCATCTCCGCCGCGCGGAAGATGCGGACGTAGTTGAGATAGGTGCTGACGGTGAAGCCACAGTCCTTGCGGAACACGGTGCAGATGTAGTTGCGGCTGTAGCCGGTGGCGGCGGACATCATCTCCAGCGAGATGTCGTTCATGTAGTTCTGGTCGATGTACTTCACCGCCATCCGGGTGGAGGGCGAGAAGGCCTTCGTGTTCATGAAGTTGCCGTTTTTGTCCGGCTCGGCCTGCTTGTCCGTGCATTTGGTGATCTGGTAGATCAGCGACACCAAAAAGCTGTTGCTGGCACGGCGGGCCTGCACGGTACGGCTGCTGCCGTAGTCGTAGATGGCGGCAATCAGCTCCTTCAGCAGAGCGTCACCCTGAAACACCTTGTCCTGATTCCGGACCTCCCGGGAGAGGACAGGACGGGAGATGGTGTATTTGATCTCATAGATCTCGCAGGTCTCGTCGCCGGTGGACATACAGTGGGACACATTGGGCGGCACGTTGATGCAGGTGCCGGCAGAGGCGGGATACTCCTCCCCGTCCACCGTCCAGACCGCGCTGCCGGAGACCACATAAGCGAGATGGTAGAAGGACTCATGATTATGGGCCTTCGTGCCCCAGTTGGTGGGCAGATTCGCCCTGGATACCCAAAGGACTTCCGCGCCAAAGTTCAGATCGCTCATATGTCTCCTTTCCGGGGCGCAGCCATGCCGTCCCGCTGTTTTTCATGTCATACATTATAAATTCTTTTGCCCGCTTCGTCAACCGATCCGCCGGCCGGTGGCTTTTCGGTTCAGGCGCGGAGTTTTGCAAAACGCAGTATCAGATCTGCATGCACTGGCCGCCGTCCACGTTCAGGGCCTGGCCGGTGATGTTGTCGGCGTAACTGCTCAGCAGGAAGCAGACGGACGCGGCGATGTCCTCCTGGGTCTGGGGACGGCCCATGGGCACCAGATTGCCCACCATGGCCTGCCAGGCCTCCTCACGGGACATATTCATGCTCTTCTGCTTCTCGTCCAGCAGCTGCTCCCACATCTCCGTGCGGACAATGCCGGGACAAACGGCGTTGATGTTGATGTTGTGGGGCGCGGCGAAGCTGGCGGCGGACATGGTCAGGCTCAGCATGGCGGCCTTGCTCATGCGGTAATGGGTGACGGTCTTGTCGATGTAGCGGCCGGCCACGGAGGACAGCAGCACCATCTTGCCGCTCTTCTGGGGCAGCATCTTGTCCAGCGCGGCACGCACCACGTTGCTGGAGCCGAGAATGTTGATGTCGAACAGCCGCTTAATGGCGGCGTCGCTGGCCTGGATGATGTTTTCGGGCACCGTCACGCCGGCGCCGTGCATCACCAGATCCACCCGGGGCACGGAGTCAAACAGGGCGCGGACCTGCTCCGGATCGCGGACGTCCACATGGACATAACTGGCATTGCGGCCAGTGGCGGCACGGATCTCCTCGCAGGTGGCGGCGCCGGCCTCGTCCAGCACGTCGGCGATGACCACGTCGGCTCCGCCCTCTGCCAGCGTCATGGCGATCTTGCGGCCCAGGCCACGGGAAGCACCGGTGAGAACGGCGACCTTGTTATCAAAACGAATTTCCATATGCATCCTCCCATATCAGAACGTTTCGGAATTTTGTCATAAAAACGTTTGCGTTAATGGTATTATATTTTCTTTTTTCAGCCCTGTCAACGAAGTGGACAAACAAAACTTATTTTATAACGAAATATCTTTCGATTTTTACATTCGAATAATATTTTTACATTGACACAGCCGTAATACGGTGATATTCTCAGGTTAAAGAAGAATATAGTCATAAAATCGCTCCAGAAACCACACACCGCTTTCTATGACTATTTTCCGAATTCGTTTTTCCGAACCCCCGGTTCCGCAACCCCAATCAACTTTTGTAATATAATCCGATTTTCACAAGGAGGAAGATTATGATCACCAAGGAACGCGCATTGTGGATCTACGAGAAGATGCTGGAGATCCGCCAGTTCGAGGAAACCGCCTGGGATCTGTTCTGCGCCAACAAGATCCACGGCTCCGTCCATCTGTACTTAGGCGAGGAGGCAGTCGCCGCATCCGTCTGCTCCTTCATGACCGACGAGGACTACATCACCTCTACCCACCGCGGCCACGGCCACTGCGTGGCCAAGGGCGGCGACCTGGGCAAGACCCTGGCCGAGATGATGGGCCGTGACACCGGCTACTGCCGCGGCCGCTCCGGCTCCATGCACATCGCCGACTTCTCCAAGGGCAACCTGGGCGCCAACGCCATCGTGGGCGGCGGTATCCCCATCGCCACTGGTGCCGCCCTGTCCCAGAAGATGCAGGGCAAGAAGGACAATTTCACCGTGGCCTTCTTCGGTGACGGCGCCTGCAGCCAGGGCGTCACCCACGAGAGCATGAACCTGGCCGCTCTGTGGAAGCTGCCCATCATTTTCTGCATTGAGAACAACGGCTACGCCATCAGCCTCCCTCTGGAGGATAACATCCCCACCGATAACATCACCGACCGCGCCGCCGGCTACGGTATGCCCAGCTTCTCTGTGGACGGCAACGACGTGGAGGCCATCTGCGAGGCCATGGAGCAGGCCGTTGCCCATGTGACCTCCGGCCAGGGCCCCGTTATGCTGGAGTGCAAGACCGGCCGCTGGATGGGTCACTGGACCGGCGACCCCGAGCTGTACCGCACCCGTCAGGAAGTGGAGGAGCTGAAGGCCCGCGAGCCCATCCAGCGCTTCCGCGCCCGCATGCTGGAGACCGGCATTGCCGATGAGGAGACCATCTGTGCCATCGAGGCCAAGGTCACCAAGGCCATGGCCGACGCACTGGACTTCGCCATGAACAGCCCCGAACCCGATCCCGCCCATGTGACGGACGACGTGTTCTACGAAGGCTGAGCGGACGTGAAAGGAGAAGAATATCATGAGTGAAATGCTTTTTACTGCTGCTATCGCACGCACCATCGCCGAAGAGATGCGTCGTGACCCCAGCGTGTTCGTCATGGGTGAGGATGTCGGCGTCATCGGCGGCATCTACGGCGCCAGCAAGGGTCTGCTGGAGGAGTTCGGCCGTGAGCGCATCCGCCAGACTCCCATTTCCGAGGCTGGCTTCGTGGGCGCCGGTCTGGGCGCCGCCTGCACCGGCATGCGTCCCATCGTGGAGCTGATGTACATGGACTTCACCTTCGTGGCCATGGATCAGATCCTCAACCAGGTGGCCAAGACCCGCTACGTCTTCGGCGGCAAGGCCAAGATTCCTCTGGTCATCCGCGGCCAGCAGGGCGTCGGCGGCGGCAACGCTGCCACCCACTCCCAGTCTGTGGAGAGCCTGTTCCTGAACATCCCCGGCCTGAAGATTGCCGTCCCCTCCACCGCCGCTGATGCCGTGGGCCTGCTGCGCACCGCCATCCGCGACGACAACCCCGTTCTGTTCTTCGAGCACAAAAAGCTCTACAAGGGCGGCAAGTGGGAAGTTCCCGATGATCCTGAGTACATGATTCCCTTCGGCAAGGCCGACATCAAGCGTCAGGGCACCGACGTCACCGTCGTCGCCACCCAGTTCTATGTGGGCGAGGCGCTGAAGGCCGCCGAGGAGCTGGCCAAGGAAGGCATCTCCGTTGAGGTCGTGGACCCCCGCACCCTGTATCCCCTGGATATCGACACCATCTGCGAGAGCGTGAAGAAGACCGGCCATCTGGTCACCGTTCACGAGGCCTGCGCCGTTGGCGGCTGGGGCTCCGAAATTGAGAGCCAGGTCATGGACCGCGTGTTCCGCTACATGGACGCCGCTCCCATCCGCGTGGGCGCCAAGCAGTGCCCCCTGCCCTTCAACCCCAATCTGGAAAAGGCCGTCGTGCCCCAGATCCCCGACATCGTCGCCGCCTGCAAGCGCGTGCTGAGCAAGTAAGAAAGGAGTCACTACGATGGCAAAGAAGGTAATTATGCCCAAGCAGGGTCTGCAGATGACCGAAGGTACCATCATGCAGTGGCTCGTCGCCGAGGGCGGCACCGTGGAAAAGGGCCAGCCCCTGTTCGAAATGGAGACCGATAAGCTGACCATCACCATGGACGCAGAAGCCTCCGGCACCCTGCTGAAGATCGTCCGCCCCGTGGGCGACACCGTGCCCATCACCGAGCTGATCGCCGTCATCGGCGAGCCCGGCGAAGATATTTCCGCCCTGCTGGGCGACGCGGCTCCCGCCGCTGCCGCTCCCGCAGAAAGCGCTCCCGCCGCTCCTGCCGAGGCTCCCGCTGCCGCTCCCGTGGCAGAGCGCGCCCCCGGCGAGCGCATCTTCATCTCCCCCCGCGCCCGCATGATCGCCGAGGAGAAGGGCATCGACTACAGCAAGATCGTCGGCACCGGCAACGACGGCAGCATCATCGAGCGTGACATTCTGGCCTACGAGGCCAGCCAGCCCGCCGTCACCCCCCTGGCCGCCAATGTGGCCAAGGCCAACGGCATTGACCTGGCCGGCATCGCCGGTTCTGGTGCAAACGGCAAGATCACCACTGCCGACCTGCCCGTTTCCGCTCCCGCCGCCGCAGAGGCTCCCGCAGCCCCCGCTGCTGCCGAGACTCCCGCTCAGATGGGCCGCGGCACCCGCACCGAGCGTATGTCCGGTATGCGCCGCGCCATCTCCAACAACATGCTGGCCAGCAAGAACACCAACGCTCAGACCAACCACCGCATGAGCGTGGACATGACCGCCGCCATCGCCCTGCGCAGCCAGTATAAGGCTCTGGGCATCAAGGTGTCCTACAACGATATCATCGTCCGCGCTTGCGCCAAGGCTCTGCAGGATATGCCCATCATCAACGCCTCTGTGGACGGCAACAACATCGTCTACCATGATTATGTCAATGTCGGCACTGCCGTGTCCGTTCCCGGCGGCCTGATCGTTCCCGTCATCCGCGACGCCGACATCATCGGCCTCTCCGGCATCGCTGCCAAGTCCACCGAGCTGATTGAGAAGGCTCGCGACGGCAAGCTGACCGATTCCGACTACCACGGCGGCACCTTCACCGTGTCCTCCCTGGGCATGTTCGATCTGGACGACTTCGTGGCCATCATCAATCCTCCCGAGTCCGCCATTCTGGCTGTTGGCAAGATCGCCAAGACTCCCGTGGTCGTCACCAACGAGGACGGCGAGGACGAGATCGCCATCAAGTCCATGTGCAACCTGTGCCTAAGCTATGACCACCGCATCATCGACGGCGCCGAGGCCGCCAAGTTCCTGCAGAAGCTGAAGAACTATCTGCAGAACCCCGTTCTCTTGATCTGATCCTTTTTCTTGTAAGAAAAAGGACCAAAAAGAACTTTTATCTCGTTCTGATAACCGATTGTCGTTCCGCTCTGATTGCTCGGTAACGAACACTCGGCAAACAGTGTAAGGAGTATTTTATGCAGAAATTTGATGCTGTTGTCGTGGGCGGCGGCCCCGGCGGCTATGAATGCGCCATCCGTCTGAGCCAGAACGGTCTGAAGACCGCTCTGGTGGAAAAGGCCGAGCTGGGCGGCACCTGCCTCAACCGCGGCTGTATCCCCACCAAGACTCTGCTCCATTCCGCAGACGTCTACTATGAAGCAACCCACAGCGAGTTCTGCGGCATTACCGCCGGCAACGTCGCTTTCGACTATGCCAAGATCATCGAGCGGAAGAACGCCGTTTCCAAGCAGCTCTCCAACGGCATTGCCTTCCTGGAGAAGAACCACGGCGTCACCGTCTTCAAGGCCACCGCGCACCTGACCGACCGCCACACCGTCAGTCTGGACAACGGCGAGACCCTGCAGTGCGACCATCTGATCGTGGCCACCGGCTCTGAGCCTGCCCGTATCCCCATTCCCGGCGTGGATCTGCCCGGCGTGGTGGATTCCACCGGTCTGCTGAATATGACCACCTGCCCCGAGCACATCATCATCGTGGGCGGCGGCGTCATCGGCATTGAGTTTGCCACCTTCTACTATCGTCTGGGCGTGAAGGTCACCGTCGTGGAGATGCTGGACCGTGTCCTCGGCCCTCTGGACAAGGACATCACCGACTTCGTGGAGAAGGAACTGAAGGCCAACGGCGTGGAGCTGGTGCTGGGCGTGAAGGTGGAGTCCATCGAGCCCGGTCTGAAGGTCAACTATGCCTCCGTCAAGGACGGAGCCCGCGGCACCGTGGAGGGCGACGTGGTCCTCATGGCCGGCGGCCGCGCTCCCAACACCCGCGGCATCGGTCTGGAGGAGATGGGCGTCCGCATGGACCGCAGAGGCTTCGTAGAGATCGACGGCCTGTGCCGCACCAACGTTCCCGGCGTGTACGCCATCGGCGATATCAACGGCAAGATGCAGCTGGCTCATGTGGCCTCCGCACAGGGCGTGCTGGTGGCCAACCACATTGCAGGTCTCCCTTGCCGCCAGCTGAACCTGAACCGCATCCCCTCCTGCGTGTACTGCAACCCCGAGACCGCCATGGTGGGTCTCACCGAGGAGCAGGCCCGCGCCACCGGTAAGGACATCGGCACCGGCGTGTTCAACCTGTCCGGCAACGGCAAGGCTCTGACCATGGGTGAGAATAAGGGTCTGGTGAAGTTCGTGTTCGACAAGACCACCGACGAGATCCTGGGCTTCCACGTCATCGGCCCCCGTGCCACCGACCTGGCTGCAGAGGTCGCCGCCGTCATGGAGTGCGAGGGCACCATTTCCGAGATCGGCAGCACCGTCCATCCCCATCCCACCGTTTCCGAGGTGGTCATGGAGGCAGCTCACGTCTGCCACGGCTGCTGCATCAACGCCCCCAAGGCCCGCAAGTAATATTCTCTGTGCCCCGGCGCTCCGCCGGGGCACGTTTCAAAATCACCGAAAAGGAGGCGCGCTATGGCAAACCCTAAACGCATTTTGTGCTACGGCGATTCCAACACCTGGGGTTACAAGCCCGTCGCCGCTGTCCGCTATGACGAGAACACCCGCTGGCCCTGCCGCCTGCAGAAGACGCTGGGCGAGGAATACCGGGTCGTCGAGGCCGGTCTGAGCGGCCGCACCACGGTGTTCGAGGACCCCTTTGACAGCTTCCGGAACGGCGCCGCCAGTCTGGGCTACACCCTGCTGGAGGCTGACCCCATCGATCTCGTGATCCTGTCACTGGGCACCAACGATCTGAAGTTTGCCACAGCCGCTGCATCCGCCCGGGGCATCGCCTCCCTGATCTCTCAGATCCGGGAGATCACCACCCGGATCCCCAGCGACCGCGTCATCTCCGCCGCTGTGGAAAAATACACCCCGAAAGCACCGAAGATTCTGGTCGTCTCCCCCATCCTCGTCCACCCGGAGATCGAGCGCATCAATCCCCGCACCACCTTTGTGGGCGGACACGAGAAGTCTCGGCAGTTTGCGGCTGCCTTCCGGCAGATCGCAGAGGCCTCCGGCGCGTACTTTTTGGACGCGGCCAAGGTGGCCGCTCCCAGCGACGACGACGGCGTCCACATGACGGAGGAGGGCCATGCGGCGCTGGCCGCAGCGGTGGCCGCAGCCGTGCGGGAGATCTTCAAAAGCTGATCGTTTTTGTACACAGGAACAGTCGTTCTTTTCTATCTATCCTCTGCAAAGCTCCCCGGGTCCACGGAACGGCCCGGGGAGTTTTGCGTTCGGACGCAAAAAAGCGGCCGCGTGTTTCCACGCGGCCGCTTTGCTGATATGGACTTACAGGTGCTCTGCTGCGTAGGCATCCAGATACAGGATGGCGTTGAGCAGTGTGGAGCGGGAGACATGTACCGGCAGGTTGGAGACGCTCCAGCGCTTGCCGTGGACATCGTCCACCAGCGCGTTGATGCTCTCCATGCGGTTCTCCTCCGTCAGGCCCAGCTGATAGGTGGACACAGGCACGCCCACATCCTTGCAGAAGTCAAAGACCTTCTCAAACAGCTCCAGATCGTTTTCCACGATCAGCTGCACCAGTGCGCAGTAGCCGACGCCGGTGCCGTGGAGGACCTTAATGGGCAGGCACTCGAAGCCGGCGTCCAGACCGTGAGCCATGGAGACGCTGGTATTTTCAAAGCCGAGGCCGGACAGCAGCGCCGTGGCCTCCACCACGTCCTCATAGGCGGGGGTACGGAGATGGTTTTTGGCGGCCAGCATGGCGGCGCGGCCCTTTTCCATCAGCACGTCGAAGCACAGCTTGGCGACGTTCATGCCCAGCAGCGTGGGGCGGTAGCCACCGCCGCCCACATAGTTGATGTTATTGTTGGCAAAGGAGGCGCGGGCCTCGATGTAGGTGGCCAGAGCGTCGCCGATGCCGGAGATCAGCATATGGGGCGGGGCCTGAATGGTGATATCCGTATCCACCACCACATAGTCGGGGTTCTTATAGTGGTTCACCGGGCGGTTCTGCTCGCCGGGGTTGTTGATGATGGTGCTGGCGGAGGTGGGGGCGTCGGTGGTGAGAGCGGTGGGCACCATGATGAAGGCCTTGCGGAAGTGAGCGCCCACGGCCTTGGTGATGTCGCAGGCCTGTCCGCCGCCGATGCCAATGAAGGCATCGGGGATCTCCGGCAGCGTCTTGCAGTATGCCAGCAGCTCCTCCAGCTTGGCATCGCAGCAGGCGCCGGAAAACTCCACGGTATACACGGTCATACCGGCCTCGGCGAACATTTGCGGGACCTCAACGCTGTACTGCTTGTAGAAGAATGTATCGATGATGGCCAGGGCGGAGGTACCGTAATAGCTCACGACCTTGGGGAGCTTTTTGATCTCGCCGGGGCCCTGTACGTATCTGGACGGAGATTGGAATCCCCGCGCGTCTTTTGCTTTTTCAGCGGGCATATGAAAGACCTCCTAATGATTCGTTCATCCGTGCCGAAGCAGGTTTCTACTCCTCAATATAGCACGTTTTTCCGAAAAGAACATACGCAAAATGAAGCTCCCGTCTATTATATAAAGAAATTACAATAACAGACGGGAGCAATCGGTTTCTTATGGTATGGCGGTTATTCCATGCCCATGTAGCTCTTCTGGATCAGTTCGTTTTCTGCCAGAGCCTGAGCGGTGTCGGACAGGATGATCTCGCCGGTCTCGATGACGTAGCCGCGGTGGGCGATGTCCAGTGCCACGTTGCAGTTCTGCTCCACCAGCAGGAGGGGCAGGCCGTCCTGGTTGATCTGGTGCAGGGCACGGAAGATGTCCTCCACGATGATGGGAGCGATACCCAGAGAGGGCTCATCCAGCATCAGCAGCTTGGGGGCCTGCATGAGGGCGCGGCCCACGGCCAGCATCTGCTGCTCGCCGCCGGAAAGGGTGCCGCCCTGCTGCTTCTCGCGCTCTTTCAGGCGGGGGAACAGGTGGAACACATACTCCAGATCCTTTGCGATGCCGGCGTTATCGCCCTTACGGAGATAAGCGCCCATCATCAGGTTCTCCATGACCGTCAGCTGGGAGAAGATGTGGCGGCCCTCCAGAGAGTGGGCAATGCCCAGTGCTGCGATCTTATGAGGCGCCTTGCCGTTGATCTTCTCACCCATAAAGCGGATCTCGCCCTGGGTGATGCCGTTGATCAGACCGGAAATGGCGGTCAGAGTGGTGGTCTTGCCGGCACCGTTACCGCCCAGCAGGGTAACCACTTCACCCTCGCCCACGTTCAGGGAGATGCCCCGCAGAGCCACGATCTCGCCATACTGGAAATGTAGGTTTTCAATTTCAAGGATGTTGGACATATTACTTACCTCCTCCCAGATATGCGGCGATGACTTCGGGGTTGGCCTGGATCTCCGCGGGGGTACCCTCGGCGATCTTGATGCCGTGGTTCAGCACGCAGATGTTGTCGCACACGCGCATGACCAGCTTCATGTTATGCTCCACCAGGAACACGGTGTAGCCCTTGTCCCGGATCTTCAGAATGGTCTGCGTCAGCTCGTCCTTCTCACTGAGGTTCATACCGGCGGCAGGCTCATCCAACAGCAGCAGCTGGGGATTACTGGCCATGGCACGGGCAATCTCCAGACGGCGCTGGGCACCATAGGGCAGGCTGCTGGCCTTCAGGTGGGACAGGTGGTCGATCTCCATGAACTTGAGGATCTCGTGGCACTTCTCAATGCTCTCCTCTTCCTCGAGGCGCTTTTTCTTGGTGCTGAAGATGGCGTCTGCCAGATTAGCCTTGGTCTGACCGTGGCAGCCGACCATGACGTTTTCCAGAACGGTCATCTTCTTGAACAGGTTGATGTTCTGATAGGTACGAGCGATGCCCTTGCCGTTGATGACGTTAGAGGGCAGGCCCTGGATCTCCTCACCGTTGAAGATGACCTTGCCATCGGTGGGAGCATAGAAGCCGCTGACGATGTTGAACAGGGTGGTCTTGCCGGCGCCGTTGGGTCCGATCAGGCCAAAGATCTGGCCCTTCTGAATCTCGGTACAGACGTCGTTGTTGGCCACCAGGCCGCCGAATTTAATGGTGATATGATCGATCTTAAGCATTCTTCGCCACCTCCTGTTCCTCTGCTTTCTTGTTGGACTTCTTCTTCATGGCGGCCTGCATGTTGTAGTACACACCCACAGCGCCGTTGGGGAAGAAGAACAGGATGATCAGGATAAACACGGCATAGATCAGGCCCTGATACAGTGCCAGGCTCTGGAAGACCTCCTTCACCAGCAGCAGCACGGCGGAGCCGATGACGGGGCCGGCGACGGTGGTGATGCCGCCGAAGAGCAGCATGGTCATGAACAGCGTGGACTGGGTGCCGTTGAAGGTCTCGGGGCTGATGAAGCCGCGGAGATAGGCGTACAGGCCGCCGGCCATGCCGGTCAGGAAAGCACTAATGGCGAAGGCCATGATCTTATAGCGGCGGACATCGATGCCCAGGCCGCGGGCGGCCACGGGGTTCTCGCGGATGGCGATGAAAGCGCGGCCGGTGCGGGAGTTGATGATGCGGTACTTGACCAGCATGCAGACAGCCACCAGGATCCAGATAAAGATGGCGCACTTCAGGTTGGAATTCAGCACCAGGCCGAACACGTTCAGATAGGGGATCTCGCCGATACCCAGAGAGCCGCCGGTGACGGGGGTCCAGGTGTTGACGATCAGATACACCATCTGGCCGAAGGCGATCATCAGCAGGGACAGGAAGTGCTTGACCAGCTTGGAGGCAGGGATGGCCACCAGGAAGCCGGCCAGCATGGTGACGATGGCGCCAAGGACCAGCGCAACGAGAGAGGGAACGCCAAGCCGCATACGCAGCAGCGTGGTCACGTAAGCGCCGATGGCGAACAGGCCGGCGTGGCCCAGAGAGATCTGGCCGGTGTAGCCGAACAGGATATCCAGAGAGTCAGCCACGATGGCGTAAATACCGATGAGGCCGATGATCAGTGCGTAATAGGTTTTCTGAGCAAGCACCAGCGCAATAACAACCAGAACGGCAACGGCGATGATTGCTTTCAGATTTTTCTGCACAAATGTCTTCATTGTAGCAATCTCCTTTCCGTTACTCGATGACCTTTTCCTTGAAGATGCCGTTGGGGGCAACAGACAGGATCACGATCAGGATGACGAACGTAATAACGTCCTTGTAGGCGGTGCTGACGTAAGCGGCGGTGAAGGTCTCCACGAAGCCGTAGAACAGGCCGCCGATCACTGCGCCGTAGATGTTGCCGTAGCCGCCGGTAACAGCGCCGGCGAAGGCCTTCTGTGCGATCATGGCGCCCAGCGCGGAATACACGCCGTAGACGGGGCCCAGAGCCATACCCAGGACGCCGGCCAGAGCTGCGGACAGGCCCCAGGTGATGCCCTTGGTCAGGCCCACGTCGATACCCACGGAGCTGGCAGCCGTCTGGTCCAGAGCGGAGGCGCGCATGGCCGTGCCAAAGCGGGTCTTGTTCAGGAAGAAGTGCAGTGCAACGGCGCTGACCGTGGCGATGGCCAGAACCAGCAGGTTTTCGGGAGCCACCTTGATGCTCAGGAAGGGTACGCTTGCCTTGGAGAAGATGGCGGGGAACTGCAGGGTAAAGGGAGCCCAGATCAGCTGCACGCCGTTCTGGAACAGCATGGACAGACCGGCGGTACAGAGGATGATGTAGGAGAAGGATGCGCCCTTATTTAAGAGAACCGTGATGAGGTAGCGCTGGGTCACATAGCCCACGATAAACATCACGACAAATGTCAAAATAAAGCTCAGATAGATGTTCAGACCGAGTGTTTTGTAGAACGTAAGGCCAACGAACGCACCCAGCATCAGGAAGTCGCCCATGGCCAGGTTCATCAGGCCGGTAGCTTTGTAAATCAAACTGTAGCCCATGCCGAGAACGGCGTAGACCGAGCCGATCATCAGCGCGCCGATGACCAGACGCAGAATCACGGGAAATGTAAACATAGATAACCTCCATTTCAGTCAAAGCCAGACAAAACGAATGAGAACCCAACGATGCCTGGCTTTACTGATTGTCCCGCCAAAATCAAATTTTGGCGGGACAATTCGTAACCAGTCTAGGTTTTCAATACCAGTTCAGGATTTCAGCGATTTGGTATCAGGATCAGCCTTCCCAAGCTTCCAGAGCAGCCTTGTCGTAAGCCTTGATGGCGCCGTCCATGATCATGTACTTGTTGGTGGCAGTCAGACCGTCACCAGTGCCGGCGGTGAAGTCGAAGGAACCGCCCAGCAGCTCAACACCGGACAGAGCCTTGCAGGCCTCCATGATGGAAGCGCCGTCGTCAACGTTCTCGGCATTCTTCAGAGCCTCGATGGCCAGAGCAGCCTGGTCATAGCCGCGATAGAAGGTATCGGAGTAGGGCATCTCACCGTACTGCTCATAGAAAGCAGTCAGCTTCTCCTTCATCAGAGGAGTGGCAGCCTCTTCGGGAGTGGCGGGGATGACATAAGCAGCAGCGAAGACCAGACCGTCGGCGGAAGCGCCGGCAACGGTGAAGATCTCGGAGTTGGCGCCGCCCTCGATGGTGAAGATCAGATCCTCATAGCCATTCTGGCGCAGCTGCTTGATGATCATGGCCATCTCGTTGCCCAGGCCGTACAGAACGATGGTGTCGGCGCCGGCGGACATAGCCTTAACGATGATGCCGGTGAAGTCGGTATCAGCGGACTGATAGGTCAGGTCAGCCTTGACCTCGATGCCAGCAGCCTCAGCACCGGCGACGACGGCGGAACGACCGGACTGGCCGTAATCAGACTCGACGGAGATCAGAGCGATGGACTTCTTGCCCAGATCGACCAGCTCCTCGACCATGGTGCCGACGGGCAGGTTGCCGTTGGCGGTTGCGCGATAGGTGTAGTTCAGGCCAATGTTGGTCCAGGTGGCACCGGTGCCGGTACCGAGATGCAGGACCTGAGCCTTCTCAGTCAGCTCGGAAACGGCCAGAACGTTGGGGCTCTGGAAGGAGCCCAGGATGACCTTGACGCCGTCCTCTTCAATCAGACGGGTAGCGGCCTTGGTGGCGCCCTCGGTGGTACCGGCGTCATCGTAAGTGATCAGCTCCAGCTGACGGCCATCAATGCCGCCGGCGGCATTGGCCTCAGCGATGGCCATCTCAATACCCTGGATCTCAGTCAGACCAGAGCCGGCGTTGGTGCCGGTCATAGGCATATAGACACCGATCTTAATGGGGTCGCCGGAGGATTCGGCGGGAGCATCAGGGGTCTCAGCGGGAGTCTCAGCGGGCTTTTCAGTGGGGGCCTCAGAACGATCGGTGGAAGCACCACCGCCGCAGGCGGCCAGGGACAGGATCATTGCAAGAGACAGGATAACAGCAAACAGTTTCTTCATAAATGACCTTCCTTTCATTCTTTTCTGACAGCCGCTCCTCCGAACGGCCATCACCACACGGTTCTGCCGCCGCCCCAAGCACGCCGGAGCAGCAGCACTTCCTTGCTGTAATCATAATGATACGGGAAAATCCCCGAACTTTCTACGGAAAATACTGGGTTGTCTTAGCACTATGTTTCGTTCATACCCGTCCTCCCCTAGAAAACATTTGTCCTCACTGTGCAATATCTTTAGGTCATATGTAAAATCTTTCGCTTTCGTTTTTGCATCTCGTCTTTTCCCCGCTTTGAAACACCCATTCCGGTAACATTGACAGCATTTGCCGCAAAACGGTATAATATCTTATAGTATAATGCGGAGTTTATGCGGAAGGAGGATGTGCCATGTCCCTATTTTCACGGTTCCGGCTGCGCTCCCACATGCGGCTGTTTCTGACCTTTATTATCACGTTCATCCTCCCCCTGTTGATCCTGACCGCCGTCTTCCTGAACTCCTATCAGGATATCTATACCAACGAGGTGCAGCAGTCCTTCCGACGGGAGATGGACTCCGTGGCCACCACCATGGATACCCAACTGCAGACAGCTGCCACCTATGTGGCCACGCTGGCTCAGGACACCAGCCTGCAGGAACATCTGCGCAGCGCCGCCGATCCCTCCTATCCCATCCCCGCCGGTACCCCCACCCTCCGGTCCGCGGTGCAGCGCTATGCCACCAACCGCCCCAATCTGCTGAACTGTCAGGTCATCGTGCTCTCCTCCGGCGGGCGGGCACTGATGGGCGGCATCAATCTTGGTGCTCTGCAGGACTCCCCCATCTTTCAGGAGCTGGTGCGTACCAGCTACCGCTCCCCTCTGAAGAGTACCCTGTGGATCTATGAGCAGCAGTTCCGGAACGTACCCGCGGCAGACGCCTATGTTTATGTGGTGCGTCCGGTGGCGGATCCCTCCAACTGGCAGAACCTGGGCTATATCATTCTGCGGTTCCGAAACAGTGATCTGGTCAGTATGTTCCTCAACCATACCAGTGACCACCGCAGCGTGTTCATTCTGGACAGCACCGCCGCTACCATCTCCTCCATTGACAATCTGAAAGCCGAAGCCTCCGTCGCCGGCGAATCCCATCTCCAGATGCTGCTGATCGACGAACCCATCGAGCGGGGCGATCAGCTGATCTACACCTCCCGCCTGTCCAACCTGTGGTATCTGACCGCCGTGACGGAATCTCACGCCGGCATCAAGACGGAAATGACTGCCTCCATCGCCCTGTATATCACCGCCCTTCTGCTGTGTATTCTGCTGGCCATGGTGGTCTCCTACATCATGTCCCGCCGGTTCATGGTGCCTGTGAAGGAGCTGACGGCGAAGATGCACGAGGCGGAGGAGGGCAACCTTCACTCCCGCGCCATCATTAACACCCACGACGAATTTGAAGATCTGGCCAACAGCTACAACAAAATGATCCAGCGGGTGGAGGATCTGATGCGGCAGGTCATCTTCGAGCAGGAGCAAAAGCGGGAATCCGACATCCGCATGCTGCAGGCGCAGATCAATCCCCACTTCCTCTATAATACGCTGGCCTCCATCCGGTATATGATCTATACCAGTCCGCCAGCGGAGGTAGACCGGATCATCCGCGCCCTCAGCCGCTTCTTAAAATATGTGCTGTCCAACGCCGAGACCGTGTATGTCACGCTGGATCGGGAGTTTGAGCAGATGAACGACTACATCACCATTCAGCAGTACGGCTTTGAGGTGCCGCTGCAGTACAAGGTGGACATCGAGCCGGGTCTGGGCCGGTGCCTGGTGGTGAAGATGCTGTTCCAGCCCCTCATCGAAAACGCCATTCTCCACGGCCTGAAGCTCAACAACGTGGATCCCACTTTGCATATCCATGTCTATTCCGGCGAGAAGGACAACATCCTCATCGACATTACGGACAACGGCGCCGGCTTCGATGTGGACACCCTCTCCCAGAAAACCAGCAAGGATCCCACCCACCACCATCTGGGTATTTCCAACGTGCAGCAGCGCCTGTGGCTCCACTACGGCGAGAGCTGTACCATTGATATTCAAAGCGAAAAGGGCCGCGGCACCACAGTCCGCATCAGCATCCCAAAACTGACGGAGGAGGACATGGAACATGAAAATACTGATCGTTGACGACGAAAAAATGATCCGCAACTGGCTGACCATGCTCCTCCGGCAGATCCCCGACCGGACGTTTGAGATCTCCGCCGTCAGCAACGTGGACGACGCGCTGGACCACTGCTCCAGCCACGAGGTGCATCTGGTCATCACCGACATCACCATGCCCCAGCGGTCGGGCCTTGAACTGCTGCAGATCCTGCGGGAGAGCTATCCCAAGGTCTGCGCCGCCGTGCTCAGCGCCTATGACGACTATCAGTACATCCGCACCGCCATGCAGCTGGGCGCCATCGACTACATTCTCAAGGCGGAGATGGAGCTGAGCGATTTGCTAGCCGTGATCCGCAAGGTGGAGCTGTTCTCCAACAACACCCTCTCCGCCGCCCCCGCCGCCAAGGGCACGCTGGCCAAATCCAACGACTACAACCTCTCCGACTTTCTGGACGACCGGGATTCTCTGGCCGCCTTCCTGTCGGACGTGAATCCGGAGCTGGAGGACAAGAATCTCATCGTTTACGTCTTCTCACTGGAGGACGGCGCAGGCGTCCGTCCCGCCCAGATTCTGGACGTGTGCAACAAGACGTTGTCCAGTGAATCTCTGGCCGGCAGCACCTTCCAGCTGCAAAGCGCCTACTGGGTCATCTGCAACACCAGCCACGTCATTCTGGAGCACCAGAAGGAGCAGCAGCAGCGCCTGTCCCTGCTGCTGGAGCGCAACATCCTGACGCTGGTGCAGAAGAACATCCACAGCGAGGCGGTGTTCGCCGCCGCCGGCTTCGAGGCGCTGCGCACGGAGCTGAAGCGGCAGCTGTCCCTGCTGCAGTGCCGCCAGTACTATCCGGACGCCCCCCAGTCCACGGTGTTCCACCCCATGGACCGGGAGGAGCTGGGCCACATCATCAAAAAGCTCCGCTTCCTGCTGGAGATCCGCCGGTATGCCGACGCGGCGGACTTCCTGCTCCAGTCGCTGGAGAGCTTCCACGCCGGCCATGTGCAGCCGGAGGATCTGAAAACGGCCCTGCACCACTGCATCACCATCATCTTCCTGAACACCACCGCCCTGCAGGGCAACCTGGTGTTCGCCTCCCACTATCAGGACATCAACCGCCAGATGAATCTGGCCACCACGGAGCAGTCCGTGGCCGCTCTGACGAGAGAGGTCTGCGCCCTGTACAAGGAGGAGCTGAAGGACAGCCGCCGGACGCTGGTGAATCCCTCCCTCAAGCGGGTCATCGAGTACATCGACCAAAACTACATGCACCGGCTGACGCTGGAAAACGTGGCCCAGCATGTGTTCCTCAACAAGACGTACATCAGCCAGATGTTCATGAAGCACTTAGGCATCAGCTTTGTCAGCTATCTGGAATCCGTCCGCATCTACAAGGCGCAGGAGCTGCTGCAGAACACGGACATGAGCGTCACCAAGATCGCCGAGGAGACCGGCTACGCCAGCCAGAGCTACTTCACCAAGGCCTTCAAAAAGCGTGTGGGCATGAGTCCCCTCCAGTACCGCAGCGTGTCCCTCACCGACCGCATCCAGCCGTAAATCAGGCGAAAAAGAACCGTATGACCGGAAAAATATGGTCATACGGTTCTTTTTTGTCATTCTTTCGAGAGTCGGAACAGGACTTTATACTCCTTGCTGCTGGCAGCCAGACGGAAGGCCTCCTCCCACTGCTCCAGCGCAAATACACTTCCCACATAGGGCGACAGGGTGAAGATTCCCTGCCGGATGAGGCGGAACATCCGCTTCCAGCTGGAGTGGGTGGCAGAGAAGGAGGTGGTGATCTGCAGCTCCTTCATCAGCGCTTTGTCCAGCGGGACGGAGACGGCGTCGCCGTAGAGGCCGATCTGGCAGTACTGTCCCCGCCGGCGGCACAGGGCGATGCAGGTCTCCATGGACTTGGGAGCGCCGCAGCACTCAAACACCACGTCGTACATATCCCCCTCGGTGATGGCGAGGGTCTGCTCCTCCAGATCCGCCGCGGAGGCGTCCACCGTGTGGGCAGCGCAGAGGGCGCGGGCCAGTTTCAGCCGCTCCTCGTCGCCCCGGATGCCGGCGATGGTGACATCCGCGCCGGAGGCAGTGCACAGCTGGGCCGTCAGCTGGCCCATCATGCCCACGCCGGACACATAGACCCGGTCGCCGGCCTTGACGGTCATATTCTCCGTGACCGCCCGGACGACGCTGGCCAGCGGCTCGCTGAGGGCGGCCTCCTCCATGCCGAGCCCCTCAGGGATCTTCAGCACCAGATCGGCGGGCGACTTCATATACTCCGCAAAGGCGCCATCGTAGCCGCTGCCGAGGCCCCGCTTGTTGGGGCAGAGCATATACAGCCCCTGCCGGCAGAAATCACAGGTACCGCAGTGGACGGAGCAGGTCAGGCTCACCACCCGGTCTCCCGGCACAACGTTGGTCACACCCTCGCCCACCTGTTCCACGACGCCGGAGAACTCGTGGCCGATGGTCACCGGCGTGAACACGGTGTACTCGTCGTGGTAGATGTGGAGGTCGGTGCCGCAGACGCCTGCGTACACCACCCGGATGAGCACCTCGTCAGGGCCGCAGGCCGGCACGGGCACGGTTTTCAATACCAGCCCTTCCCTGCCGGGTCCCTCCTTCACCAGCGCTCTCATGGTTCGTTCATTCATAGCAGTTCCTCCCAAGGCCAGCTCAGCGTGGCATCAGCTGCCGGCAGGCGGCGATGATCTTGTTGGGAGACGGGATAACGGCCTGTTCCAGTCCGGGACTGAAGGGGATGGGCACGCCCAGAGAGCCGACGCGCATGGGAGCCGCGTCCAGCCACATGAACACATTCTGCACCACCCGGGCCACGATCTCCGCGCCCCAGCCGCAGAACTCAAAGTCCTCATGCACCACAAGGAGCCGGCCCGTCTTTTTCACACTCTCAAACACCGTCTCCTCGTCCAGCGGCACCAGCGTGCGCAGGTCGATGACCTCCACGGAGATGCCCTGCTGCTCCAGCTCTGCCGCCGCCTCCATGGCGCGGTGAACGCAGGTAGAGGCCGTGACCAGCGTGATGTCCCGGCCGGGACGCACGATGTTGGCCTTGCCGAAGGGGATCATAAACTCCGGATCGTCGGGGACGGTCCACTTGGGGTATTTATAGAGCTTCTTGCTCTCGAAGATCACCACGGGGTTATCGTCCCGGATGGCCGTGCGCAGCAGGCCGATCTCCTCCTCGGCGGAGGAGGGCATGACGATCTTCAGTCCGGGGAAATGGGCCACCACGGACTCATAGCACTGGCTGTGGTTGGCGGCGTTGCCGGTGCCCACGCCCTGCTGGGCACGGATGACCAGAGGCACCTTGCAGTGGGAGCCGAACATATAGCGGGTCTTGGCGATCTGGTCCACCAGCTGGTCGAAGGCCACCATGATGAAATCCATGTACTGCATATCCACCACCGGGCGAAGGCCGCTGCAGGCGGCGCCCAGCGCGGCGCCTAAGATGGCCGTCTCGGAGATGGGGGTATCCCGCACCCGCTCCGGGCCGAATTTATCCAGCAGGCCCCGGGTGGCGCCGAAGATGCCGCCCAGCTTGGCGATGTCCTCGCCCATGCAGAAGACCCGCTCATCCCGCAGCATTTCCTCCTCCAGCGTTCTGGCGATGGCAGCGGTGAACAACATCTCACTCATCACTCCACATCTCCTTCCTCATAGAAAATGCCCTCCGCCACACGGGCGGGGTCCGGATAGGCACAGCCTTCCGCATAGGTGACGGCCTCCTCCATCTCGGCGGAGACGGCCTGTTCGATCTCGTCCAGCGTGGCGGCGTCCGCCAGTCCGTTGGCGAGCATATACGCCCGCAGCCGCTTGATGGGGCACTTTTCCTGCCACTGCGCGATCTCTTCCTTGCTGCGGTAGTTCTGGGGGTCGCCCGTCCAGTGACCCATCCACCGGCCGGTGACGCACTCCAGCAGCACGGGGCCCTTGCCCTCCAACAGATGGGGCACGATCTCGTCCATGGTCTCGCAGATGGCCACCACGTCGTTGCCGTCCACGGTGTAGCCCCGCATGTCATAGGCCTCCGCCCGGCGGGAGATGGGCTTGGCGCTGCAGCCGTAGCCGGCGCTGGTGCTGAGGGCGTAGCCGTTGTTCTCGCAGACGAACAGCATGGGCAGCTTCCAGATGGCCGCCATGTTCATGCTCTCGTGGACGCCGCCCTGATTGGAGGCGCCGTCGCCGAAGAAGGCGGCGGAGAAATGAGGTTCTTTTTTCATTTTCTGGGCCATAGCCGCGCCCACCGCGATGGGAACGCCGCCGCCCACGGTGCCGTTGGCGCCCAGGTTGCCGCTGGAGAAATCCGCGATGTGCATACTGCCGCCGCGGCCCCGGCAATAGCCACTCTCCCGGCCCATCATCTCGCAGAGGGTCTCCTTCAGCGTGCCGCCCTTGGCAATGCAGTGGCCGTGGCCCCGGTGGGTGCTGGTGATCTTGTCCTCCGGCGTCATGTAGGAGCAGACGCTGGCGGCGATGGCCTCCTCGCCGATGTACAGATGCACGGAGCCGTAGATCCTGTTTTCGCAGTACAGGGTCCATGCGGTCTCCTCAAACCGGCGGATCTCCCACATTTTCCGGTAGATCCACAATGCGCGTTCTGATGTCAACATCCTATCACCTCATCATGATCAAAACTCAGGCAGAAGCGCAGAAGCTGCCGCTTTTCCATACTTTTATTATAGTATTTCGCCGGATTTCGGCAATGCGAAAAAGGACAACGCCGTAAGCTTGGCGTTGTCCTTCGTTCACTTCTTTTGTTCCTGTCCGCGGGTGCGGACGTCCTTGTAGGAATACAGCAGGAAGCTGTTTTCAGGGCTGGGCAGGCGGCGGTACTGGGTGGGCGTCAGGCCGGTGTATTTCTTGAAGGTCTTGCAGAACCGGGGCGAGTCGTTGAAGTACAGCAGCTCCGCGATCTCCCGTACGGAGTGGTCGGAGCTTCGCAGCAGCTCCTTGGCCTTGTCGATGCGGAGCATGGTGATGTACTGCAGGATGCTGACGCCCATCTCCTCGGAGAAGCGGCGGCACATATAGCGCTTGCTGTAGCCGATCATCTGGGCCGCGTCGTCCAGCACAGACTCGTCCGGGCCCAGCACGATGGCGCCCTCGATCCGCCGCAGGGTCAGCTGTACGCATTCGCTGAGGCTGTTGTAGTCCAGATCCAGCAGCTTGAGCACGCCCACGCCGGCGCCGCCGTACTGGGGGCAGAATTCGCACAGAGCGGAATACAGCAGCGCCTCCAGCAGGCTGCTGATGATGTTGCTGTAAAAGGCGCTCTTCCGTTGGGACTCCTCGTGGATCAGGCGGAACAGGTCCCGCATCTGCTCCGTGCAGCGCATATGGGCAGGCAGCGTCTGGAGCCGGCTGTGCAGCTCCCCGTCCTCCAGATTGAATTTCAGATCCAGCACCCGGGAGCCGGGCTGGCCGGTGGGCATGGCGTGCTCCCGGTCCGGCAGCACGAACAGAAATTCCCCCTGATCCACCCGCAGAGCCTCGCCCTCGTACACATAGTCCTCGAAGCCCTCGATGGTGTAGAAGATCTGGTAAAAGGGGTGGGTATGGGATTTGAAGCCCATGATGCCGTCATAGGGAAACCCGTTGGCGGATATGATTCCGATTTTTTGCATGGCAGGTCACTTCCTCCGGCCGGTCCACGGCTTATCCGCCCGGCCACAGTCTGTTTTTCTGAGGGTATTGTACCATTGTCCCGTCAAAGTCACAATGTTTTTCCGGTGCAAAAGCGATCCCCGCCAAAAAGCGCGCCATGTGCGATACATGGCGCGCTTTGGATCAGATATGGTCAAGCCTCCTGCACCAGAGGATGGTGGCAGGCCACAAAGTGACCCGGGGAGATCTCCACCAGCTTCGGATCGGAGCACTTGCAGTCCTCGCAGGCGTAGTTGCAGCGCTTGGCGAACCGGCAGGCGTCCGGCAGGTTAATGGGAGAGGTAATCTCTCCCTTGAGGATGATGCGCTCCGTCTTGTTGTCCAGATCCGTGGAGGGAATGGCGGAGAGCAGCGCCTGGGTATAGGGGTGGACGGGGTTGGCGAACAGCTCGTCCGCCGGCGCCTTTTCCACCAGCTGGCCCAGATACATGACGGCGATGTCATCCGCGAAATAGTAGACGACAGACAGGTCATGGGTGATGAAGATGTACGTCAGGCCGAACTTCTCCTGCAGCTCTTTCAGGATGTTCAGAATCTGGGCCTGAATGGACACATCCAGGGCGGAGACCGGCTCATCGCAGACGATGAACTTGGGATTCACCGCCAGAGCGCGGGCGATGCCGATGCGCTGGCGGCGGCCGCCGTCCAGCTCATGGGGATAGGCGTTATACAGGCGCTCGGCCAGACCCACCGTCTCCATCAGCTCCAGAACCCGCTTGTCGATGGCCTCTTTATCCGTCAGGATGTTGTTCAGCACAATGGGCTCCCGGATCAGCTGGTTCACCGTCATACGGGGATCCAGAGAGGAGAAGGGATCCTGAAAGATGATCTGCATCTCCTGACGCATCTTCCGCATCTCGCTCTTGCTGAGCTTGGTGATGTCCTTGCCCTCCAGCAGTACGGTGCCGGAGGTGGGCTCGATGAGCCGCAGGATGGAGCGGCCGGTGGTGGACTTGCCGCAGCCGGACTCGCCCACGATGCCCAGCGTGCGTCCCCGCTCGATGGTGAAGCTGACGCCGTCGACGGCGTGCAGCATACCCTTTCTTGTTTTGAAGTATTTCTTCAGGTCTTTTACTTCCAGCAAAACGTCAGCCATTGTCAGCGCCCCCTTTTGATATGGAAGTCCGGGTCGTCATACGCATCGCAGACGACCATATGGGTATCGGATACCCAACGGTTTTCGGGATGTTTGGTAAAGCAGGATTCCTTGGCATAGGGGCAGCGCTCCGCAAAGGCACAACCCTCGGGAATAACCGTGGGATCCGGCACCAGACCGGGAATAGGCGTCAGCTTGGAGGAACGGTCATTCATCTTGGGCAGGGAGTTGAACAGGCCCTCGGTGTAGGGATGCTTCGTCCGGCGGAACACATCCTCCAGTGTACCCTTCTCCACGATGCGACCGGCGTACATGACAGCCACCTCGTCGCAGGTCTCCGCCACGATACCCAGATCGTGAGTGATCATGACCATGGAGGTCTGATACTTCTCCTTCAGGCCGTTCATCAGCTCCAGCACCTGCGCCTGAATGGTGACGTCCAGTGCAGTGGTGGGCTCATCGGCAATGAGGATATTGGGATGGCAGGCCAGGGCGATGGCAATGACCACGCGCTGTTTCATGCCGCCGGAGAACTGGTGGGGATACTCGCTGCCGCGCTCGGCAGGGATGCCGACGGTCTCCAGCATGTCACCAGCCAGCTTCGCGGCGGTCTTTTTGTCCACATTCTCGTGGAGCAGAATACTCTCGGCGATCTGGTCGCCGACGGTCATGACGGGGTTCAGGCTGGTCATGGGGTCCTGGAAGATCATGGAGATCTCCTTGCCGCGCATGGTCTGCAGCTCGGCGGCGGACATCTTCGTGACCTCGCGGCCGTTGACCTCGATGCGGTCGGCAGACACCACGCCGGGAGGATCCGGCACCAGATTCAGCAGGGACAGCACCGTAGTGGTCTTGCCGGCGCCGGTCTCGCCCACCAGACCCAGGGTCTGCTTTTTCTTCAGCTTCAGGTCGATGCCATTGACGGCGTAGACCGTGGCGTCGTCCGTCTCAAAGCGGACATTCAGGTTCTCTACGTTCAGAACGTATTCGCCGTCGAAGGTGGCGGGATCGTGAGTGGCCGCGGCCGTCTGCTTCTTGGAAAATTTCTTAAACATACTCATGCGCGCCTCCTTATCTCTTCAGCTTGGGATCCAGCGCGTCACGCAGACCGTCGCCCACCAGATTGATGGCCAGAACGGTGATCATGATGGCAAGACCGGGGAAGATCTCCAGGAACGGGTACTCACGCATGAAGCCACGGCCGTCAGACAGCATAGCGCCCCACTCAGGCAGAGGGGCGGGAACACCCAGGCCCAGGAAGCTGTAACCGGCGGCGTCGATGATGCAGCCGGCGATACGGGAGGTAGCCTGCACCAGAATGGGAGAGAGGGCGTTGGGCAGAACGTGCTTGAACAGGGTCTTGGGACCGGTGGAGCCGATGGCCCGGGCGGCCTCCACATATTCGTTGCCGCGGACCGTCAGCACCGCCGCGCGGGCGTTTCGCGCGAAGTGCGGCACCGTACTCAAACCCAGCGCCAACATCAGGTTCGGGATCGTGGCGCCCAGGCAGTACACGATGAGGATGACCAGCAGCAGGCCGGGGATCATCAGCAGCAGTTCCACGGTACGCATGATGACGCTCTCCACGGTGCCGCCCACAAAGCCGGCAATGGCGCCAATGATGGAGCCGAACACGACGGAGATCAGCACGGATACCACGCCGATCAACAGGGAGTATTTGGCGCCATAGCACACACGGGCCAGCACATCGCGGCCCATTTGGTCCGTTCCGAAGGGATGCTCCAGACTGGGCGGCAGCAGCCGCTGGGCGGAGTTCATGCCCACGATATCCGTATCGTAATCAAACACGAAGTTGGCCGCGATGGCGACGATCACGATGAGAATGAAGATCACCAGACCGATGACAGCGCCCTTGTTCTTTTTGAACTGGTGCCAAATCTGGGCGGAATAGCTCTTGTGCGCAGCACTTTTCTTTTCAGTTGTCTTACTCATACTGCACACCTCACTTTCCGGTATACTGCGCCTTGATGCGCGGGTCGATGTATGCGTACAGGACATCCACCGCCAACAGCGTCACCGCCGTCAGCACGGTGGTCAGAATGGCGTAGCTGGTGGCCGCGGTGATATCGTGGCCGCGGATGGCCGTCAGCGTCAGGTTGCCGACGCCGGGCCAGGAGAACACGCTCTCCACCACCACGGCGCCGCTGAACATGACGGTGAACTGGCTGCCGATGATGGTGATGATGGGGATGAGGGCGTTGCGCAGGGCGTGCTTGAGGATGACCGTCTTTTCATTGACACCCTTGGCGCGGGCCGTGCGCAGGTAGTCCGCGCGGATCTGATCCAGCATGGAAGAGCGGGTGGTACGGGTAGACAGGGACGCATTGGCCACCGCCAGCGTAATGGCCGGCATGATATAACTCTTGATGCCGTCCTCCGCGCCAGAGGTAGGCAGCCACTCCAGCTGCAACGAGAACAACAGCATCAACATGAGTCCCAGCCAGAAACCCGGGATGGACAGGCCCATCATGGCCGTTGTCGACGCGATGGTGTCGATCCACGAGTTATGCTTCACCGCCGCAATAACGCCCAGCGGTATGGCGATAATGATCGTCAGCAGGATTGCAAGCCCCGCCAGCTTCAGCGTATAGGGCAGGCGGCTCATGTACTCGGTAAGTACATCCTTTCCGCCGTACATACTTTTGCCGAAATCGCCCTGAAACACGCCCTTCATATACCGCCCGTAACGCACGATCAGGGGATCGTTGAAGCCCAGCTCCTCACGCTTCTGCTCCAGCTGTTCTTCCGTCATGTTTTCGCCCACCAGAGACCGGACGGGGTCGCCCGGAGCGAAATCCATCAGCGCGTACACGATGAAGGAGACGAGAAAAACCAGTGGGATCAGCACCGCGATTCGTTTACAGATGTATTTCCACATATTTTTTCTCCATTTGAAACCAAAGTTTATGGATCTGAGCGCGTGAAAGCGCAGCTGTTTTGATGGGCACTGCGCTTTAACACGCCCAGATACTGTGTTTGTTTCACCGAGGGATAAAACAGAGAAATCCCCCAGACTGTTTGTTCGGGCGCCATGCGCTCCGCGTTTGCGGAGCGCATGGCGCTTTCGTCAGACAATACAGTTACAGGGAGAGCGCTTCTGTTATTCAGTAGCGTACAGGTAGCAGACTTCCTGCAGGTTATCGGAGGGAGCCAGCTTGATGCCGCCCACGTTGGTGCGGGCGCCGGCAAATGCAGTATTCACAGCCACAGGGATCAGAGGCACATTCTCGGCGACCCAGACCTGCAGGTTGGAGAACTCGGCGACCATCTCGTCATAAGTAGCACAGGCGCGAACCTTGTCGATGGCCTCCATGAACTCGTCAGAGTGGAAGTCGAACATATTGGAGGTGCCGCCGTCGGAGAAGAAGCGGTTGAAGTTATACAGCAGAGCGCCGGAATAGGAGCAATAGTCACCCACAAAGATGTCATAGTCGCCGGTCTTCTTCAGCTCGGTCCAGTTGGTGCCGTCCACCAGATCGATGGTGGCGTTGAAGCCGGCAGCGTTCAGGTTGGCCTGAACGACCTCGCCCATATCCTTGGAGCCTGCGCTGGCGGTAGCCATGATCTTGACTTCCTGACCGACCTTGCCGCACTTCTCCAGCAGAGCCTTGGCGCCGTCCACATCATAGGCGGGAGCCTTCACGCTGGCGTCGTGGCCCTTGCCGGAAGCGATGCAGAAGTTATCGCTGCGGGAAGCAGTGATGCCTCCCTCGAAGACAACATTGATGATGTCATCTCTGTTGATGGCCTTGGCCAAAGCCAGGCGCATATCAACGTCCTGCCAGACAGCCTTGCGGTGGTTGATACCAATGTAGTAGGACATAACACCGGGACGGGTGACCAGGTTGACCTTGCTGTCGCTATCCAGAGTCCGGTAGCTGGCAGCGGGCAGACGGAAGCAGTAGGAGATCTCGCCGGCCTGCAGTGCGGCAACAGCAGAGTTGTTATCAGAGAAGGCCTTGCAGACGATGGTCTTGGTGGGGAACTGCTCGGTGCCCTCATAGTAATCGTCGAAGCGCTCCAGAGCATAGCTGACGCCGGAAACCAGCTCGCCGACCTTATAGGGACCGCAGCCGATCAGGCCAGCCTCAGCGGGATCCATGGAGTCGAAAGCGTCCTTGGAGTAGATCTTGATCTCCAGATAGGAGATGAAGTCGGGAATGGCGTAGTTCAGGACGAACTGAACGGTCTGGTCGTCAACAGCGATGACTTCCTTGACCATGTCGTCAGCGCTGGCGATGGGCTTCACCACATTGGCGGCGTCCTTGGCATATTCCCAGGTGAACTTGACGTCCTCGGCGTCCAGCGTGGACCCGTCATGGAACTTGACGCCCTCCAGCAGCTTCAGCTCCCAAATGGTAGCGTCGCCGTTGACGTCGTTCCAGCTCTCAGCCAGAACACCCACCAGCTCGCCGGTGTCATAGTCGGACTTGACCAGAGTGCGGAAAGTAGCGTTGGTGTACCAGGCGCACTGAGAGGAAGTGCTGCCGTAGGGATCGGCGCTGTCCAGATCGTTGTCATAGCCGATCACCAGGGTCTCGGCGATCTTGGCCTCGCCGGACTGAACGGCCTCTTCAGGGGTCTTGGTGTCTTCGGGAGCGGGGGCTTCCTCTTCCTTGCCGCCGCAGGCAGCAAGAGACAGGATCATGCATGCGCAGAGAAGAATCGCTAACAGTTTTTTCATGTGTTTGCCTCCTTGTTCATCGTTCTTTCCTTTTTTATATCCAGCCCTTGCGGAACACAGATATCTCCTTTATTTGCTCTGGTCGCTGTAATCGTAGAAGCCCTTGCCGGTCTTGCGGCCCCACTCGCCGTCATAGTACTTCTTCACCATGATGGGCCAGGGCAGGTCCTTCTTGTCGCCGGAGTGCTTGAAGCGGTCCATGGGGATGATGTAGCACATATCGATGCCGGTGAGATCCACCAGCTCGAAGGGGCCCATGGGATGGCCCAGGGCGTTTTTGGCCACGGCGTCGATGTCCTCGGCGGTGGCGTAGCCGCCCTCCAGGATGGCGCAGGCCTCCTCCAGCAGCAGGCTGGAGAAGCGGCTGCCGATCATGCCGTGCAGCTCACGCTCGATGCGGGCGGGCACCTTGCCCAGCCGCTCGGCGAACTGGACGATGGTGTCAAAGGTCTCCTGCGCGGTGTGCTCGCCCCGCATGATCTCCACGCACTTCATGACCAGAGCGGGGTTGAAGAAGTGCATGTTGCAGGTGCGGGAGGGGTCCTTCAGGGAGTCCTTCAGCACGGAGCTGGGAATGGCGGACGCGTTGGTCACCAGCAGTGCCTCCGGCTTGCAGGCCTCGTCCAGCTGCTTGAAAATGCTCTTTTTCAGGTCGATCTGCTCGAACACGGCCTCGATGACGATGTCGGCGTCCTTGACTGCCTCCACAAAGTCCTCCACGAAGTGGATGTTGGCGAAGGCCTGGTCACATTCCTCCTGGGTGATGCGGCCCTTGGCCACACGGCCGGGCAGATAGCTGTCCACAAAGGCCTTGGCTTTGGCCAACTGCTCCGGCTTAGCATCGGTCACGGAGGTGTCATAGCCGTGCATGGCGCACAGAGTAGCCACCTGATGGCCCATGTTGCCGGCGCCGACTACAGCAACCTTCTTCACATCATTGATGTTCATATCTTATATTCCACCTTTCTCAACGCAGCCGGTCTTTTCAGCGGCGCAGATTTTCGATGACAGTGGTGGTGCCGTGGCCACCGCCGCAGCAGGAGGAGAACAGGCCGTACTTACCGCCGGTCAGCTCCAGCTGCTTCATAGCGAACATGCCCACACGAGCGCCGGAGGCGCCGTTGGGATGGCCGATGGCGATGGCGCCGCCGTTGGGGTTCCACTTGGCCATATCGATTTTTCTGCCGGACAGGCTCTCCATCTCCTTAATGACGGACAGATTCTGTGCGGCGAAGGCCTCGTTGCACTCGAATACGTCCAGATCGTCGATGGTCAATCCGGCCTGCTTCAGAGCCTTCAGGTTGGAGTAGGCGGGGCCAATGCCCATGATACTGGGTGCAACGCCAACGTCAGAGCCGGTGACCCAGCGGGCGATGGGCTCATAGCCCAGTTCCTTGGCCTTCTCGGCAGTCATCATCAGTACGAAGGCCGCGCCGTCGTTCATACCGGAGGCGTTTCCGGCGGTGGTGACGCCATCGGGGCCGAGAACGGCTCTCAGCTTGCCCAGACCCTCCAGCGTGGTGCCGGGACGAGGGAATTCGTCCTTGTCCACCACGATCTCCGGGGTCTTGCGGGTGGCGGCGAACTTGATGGGGATGATCTCGTCGCCGGTGATGCCCTTCTTATAGGCCTCGGCCAGACGCAGCTGACTGTTCAGAGCGTACTCATCGCACTGCTCGCGGGTAATGCCCCACTTACGGGCCATGCCGTCGCTGACCTGCAGCATGGAGATATTCTCCTCGTCCAGCGGAGCCAGACGCTCGGGGATGGCGGTGGGCGGGATCAGCTTGAAGGGCTCCTGGCACATGGAGAACAGAGCCACGCGGCGGCTCCAGGACTCCATGCCGCCCACGATCATCACATCACTCAAACCAGCCAAAATTTTGCAGGCGGCGGCGTTGATGGCAGTGATGGCGGAGCCGCACTGCATCTCGATAAACGTTGCGGGGATCTCATAGGGCAGGCCAGCCAGCAGGGCCGCGTAGCGGGCGGGGCCCACGGCGACGGAGTCCTTCAGGGCACAGCCGGCGAACACACTGTCTACGCCGCCCCGCTCCATGATCTGGGTGCGCTCCAGCAGGCCCTTGATGACCTCGCCGGCGATCTCGGTGCCAGCCATACTTCTTAAGGCGCCGCCCTGCTTGCCGAACGCGGAACGGCAGCCATCTACAAATACTACTTCTCTCATGGAATCTCTTGTCCTTTTCTTTTCATTTTGTTTTCCGAACCCGGAATTTTAAAAACAAATTTTCAGACAAAAATTTTTGCTTGTATTGACAGTAGCACAAACATTTTTTGATTTCAATATATTTTTTGCCTAATATTCTCTTTTTCATTTTGTCAAAACCGATAAAACCACATTTTTGTTTCCTAAAACACTGTTTTTGCAGACTAGAGGTTTCGCGAAACGCAGTTTTTCTTAAATTTGACCTATATTCTGATTTTGCGCCGTTTTTATTGTTGTAAAATCGTTAATTAATGTGCTATAATTCTTTTCACAATCAAATATTCCGTTTTTTCTTCTGCAATTCACGAAATAAGAATTTCAGATAACCCCCTTTTATACGCCTCATCCCACGGAAAATCCCATATTTTTATTGTCCAATATTCTGATTCAGGAGGTAACCTCATGTTTCAACTGATGACCGCACGGCAGGCCGCCGACCTTATTCACGACGGCGACTGCATCGCATTCAACGGCCAGGTACGTTTTGCGCTGGCAGAAAAGTTCATCTCCGCTCTGGAGGAGCGTTTTCTGGAGACCGGCACCCCTCGCGATCTGCGTTACCTCTCCTCCACCTGCTTTGTTCCCATGAATAAACTGGCTCCGCTGAAGGGCCTGATCCGGGAGATGATTGCCGGCCACTGGGTCTCCTTCTTTGATTTCGCTCCGCATATATTAAATAATGAAATTGAGGCCTATAACGTCCCCCAGGGCATCATCTCTCTGAACTACAGCGCCGCCGCGGCCCACATCCCCGGTTTCCTGACCCGCGCCGGTCTGCACACCTATACTGACCCTCGCTTCGGCGGCGGCGCCCTCAACGAGATCTCCCAGAAGAAATTCGCCACCGCCACCGAGGTGGATGGCAAGGAGTATCTGTTCTACCACACCATTTACCCCGATGTGTGCATCCTCCGCGGCACCACCTGCGACCCCAACGGCAACATCACGGCGGAAAAGGAAATGGGCACGGTGGACATGCTGTCCATGGCTCAGGCCGCCCATAACAACGGCGGAAAGGTCATCGTGCAGGTGGAGCGGCTCAGCGAGACCCACGCCAACCCCCACGAAGTTCTGATCCCCGGCTGTCTGGTGGACGCCGTTTATCTGGATCCGGATCAGGTCATGCTGGATGATTACCAGTACGAACCGCTGTTCTCCGGCGAGACCCGTCTGCCGGAGGAGGAGCTGCCCGCCTACATCGACAAGCTCATGGTCCGTACCATGCAGTGGCGCAAGCCGGTGGACCGCTTTATCGCCCGCCGTGCCGCACTGGAGGTGCAGGATGGCGACATCATCAATCTGGGCACCGGCCTTCCCCTGATGCTGGCGCTGGAAGCACATTACATGGGAAAGATGAATCCGTCTGTGACATTTACCATTGAATCCGGTGTTTTGGGCGGCGTCCCCGTAGGCTTCACCTTCGGCGCCAGCGTCAACGTGGGTGCGCTGATCCCCCAGTCGGACCAGTTCCGGTTCTACGAGGGCCACGGTCTGACCCTGACCGCCGTGGGCGTGCTGGAGATCGACAAGCACGGCAACGTCAACGTCATCCGCAAGGGCAACAAGATCGTGGGCGTGGGCGGCTTCAGCCATGTGACCGCCTCCCCCAAGCGGCTGCTGATCCTGACCCGCTTCATGGTGGGCTCCGGCATGGAAAAACAGGACGGAAAGCTTGTTGTCAAGGACGGCAAGGCACCCAAGTTCTGTGACGAGATTGAATACGTGAACTTCTCCGCCGACATCGCCCGGGAGGACGGCCAGGAAGTGCTGTATATCACGGAGCGCTGCGTGTTCCGTCTGGCAGAATCCGGTCTGGAGCTGATTGAGATCGCACCCGGTCTGGATCTGGAAAAAGACATCCTGGCCCACCTCTCCTTCCGTCCGGCTATTTCTCCGGATCTGAAGGAAATGCCCGCCGAATGTTTTGATATCTAAACAAAAAGGCAGCGTTCCATGTTTGACATGGAACGCTGCCAGAACACTGTATTCAGCCGGGTTTTGATTCGATATAGTCCCGCAGCAGGCCTCTGACCCACATGGGGACGGAATCGTCGTGGTTGGAAACGCCGTGTGTCGTCTCCAGCACGCCGTCCGGGAAGCTGCGCCGGTATTGCGCCGGCGGGATGCCCACCATTTTTTTGAAGATGCGGGTGAAGTGGTTGATGTTTTTGAAGCCGGTCTGCGTGTAGATCTGCTTGATGCTGTAATCGCTGTAATACAGCAGCTCCGCAGCCTTCTGGATCCGCACAAAGGACAACAGCTCGTTGACAGTAATGGACAGATCCTTCTTCACCGCCGTGGAGATGTAGTTCTTATAATAGCCGATGGCATTGCCGATCTGTTCCAGCGAAACCTCATGCATATAGTTGGCTTCAACATACTGCACGGTCTCGACCGTGGCACGGGAGAAATTCGAGGTGTCGATCCCCTGCAGATAGTGGGAGATGTTCTCCTGCTTACAGCTGTTCATCACGTCGCCGCAGATGTGGTACAGCAGTGCAGCCAGGTAAAAGCGGCCGGCTGTAATATTGATGTGGCGGCCGGTACCATAGCTGTTGTGGATGATATCCTCCAGCAAACCATTCTCCACTTCATCCGCCGTGAACACCCGGTCGATCTCCTTGAACGCATTGTTCAGCGACCGGGAATGGACGATAAATTTGATCTCCCAGAACCGGACCTCACTTCCCTCCGGGATCTGGTGGATGCTGTGCACATCCTCCGGCATGGCCACCATGACCATTCCGGGAGAGAGCTCATGGGTCTGGCCGTTGACCGTCACCCGGCAGACACCGCTTCGGATATAAATCAAATGATAATACGTAATATGAGCGTGGGCCTTGACCTGATAGTTCTCACTGTACAGCGTGTCGCAGACCCAGAGAATATCCGCCGGAAGCACAACTTTATTATCCATAATTCTTTTCACCGCCTAAAAACAGCGGGATACGCTCCGTTTGTTTTTGCACAACATTCCGTTCCCGCAAATACTTATATTTAATAAATAACTGAAAGTCTCAGAAATGTCAACCAAATATGGGACTTTCTCCATATTCATGGACAAATCTATTAGGAGGTATCTACAATGAGAGGTTTTGAAGGAAGAGTTGCCGTCGTCACCGGCGCCGCGCAGGGTATCGGTTTTGCCATCGCCAAGCGCTTCGTCGAAGAGGGCGTGAAGGGTCTGGCCGTCGTGGACTGGAACCTGGAGCAGGCCCAGAAGGCAGCCGATGAGCTGAACGCTCTGGGCACCACCCAGGTCATCGCCGTCAAGTGCGACGTGGGCAATTATGAGATGGTCGAGGAGGCTTTCGCCGGCATCGAAGCCGAGCTGGGCCCCGTGGATCTGCTGGTCAACAACGCCGGCATCACCCGCGACGCCATCTTCCACAAAATGACGTTCCAGCAGTGGGACGCCGTCATGAGGGTGAACCTGTACAGCATGTTCAACTGCTGCCGTGTGGTCATCAACGGCATGCGTCAGCGTGGCTACGGCCGCATCGTGAACCTGTCCTCCACCTCCGCCTACGGCAACCCCGGTCAGGCCAACTACTCCGCCACCAAGGCCGGCGTCATTGGCTTCACCAAGACTCTGGCCCGCGAGAGCGCCAGCAAGGGCATCACCGTCAACGCCATCGCCCCCGATCTGGTGAAGACCGAGATGATGCTGGCCATTCCCGAGGCCAACATGAAAGCTGCTCTGGAGCGTCATCCCATGCACCGTCTGGGCGAGCCTGCCGAGGTGGCCGCTCTGGCCGCCTACCTGTGCAGTGAGGACTGCAGCTATGTCTCGGGCACGATCATCAACTGTGCCGGCGCTGACTGTACCTGAGAGTGCAAAAATTTTTATATTTAAATGTAAAATCACAGTGACTTTTTGCCGGCGCATTGACTTCTTTATTTAAATAAGGTCTATTAGTGATAGAATCCTTTTCATAATGGAGGCTTTCGGAAATCACATAAAACTTTCGTGATTTCCCCAAAAGTCCCCAGTTGGAAGACCTGCGTTGTTGACGCTATTTCGGCAAATTCTATAAAATGAGGATAGTTTCCAACAATCTGGGATGATCCATCGTATCATTCGTACTGGAGGAGATTTTTATGAAAGCACTGCGAAAAGTCCACACCGGTCCGGGCGGCGTGCAGCTGTTCCACGACATGCCCATCCCTGAACCCGCCGCCGGCGAGGTTCGTATCAAGATCATCTATGCTTCCGTCTGCGGCACCGACCTGCACATCCGCGACGACGGCTTCCCCGTGAAGATGCCCGTGACCATCGGCCACGAGTACAGCGGCGTCATTGACGCGCTGGGCGAAGGCGTCACCGACTGGAAGCTGGGCGACAAGGTCGTGTCCATGACTGCCGCCGGCTACTGCGGCCACTGCGACTACTGCCGCTCCGGCCTGTATATGCTCTGCAAGGAGAAGAGAGGTCTCGGCTCCGCCCGCAACGGCGCCTTCGCCGAGTACATGACCTATCCCGCCGACCGCCTGTTCAAGATCCCCGAGGGCGTCAGCATGAAGGCCGCCGCTCTCAGTGAGCCTCTGGCCTGCTGCCTCCGCGGCGCGCTGGAGCGCACCAACATCAACGCCGGCGACTATGTCTACGTTGGCGGCCCCGGCGTCATGGGCCAGTTCGTGGTCCAGCTGGCAAAGGCCGCTGGCGCATACGTCACCGTGGGCGGCACCAACATCGACGCCGAGCGTCTGGCTCTGGCCAAGGAGATCGGTGCCGACGATGTGTTTGACGTCACCGCCGAGGATCCCGTGGCTCACGCCGAGCGCATCACCGGCGGCCATATGTACGACATCGCCTTCGAGTGCGCCGGTTCCCCCCGCGCTTTCGACACCTGCATCGAAGTTCTGAAGAAAACCGGCCATCTCCAGCAGGTCGCCATGTACGGCAAGCCCATTCCCGTGGATTTTGACAAGATGCTGATGAAGGAGATCACCTTCTCCAACAGCTATGCCTCCGAGCGCACCAGCTGGCAGCGCATGATGCAGCTGCTGGCCGCCGGCAAGATCCAGATGGAGCCTTACTGCAGCGCCATTCTGGAGCTGGAGGACTGGGAGAAGGCATTCAGCATGGCTGAGAACAAGGAAGGCTACAAGATCCTGTTCCAGCTGCATCCCGAGGAATAAGGACACAAGGAGGACGTACATATGCTTGAGAAAAAGGAAATCGCTCAGCTGAAGGCATTCGCAGCTGAGATCCGCATGGGCATTCTGGAGCAGCTCCGGGCCAAGGGCGTGGGTCACGCCGGCGGCTCCATGAGTATTGCCGATGTCCTGGCCGTTCTGTACGGCAAGGAGATGAGCTACAAGGTGGACGACCCCAACTGGGCCGACCGCGACCGCGTCGTCTGCTCCAAGGGCCACGCCGGCCCCGCCCTGTACGCCACGCTGGCTCTGAAGGGTTTCTTCCCCTATGAGCAGCTGCTGACGCTGAACCAGCCCAAGACCATGCTGCCCAGCCACTGCGACCACAGCAAGACCCCCGGCATCGACATGACCACCGGCTCTCTGGGTCAGGGCGTTTCTCTGGCCGTTGGTTCCGCTCTGGCCTGCAAGCTGCAGGGCCGCAGCAACCGCGTCTTCGTCTTCGTCGGCGACGGCGAGTGCAACGAGGGTCAGGTGTGGGAGGCCGCCATGTTCGCCGCCGCTCATGGCCTGGACAACATGACCTGGCTGCTGGACAACAACAAAAAGCAGCTGGACGGCACCGTGGAGGAAATTCTGGACACCGGCGATCTGTCCGAGAAGTTCGCCGCCTTCGGCTTCAACTCTGTCCGCATCGACGGCCACGATGTCGAGGCCATCTACGACACCATCCATGACTACGACCGCGCCTGCGGCAAGCCCCAGATGATCGTTCTGGACACCGTCAAGGGCAAGGGCGTGGCAGACATCGAGGCAATGCCCTCCAACCACTCCATCACCGTTCCGTACGACGACGCCACCCGCTGGATGGCAGAGCTGGCGGAAGAAGTGAAGGCACTGAGAGAGGAGGCTTGAGTCTATGAAGATCATTTATGACGGCAGCATGGGTGAAAAGGAACTGCGGAATATCTTCCGTGACACCCTGATCGATCTGGTGGAGAAGGATCCCACCATCGTATATCTGGACGCTGACCTGATGGGCTGCATGGGCACCGGTCCCTGGGCCAAACAGCATCCCGACCGCGCCATCAACTGCGGCATCGCTGAGGCCGACATGGTGGGCATCGCCTGCGGCATGGCCGCCGAGGGCTATCGCCCCATCATGCACACCTTCGGCCCCTTCGCCTCCCGCCGCTGCTATGACCAGCTGTTCCTGTCCGCGGGCTACGCCGGCAACGACGTGACCGTGGTGGGCGGCGACCCCGGCGTGTGCGCTGCCCTCAACGGCGGTACCCACATGCCCTTCGAGGACACCGCCCTGTTCCGCCTGATCCCCGGCTCCACCATCGTGGAAGTCACCGACTACGCCATTCTGGAGAGCGTCATGCGCCAGCTGCCCTATCTGCCCGGCGTGAAGTACATCCGCGTGGACCGCAAGAAGGCCAAGCCCGTTTATGAGATGGGCGGCGAGGCTCCCATCGGCAAGGGCATCGTCCTGCGCGAGGGCGCCGACATCACCATCATCGCCAGCGGCATCATGGTACAGGAGGCTCTGGAGGCCGCAAAGGTTCTGGAGGCCGAGGGCATCGAGGCCACCGTCGTCGATATGTTCACCGTAAAGCCTCTGGACACCGAGCTGGTGCTGCAGTGCGCAGAGAAGACCGGCGCTATGGTGGTGGCCGAGAACCACAACCGCATCGGCGGCCTGTGCAGTGCCGTTGCCGACGCGCTGGTGGAGAACGGCGCCAAGGCGGCCGTGGAGTTCGTGGCCGTGTTTGAGCGCTACGGCGAAGTGGGTACCCGCGAGTATCTGCAGGAAGCCTGCGGTCTGACCGCCGGTGATATCGTTGCCAAGGCCCGCAAGGCTCTGGCCAGAAAGTAATCAAATCATTCCAATTATGGAATTATTTTAAGGAGGATCATTATTATGGACGCAAGAGAAGTTCTGAAACACGTAGACCACACTGAGCTGATGCAGACCGCCAAGTGGGAAGACATCAAGAGACTGTGCGATGATGCTGTTTACTACAGCACCTCCTCCATCTGCATTCCTCCCGCCTATGTGAAGCAGGCCGCTGAGTATCTGGGCGACAAGATGCCCGTCTGCACCGTCATCGGCTTCCCCCACGGCTACAACACCACCGCCTGCAAGGTCTTCGAGGTGAAGGACGCCATCGCCAACGGCGCCAAGGAAGTTGACATGGTCATCAACATCGGCTGGGCCAAGGACGGCAAGTTCGACGAGATCACCGCTGAGATCGCCGCTCTGAAGGAAGCTGCCGGCGACAAGATCCTGAAGGTCATCATCGAGACTGGTCTGCTGACCGACGACGAGAAGATCGCCCTGTGCAAGTGCGTCACCGACGGCGGCGCCGACTTCATCAAGACCTGCACCGGTTTCGCTGCCGGCAAGGCCACCGTTGAGGACATCAACCTGTTCAAGGCTCACATCGGCCCCAACGTGAAGATGAAGGCCTCCTCCGGCATGACCTCCATTGACGAGGGTGCTGTGTTTGTTGAGATGGGCTGCGAGCGTCTGGGCTCCAAGCTGCTGGTCAACATCGCCAAGGCTGACGGCGTTGCCGTCGAGGGTGGCTATTAATTCCCTCTGCCGCGCAACCCGGCAAATTCATCTGCACCTGTAAACAGGTAAGGAAGTGAATCAAAAGAAGCTCTCATTTGTTGCATAGCGAACCGCTGTCTGACAAGTGAGGGCTTCTTTTTCCTTTTTTCAGACGCAAAATTGATTGAAAATAGAAAAGAAGGGTCGTTTCATGGAAACTCCGCTTCAGCTCTGCGGCGTGCTGGCTGTTTTGATCATGGTCATCGGCATCGGCATCTGGTCCGGCCGCTATATCCGTTCCGGCGCTGATTTTGAATACGGCGACGGTAAGTCCGGCGCCGGCTTCGTATCCGGCATCATCATGGGTACACTGGTGGGCGGCGCCAGCACCGTCGGCACGGCGCAGCTGGCCTACACGCAGGGCATCTCCGCCGCATGGTATTCCATCAGCTGCGGTCTGGGCTGCCTGCTCATCTCCTTCGTCTATGTGAAACTGTTCCGCAGAGCCAAACTCCCTACGCTTCTGGGCATCATCGGCAATGAATACGGCTCCCGCCTGGAGCTGATCTCCTCTATTCTGGTGTGTCTGGTGGCGTTCATCTCCATCATCCCGCAGCTCATTGCCTCCACCGCCGTGCTGCCCATCATCTTCCCCGGTATCTCCGCGACGCTTTCCGTAGCCGTCACAGCGGTGCTGATTTTGGTCTACATCGTCTTCGGCGGCGCGCTGGGCGCCGGTCTTCTGGGGAGGGTCAAAGTTGTCCTGCTGTACGTCGCCGTGCTGACCGGCACCTTCATCGTCCTGCAGGAATCCTCCATCGGCGAGCTGCGGGCCGGACTGGAGCCTGCGTTTTTCGACCTGTTTGCAAACGGCGTCGGAAAGGAATCCAGCAAGGCCCTGTCCATTATCCTCGGCATCGTCTCCGCCCAGCTGTATATGCAGGCAGTCGTCTCCGCCGGCACGGAAAAGGCGGCCCGGCGGGGCACACTGATCAGCGCCGCGCTCATCCCGCCCGTGGGCCTTGCCAGCGCGCTCATCGGCATGTTCATGCGGGCCAACCATCCCGGTCTGGCCAACGCCAAGGACGCATTCCCGCTATTCACCCTGCTGTATGTACCAGACTTTCTGTGCGGCGTTGTGCTGGCCACGCTGGTGCTGGCCATTGTGGGCACCAGCGCCGGCGCTCTGCTGGATCTGGCCACCGTTATGCACCGTGACATCATCGCCCCCCGCACCCACCGGTTCGACGATTCCAAGGCCTCCCTGCTGTTCACCCGGCTTTGCATCGTGTTCTTCCTGGTGGTCGGCTGCACGCTGAGTACCGGTATTCTGGGCGACACCATGCTCACATTCACGACGCTTTCCTCCGGACTGCGGGCCGTCACCATCTTTCCACCCCTTATGTGCGCCATGCTGTTCCCCGGCAGGCTGAACCGCCGCTGGGTCTTTCTTGCAGTCCTCGCAGGCGCCGGCGCATCCATGGTGTTCAGTCTGTGGAATGTGCTGCCTATCGACGGCATGGGCATGGGCCTTCTGAGCAGCAGCATCTGCTGCGCCATCGGCGCGGTTATCCAAAGCCGCAGCGCTAAACTCCGGCACTGAACCCTTTCCAGCTTCTTTTCAAACACGCATATTTTCGCTATAATGAATCCAGACCGATCAGAAAGGGGGAAAACCGCCATGCGCGCCATTGAACTCATCACTGCCAACGGTTTCCCCTTCAACGGGACGCTGGGAATCAAGCAGCACGCCCACGCCTTCTACCAGATCTTCTACACCACGGAGGGCCGGGCCAACTACGTTTACGAGGGTCAGTCCATGGATGTGGAGCAGGGCACCTTCCTGTTCGTGCACCCCGACCGGGTCCACGGCCTTCCGGTGAACCAGCCGGGCTCCCGTGTGCTGGACATCAAGTTCAACGTCCGGGAAACGCAGCTGGCCCGGCAGCTGGCCGCGCTCCCGCCGCTGGTGCGGTGCACACCGGATATGCAGGCGCTGCTGGCTCTGGCCGACGAGGAGGCCCGGAAAAAAGAGGCCTTTTACAGCAACGCCCTCAGCAGCCTCATCGAGTCCGTCCTGTATCTGGCCATGCGAAATTCCTGCCCCCAGTACAGCGGCGCCGGCGTCGGCGTACTGAATCTGCTGGAGTGCGATTACAGCAAGCTCAGCGAGTGCGTGCGCAAAACACTGCTCCGCATTGAGGGTGCCATCGTTCTGGGGCCGGACAAATCCGTTCTGAACGAGACGGCGCAGGCGGTGGGCTACAGCAAGTCCTACATGTGCCGCCGATTCTCCGAGGAGATGGGCATGACCGTCATGCAATATATCACCCTGCTGCGGATGGACAAGGCCAAGGAGCTGCTGCTGAACACCGACAACTCCGTGAGTGAGATCGCGGAGCTGCTGTACTACAACGATCTGACCCGGTTCTGCAAGACCTTCAAAAAATACACCGGGCAGTCGCCCACCCAGTACCGCTCCGCTCCGGCGGAGCAGCACACCTCCCTGCGGTACTCCTACCGCAGATTCATCGACGAACCCTGACAGCGCAAAAGCGCCAGCCGGATCCGGCTGGCGCTTTTTGATTTGTTCTTTACAGCTGCATGCAACTGCCGCCGTCCACATTCAGCGTCTGGCCGGTGATGTTGGCCGCCAGATCGCTGCACAGGAAGGCCGCCGCGTTGGCGATATCCTCCGGCGACTGGGGCCGCTTCATGGGGATGTTGCCGATGATCCGGTCCCATGCGGCTTCCTTTTCCAGATCCATTCGCTGCGCCCGGTCAGGCAGCAGCTGCTTTTCCCACATATCCGTGCGGATGATGCCGGGGCAGATGGCATTGACATTGATGTTGTGCTCCGCCGCCGTTCTGGCCGCAGTCATGGTCATGCTGAGCACAGCCGCCTTGCTCATACGGTAGTGGGGAATGGTCTGATCGGGAAGCTTGCCTCCGATGGAGGCCAAGATCAGGAATTTGCCCTGCTTATAGGGGATCATCTTCCGCAGAGTCTCCTGCACAACATTGCTGGTGCCCATGACATTGACGTTCACCAGCCGCTGGACCTTCTCGGGATCCGCCTCCAGCCAGGCGTCCGGCATCATGATGGCCACGCAATGCACGGCGATATCCACCCGCTCCTGCGCGGCGTAGAGCTGCTGCACCTGCGCCATGTCGGACACGTCGGTGTGGACATAGGACGCCCTGCCGCCAGCGGCGCAGATGGCCTCGCAGGCCGCCTTGCCGGCTTCGTCCTGCACATCCGCCACGGTGACGTCCGCGCCGTTTTTCGCCAGCATCTCCGCAATGGCCAGACCCAGACCGCGGGCGCCGCCGGTGACCAGCGCCTTCTTTCCATCAAAACGAATTTCCATGTCCGCCTCCTGTTCCGTTACGGCTGATCGGCGAACACGCAAACCGGCTCGCCGCACTCCACATCGTCGTCCAGCTCCACCAGAATCTCCTTCACATAGCCATCAAAGGGAGCCGCCACCTTGTCACTCAGCTTGTTGGTCTCAAATTCCATAATCGGCTCGCCGGCCTTGACGAAGTCACCGGCGGGATGGTTGATCTTGCAGATGGTGCCAAAGGTCATGGTCATACCCAGCTTCGGCATTTTCAGTTTTGCTACCATGGTCAATCCTCCATTATTCACTCATCAGGTTCCGGACGGCGTCCTTGATGCTCTCCACGCTGGGCAGCACAAACTCCTCCAGAACGGGGCTGTACGGAATGGGACAATCCTTGGCGCCCAGACGGACGACAGGCTTTTTCAGGACGGTGGGAATGGTTTCCGCGATGGTGGCGGAGACCTCCGACATGACGCTGAAGGGGGCGTAGCCCTCCGTCAGGCACAGGGCTCTGCCGGTTTTGGACACAGACTCCAGAATGGCATCCTTGTCCAGCGGGCGGATGCTGCGCAGATCCAGCACTTCCACGCTGATGCCCTCCTCCGCCAGCTCTTTGGCGGCCCTCAGGGCCATATGTACCTCGTAGGAGTAGGTGATGATCGTCACATCAGTGCCGGGATTTTTCACATCTGCCTTACCGATGGGAACGATATATGCGGGATCATCGGTGACTTCGCCCCGCATGGCGTACAGCTTCTTATGCTCCAGACAGATGACCGGGTTGTTGTCCCGGATGGCGGCCTTCATCAGACCCTTCATGTCGGCGGGCGTGCTGCCCATGACGACCTTGAGGCCGGGGAAATAGGCCAGAATGGACTCCATCATCTTGGAGTGCTGGGCCGCGCCGGCCAGATAGCCGCCGCAGTTGGTACGCAGCACCATGGGAACGCTGATGGCGCCGCCGGTCATATATTTCAGGATGGAGCCGTTGTTGACCAGCTGGTCCATCGCCAGCGTGATCCAGTCATTGAACTGCACCTCCATAATGGGCCGCAGGCCAGTGATGGCCGCGCCCACGGCAAGGCCGGTGAAGCCGCCCTCCGAGATGGGCATATCAAACACGCGCTCGCTGCCGAACCGGTCATAGACGGTCTGGGTCACGCCGAAGGAACCGCCGTAACGGCCCTGATCGTGGCCGATGAGGACCACCTTGTCGTCCCGCAGCATCTCTTCCTCGATGGCCTGGGAAATGGCAAGATTGCCGTAGATCTTTTTCATGCTCTGTTCCTCCTTCCCCGTCAGATGGTGTATACATCCTGCAGTGCCGATTCAGGTTCGGGATAGGGGCTGTCCATACCGTACTGGTTGGCCTCCTCCAGCTCGGCCCGGGCCTCCTCCCAGATCCGGTCCACACCGGAGCGGTCGATGACGCCCTCGGCCATGAGCTTTTCCACATAAGGCGCGATGGGCTCCTTTGCCTTCCAAGCCTCGACCTCCTCCTTGGGACGTTTGTCGAGACCGCCTACGTTGTGGGCGTCCCAGCGGTAGGTTTTACACTCCACAAGGGTAGGGCCCTCGCCGGCACGGGCACGGTCTACGGCCTCCTTCACGGCCTCGTACACGGCCATGACGTCATTTCCGTCCACGGTAACACCGGGCATCCGGTAGGCAGCCGCACGCTCAGAGACGTTCTCCGTGCGGGTGATGCCGTGGAAATAAGTGGACAGGCCGTAGTGGTTGAATTCGCACACATACACCACCGGCAGGTTATTGGCGGCGGCGATGTTGAGAGCTTCGTGGAACACGCCCTGATGGGAGGCGCCATCGCCGAAGAAGGCCAGCGCGACTCTGCCGTTTTTCTGGTACTTGGCGCTGAGCGCGGCGCCGGTGGCCAGCGGGATGCCCGCACCCACGATGCCGTTGGCGCCCAGGATACCCAGGTTGGTGTCAGCGATGTGCATGGAGCCGCCCTTGCCCTTGTTGGTACCGGTGGCCTTGCCGTACAGCTCCGCCATCATGGCCTTGGTGTCCACGCCCTTGGCGATGCAGTGGCCGTGGCCGCGGTGGGTGCTGGTGATGTAGTCATCGGAATTCAGCGCAGAGCAGCAGCCAACCGCCACCGCTTCCTGACCCAGACACAGGTGCAGGAAACCGGGAACGGCGCCGGTGCGCGCTAGATCATACAGCGCCGATTCAAAGACGCGGATGCGGATCATGTCCCGCAGCATTTTGATCTTCAGCTGGTCTTCCATAACGTTCCTCCTGTCATTGATTTATAACATTCTGAAATGATCGGCCATCCTTGCCATAATCGTTATATTCGCTTTCTGATTTTTATTTTATATTTGCCGCACTTCGATCCACAATCCAAAAAACACCAACTACCACCCCTGATGTTTGGCGTTTTTGTTCTTTTTCCGTCGGCGGCCAAAAACAGCGAAAGCCCGTCCGGAATCCGGACAGGCTTTCGCTTCGTTCGTTATAAGATTGCAGCGGTCAGACCATCCAGCCGGCCACCAGCGCGGCGGCAAACACCGCAAGGGACGTGGTGGTGGACAGGCCGGCGATGACCATTTTGGAGGCGATCTGGTCGCCCAGATATTTCCGCTGTTCGGGATCCTCCGTCAGGTTCTCGGCGATTTCCGTGGAGATCATCATATTCAGGGGGAAGCCCATCATCACGTTGGTGCCGAGGGCCACGCTCATGTCCCGGGTGAAGCCCAGCACTCTGCCCAGCAGGGGCGGCACAATGTACAGCATGGCGATCTCGAGGACGTAGGCCACCACCAGCGGCACCACCATCTGGGTCAGCATGGAAGGCGTGGCCTTGCCGAAGCCGGAGACGATGTTGGCCATCATCAGGAACATGAAGAACTTCTCCGCGCCGCTGCCGCCCAGCGTCTGCTTGTCCACAAAGCCCGCCTGCGCGCCCAGCACGCCGAAGATCATGCACAGCAGATACACGTTGACGCCGGTGAGTGTCGCCGCCCGGGAGGCCAGCCACGCCACCAGATACAGCTTGCACAGGTTGCCGTAGCCGGAGCGGTCGAACAGCTTCAACTCCTTCGCCACCGGTGCGAGAGACTGGGAGGCTCCCTGCTGGTCCGCCGGCAGGGACAGCAGTCGCGCGGCCTCCCGCCGGATGTGGCGGTTGGCCAGAATGGTGGCGATGATGGTCTTGGTGGAGAAATACAGCACAGACAGCACCACCGCGTCGTCGCAGCCGATCTCCGCGCCCCGCTGCTGGATGATCATGGCGGTCATGGCGCCGCCGGGCAGAGTGCCGGCCGCCGTGTTGAACCCCAGAAACAGACTCAGCGTTCCCACCACCGTCACGGAAACAGCCAGATAGGTGCACATGGCCAGCGCCGCCACCTTCCAGTTGGCAATGAAAGTTTTGATGCTCATGGAGGCGCCCAGATTCACGATGATCAGCGACGTGGCGATGGTCACAAGGCCGGAAAAGCCGCCGCTCTCCATCAGGCTGGTCGGCAGCGCGCCTGTCCAGCTGATGAGCATGAAGGCCAGTCCCGCCACCAGAACCGCGGGGATCCGGCCACGCAGTTTTTTGGAGACGAAGTCGCCGATCACCAGCAGGGTCAGCAAAACAGCGCCGGACTGTACGGCGTCAAAGGCTAAAAACTGTTCCATAGGTCTTCCGGCCAGGCTCCGCGCCAGACCTCCTCTTTTCTCTTTTTCTTATGTGCACAGCCAAAAATCAGCTAATATATCGAGCATTTATATTATAATATTGTACATTTCGACCGGCCTACGAACTGGTCATCCCTCTTTCGTCAGCAAACAGACGGTCTCCACGTGGCAGGTAGCCGGGAACATGTCCACGGCCACGGCACGGACGGCCTTGTAGCCGAAGCCGGCGAAGATCTTGATGTCGCGGCCCAGGGTGGCGGGGTCGCAGGAGACGTAGACCACCCGTTTGGGGTCCATGCCGGCCACGGAAGCGATGACCTCCGGCGCCAGACCCTTGCGGGGCGGATCCACGGTGATGACATCGGGCCGCAGGCCCTCCGCCTCCAGCTTGGCGGCGATGTCCGCCGCGTCGCCGCAGAAGAACTCGGCGTTTTCGATCTTGTTGCGCTGGGCGTTCTGCTTTGCGTCCTCGATGGCGGGAGCCACGATCTCCGCGCCGATGACCTTCTTCGCCTTGGAGGCCATGCAAAGGGTGATGGTGCCGGTGCCGCAGTAGAGATCCAGCACAGTCTCCTCGCCGGTGAGGCCGGCGAACTCCAACGCCTTGCCGTACAGCACCTCCGCCTGCGCCCGGTTCACCTGATAGAAGGAGGGAACGGACAGCTTGAAGGTCAGGCCGCAGAGGGTGTCCATCAGGTAGTCCTTGCCCCAGATGGTGCGGTATTTATCGCCCAGGATCACATTGCCCCGGCGGGTATTGACGTTGATGACCACGCCCACGGTCTTGGGGGCGGCGGACTGGATGTAGGCGGCCAGCTCCGGCTCACGGGGAGCCTGCTTGCCGTTGAGCACCACGCAGCAGAGGCTTTCGCCCTTTTTGTTGACGCGGACGTACACATGACGCACCAAACCCTTGCCGGTCCGCTCGTCGTAAGGGGCGATCTTATAGCGCTTCATCCAGTCGCCCACGGCCTTGGCCGTCTTGTCGGAGATCTCCGACTGGATGAGGCAGCGGTCGATGGAGACCACCTTGTGGCTGCGGGCCTGGAAGAAGCCGATGGCGCCGTCAGCACCCACGGGATACTGGCTCTTGTTGCGGTAGTGCATGGGATCCTTTGCACCCAGAATCTCCTCCACCTGCAGGTCCGTGCCGCCCAGACGGGTCAGGGCGTCCTGCACCCGCTGGCGCTTGGCCCACAGCTCCTCCGTGTAGCTCAAATGCTGGAAGTCGCAGCCGCCGCACTTTCCAAAGTGGGGGCACTCCGGCTTGGCCCGCTCGGGAGACGCCTTGCGGATCTTCACGATCTCGCCGGCGGCAGCGGTCTTCATGACCTTGGTGATCTTCAGGTCGATCTCCTCACCCCGAACGGCCCGGGGCACGAACACCACCGCGCCGTCCAGCTTCACGATGCCGAGACCCTCGCTGGAGTAGCCCTCCACCGTGCCGGTATACACTTTTCCTTCTCTCAACTTTTCCATATCGTTCATCCTTATATAGTTATCATTTCAGTAAATTCAGGAATCTTTCTCCCACTTTTCCAGCAGCTGCTTCAACTGATTTGTGTAATTGGCCAATGTCTGGTTGTCCTTGCCCTTGGCACGCTTGATAAAGGCCGTGACCAGTTCGCCCACAGACACCAGACGATCGTAAGCGGAGGTTTTTGCCTTCGCGCCGTCTTTGCCCTTGCGGGGCTGATAACCTTCTTCCACACAGGTGTTGGTGATGAGATCGTAGACCTCCGTGTACCGGGGCGCGTGGGCCTCAAAGCCCAGCTTCTCCACCTCTTCGGCAAAGGGCGGCGCCACATCCGGGTCGCCGTGGACCACAAATACATGCCGCGGCTTCTGTTCGGTAAAGGCGCCGATCCAGACCAGCAGGTGCGACCGGTACGCATGGGCGTTAAGACCCCGGAAATTCGCGACCTTCGCGTTCACGGCGATGTCTTCGCCCAAAATTTTGACGGTTTTCGCACCGTCCAGCATGGCCCGGCCCGGCGTGCCCCGGCTCTGGGAGCCCAGCAGCACCACGGCGCTCTCATGCCGCCAGAGATTGTGCTTGAGGTGGTGGCGGATGCGGCCGGATTCGCAGTTGCCGGAGGCCGCGATGATAACCTTGGGGACAGGGTCCAGATTCAGCGCCTTGGATTCTTCTGCCGTCTCCGCCATGTGGAGATTGGGAAAGCTAAACAGGCGGGTATCGCCCAGCAGCTCCATGGCGTCATCGTCCAGATAACCCCGCAGATCGCCAGCGAACACGGTGGTGGCGCGCTTTGCCAGCGGGGAGTCGATATACACCGGGAAGTCCGGATCGGAGCGCACCATGCCCCGCTCCTTGATTTCATGGATGAAATACAGTACTTCCTGGGTGCGGCCCACCGCGTAGGCGGGGATGAGCACGTTGCCGCCGGCAGCGATGGTCTCGTCAATGATCTGGGCCAGCTCGTCGGTATAGCTCCAGACGTCCTTGCGGTCGTGGTCGCCGTAGGTGGACTCCATGACCACATAATCCGCGCCGGTGATGACAGAAGGATCCCGGATGATGGGCTGATCCGTATTGCCCAGGTCACCGGAGAACACGATGCGGCGGCGCTCTCCGCCCTCCTCCGCATCCACGATGACGCTGGCGCTGCCCAGCAGGTGGCCGGCATCCACAAATTCCGCCGTCACGCCCTCACAGAGCTCCACGGTCTCGCCGTACTCGCACACCGTCAGAAAGTCCCGGACACGCCGGGCGTCTGCCACGGTATAGAGGGGCTCCACCGGCGCTCCGCCGCTGCGCTTCGCCTTGCGGGTCTTCCACTCCGCGTCGGACTCCTGAATGTGGGCGGAATCCTCCAGCATGATGTCCAACAGATCGGCTGTCAGGCGGGTGGTGATGATGCGGCCCCGGAAGCCCCGCCGGATGAGCATGGGCACCCGGCCGGAATGGTCCATGTGGGCGTGGGTGATGAGCACAACGTCAATGTCGCCGACTTCAAAAGGGAACGAGCTGTTGTCGATCTCGTCTCTTCCCTGCTGCAGTCCGCAGTCCACCAGGATCCGCTTTCCGTTGACATCCAGACAGTGACAGCTGCCGGTGACGCACCGGGCCGCGCCGAAAAAGCTGAGCTTCATACACGTTCCTCCTGTCATGATCCGCCCTGGGGCATATTCTTTCAAGTGTATTATACCACTGTAAAAAGGAAAGTACAATTCGCCAATTGCTCTCCGCCGCCCCGCCGGCATGGAAAATCGCCCTTTTTTCACCTTTCGCCCATGCTTATTTGTGAACTTTTTTCAGAAATTCCCGTTTTTCTTTGCAATCTGCGGCCGAATGTGGTATGCTACTCTTGCTTTTTTATGAGCTGCCATAATTTTCATAAAAAGTCTGTTCAAATCCAGAACCGAAATCGGAAAGGATGTTTCATATACTATGGGTCTGATCAAAAAACTGTTCGGTGATTACAGCTCCCGGGAGCTGAAGAGCATCTATCCCATCGTGGATAAGATCGAGTCCATGGCTGACGAGTACAAGGCCATGACCGACGCTCAGCTCCAGGCGAAAACCATCGAATTCAAGGAGCGGCTGGCGGGTGGCGAGACGCTGGACGATATTCTGCCGGAGGCCTTTGCCACCGCCCGTGAGGCCGCTGACCGCGTGCTGGGCATGCGCCCCTACCGGGTGCAGCTGGTGGGCGGCATCGTGCTGCATCAGGGCCGCATCGCCGAGATGAAGACCGGTGAAGGTAAGACGCTGGTCGCCACTCTGCCCGCCTATCTGAACGCACTGGCCGGTAAGGGCGTCCACGTGGTCACCGTCAACGACTATCTGGCCAAGCGTGACTCCGAATGGATGGGCAAGGTCCATCGCTTCTTAGGGTTGAAGGTCGGCCTCATCATCCACGGTCTCACCAGCGCCGAGCGTCAGGCTGCCTACGCCGCCGACGTCACCTACGGCACCAACAACGAGATGGGCTTCGACTATCTGCGTGACAATATGTGCATCTACTCCAACGAGCTGGTGCAGCGCGGTCACGCCTTCGCCATCGTGGACGAGGTGGACTCCATCCTCATCGACGAGGCCCGTACCCCCCTGATCATCTCCGGCAAGGGTGACAAGTCCACCCAGCTGTATGACATGGCCGAGATGCTGGTCTCCCGCTTCAAGCGCAAGACCGTTGTCCAGATGGACGACAAGGCCGAAGAGGACGACACCATCGACGCCGATTACATGGTGGACGAGAAGGGCAAGACTGCCACCCTCACCGCCCGCGGCGTTGCCAAGGCCGAGCAGTTCTTCCACGTGGAGAACCTGGCCGATCCCTCCAACTCCACCCTGTCCCACCACATTAACCAGGCTCTGAAGGCCCACGGCACCATGAAGAAGGACGTGGACTACGTGGTGAAGGACGGCGAGGTCATCATCGTCGACGAGTTCACCGGCCGCCTTATGTTCGGCCGCCGCTACTCCAACGGTCTGCACCAGGCCATTGAGGCCAAGGAGCACGTCAGCGTCCGCAGCGAGAACCGCACCCTGGCCACCATCACCTTCCAGAACTACTTCCGCCTGTACGACAAGCTGTCCGGTATGACCGGTACCGCCATGACCGAGGCCGAGGAGTTCGGCTCCATCTACAACCTGGACATCGTGGAGATCCCCACCAACCGTCCCAACCAGCGCGCAGACCGGGAGGACGTGGTGTATAAGACCGAGATGGCCAAATATCACGCCGTCATCGAGCAGGTGAAGGCCTGCCACGCCAAGGGCCAGCCCGTTCTGGTGGGTACCGTGTCCATCGAGAAGAACGAGCTGCTCAGCAAGCTGCTGGCCCGGGAGGGTATCCGCCACCATCTGCTGAACGCCAAGAACCACGAGAAGGAAGCCGAGATCGTGGCCCAGGCCGGTAAGTTCGGCGCCGTCACCGTGGCCACCAACATGGCCGGCCGTGGTACCGATATCATGCTGGGCGGCAACGCCGAGTATCTGGCCAAGGCCGATCTGGTAAAGGCCGGCTACTCCCCCGAGACCATCGTGGACGCCACCGGCTACGCCGACACCACCAACGCCGACATTCTGGCCGCACGCAAGCTGTTCGCCGAGCGTCTGGCCTACCATAAGAACACCATCGCCTCCGAAGCCGAGAAGGTCCGCAATGCCGGCGGCCTGTTCATCATCGGCACCGAGCGCCACGAGTCCCGCCGTATCGACAACCAGCTCCGCGGCCGTGCCGGCCGTCAGGGCGACCCCGGCGAGACCCGCTTCTACCTGTCTCTGGAGGACGACCTCATGCGCCTGTACGGCGGCGACCGTATCCAGGGCATGATGGAGAAGTTCAATCTGGACGAGAATGTGCCCATTGAGAACAAAATGCTCACCAAGGCCATCGAAAACGCCCAGACCACCGTGGAATCCCGCAACTTCCAGTCCCGTAAGTCCGTTCTGGAATACGACGACGTCATGAACAAGCAGCGCGAGATCATCTATGCCCAGCGCCGTCAGGTGCTGGACGGCATGGACATCAAGGAGACCGTGCTGAACATGATGCACACCGCCATTTCCGACCATGTGGCCCTGTCCTTCTCTGACCAGAGCCATCTGGACAACGCCGGCTACCGCGAGATGATGCGCGGTCTGGAGGGCACCTATTTCCTGCCCAGCGCCGTGACCATCCCCGCCGCCGAAATCCCCGGCAAGAGCCAGGAGGACTTCTGCGACACCTTCATTCAGGCTGCCGAGAGCACCTATGCTGCCAAGGAGGCCGAGATCACGCCCGTTGTCATGCGTGAGCTGGAGCGCGTCATCATGCTGCGCGTGGTCGACGAGTACTGGATGGATCACATCAGCGCCATGGACGATCTGAAGCAGGGCGTGCGCATGCAGTCCTGGGGCAACAACAACCCCGTGGACGTCTACAAGCGCGAGTCTCTGGATATGTTCGACGAGATGATCGCCGCCATTCGCAACGAGACCGTCCGCCGTCTGTACTCCGTCCGTCTGAGAAAGGACGAGGAGGTCAAGCGTGAGCGCGTGGCCAAGGGCATGGTGGCATCCGTCGGCGGCGACGGCAGCGGCGTGAAGCGCCAGCCCACCAAGGTCATCAAGATCGGCCGAAACGATCCCTGTCCCTGCGGCAGCGGTCAGAAGTGGAAGAAGTGCACCTGCAAGGAGTACCACCAGTAAACTTTCAAGGGGGAGCAGGCTCCCCCTTGAGAATCCCCCACCACCAGTCTGCGGACTGGTGCGTGCGCCCCAAGGGCGCACAAGTCGTGGGATTTTCGGCAGGCACATGTCCTGCCGAAAATGATTGAATAATTTGCAGCACATACCACATCAAAATGATTGCATATTAAGCTGAAAGGCCCTCTTCCCTCTGTGAGGGCGGAGGGCCTTTTTGTCAGGAAAGGAGCCGCTTATGAAAGGAAATGACGCCGTTTTGGCATTATTGCAGGACATCAAGGATATCCTGTATGGCATTGCCCTGCTGATCATGGGCGGTGTCCTGTGCGTCGCCGGTATTCTCCTTGCAAATACTGGTGCAACCGCAGGGATCGCAGGTATCATCGGTATTTGTATTTGTATCTATGGTATCGCCCGCGCCCACGAAGGCCACCGCCACCATGAGGTGGTGGAGAACCCCGACGCCGAATCCAAGAACTGAACCGGAGGACTGTATGTCGTTTCATACCCACGAAGCAAACGGCCTTGTATGGCTGACCGCCGACACGCTGACGGGCGTGGCCCACGGCTTTTCCACCCGGAAGGGCGGCGTTTCCCCGGCACCCTTTGACTCCCTGAACCTGCGCACCGGCTGCGACGACAGCCAGGAAAATCTGGCGGAGAATTACCGCCGGTTCTGCGCCGTCATCGGTACGGACGTGGAGCGGGTGGTGCTGGCCAAGCAGGTCCACGAGACCACCGTCCGCCTCTGCACCTCCGCCGACGCCGGCAAGGGCCTTTGGTCGGAGCGGGACTACACCGCCGACGCCCTCATCACCAACGAAACCAATCTGCCGCTGGCGGTCTTTTCCGCCGACTGCGGCATCATTCTGCTCCACGATCCTACCGTGCCCTGTATCGGCGCCGTCCACGCCGGCTGGCGGGGCTGTGCCGGCGGCATTGTGGAAAAGGCCGTCCGCGCCATGACGGAACACTTCGGCGCCGATCCCGCCCGCATCCGGGCGGCAGTCGGCCCCTCCATCGGCCAGTGCTGCTTCGAGACGGACGCGGACGTGCCGGAGGCCATGCTGGCCGCGTTGGGTAAGGCCGCCGAACACTGCATCGAAAAAAACGGCGTCAAATACCACGTGGATCTGGCGGGACTGAACCGCCTGTGGCTGCTGCGAAGCGGCCTGACGGAAGAACACATCGACATGGCCGGCGTGTGCACCGGCTGCCATCCGGAGCTGTACTGGTCCCATCGGAAGATGGGCGAGGCCCGGGGCGTCCAGTGCGCCATGATCTCACTTTGAAAATGAGGACTTTATGAAGCTTCGCCTTTTGAAAATCTTAAGTCTCCCGCTGTGCCTGTTGCTGCTGTCCGGCTGCTGGCAGGCGGAGCCGGATGTGCCGGACATCGGCGATCTGATGACGGAGGAGGAACCGGCGCCCACGGTGCAGGAAGATATCATCCTGCCCGCCGAGTTCCGCCTGCCCTACTCCCCCGATCAGACGCTGGACCCCATCACCTGCTCTGACGGCATGCAGCAGGTGGCGGCCTCGCTGCTGTACGAGGGACTGTTTGAGCTGGACGAAGATTTGGAACCGCAGATGCTTCTCTGCCGCTCCGTGGCCTTTGACGAGGAGGCCCTGACCTGCACGCTGCGGCTGCGGGAGGGCGCGCTGTTCTCCGACGGCAGTCCCCTGACAGCAGAGGATGTGGTGAAAAGCTTGAAGCGTGCGGCGGTCTCTGACCGCTACGGTGCCCGCTTCCGACGCGTCGCCTCTATCAGCGAGAGCGAGGGGGCCGTGGTCATCACCATGACCGCCATGAATCGGGCACTGCCCGCCCTGCTGGACATTCCCATCGTCAAGGCAGGGACGGAAACCGACCTCGTCCCCATCGGCACCGGCCCCTACCGGTTCGTCTCCGACGAGTCCGGCGCCCGGTTGGAGGAAAACGACCACTGGTGGAGCGGCGAGCGCCTGCCGGTGGATACCGTCCAGCTGCTCTCCGCCGCCGACCGGGACACCATGCTCTATCAGTTCACCTCCCGGGACACCCAGCTGATCACGGCGGATCTGACGGGAACGGCGCCCATCAGCGTCACCGGCAGCATCGGCTTCCACGACGCGGACACCACCATTTTGCAGTATGTGGGCTTCAACACCACCCGCGCCCCCTTTGACAATGCCGCTCTGCGGACGGCGCTGGAAAAGGGCTTCAACCGGGAATTCGTGGTCAGCGCCACCCTCTCCGGCCACGGCAGAGCCGCCCACTTCCCCATCTCCCCCGTCTCTCCCCTGTATCCCCATGTGCTGGAGGACAACTATTCCTTCGACGCCTTTGCCACCGCCATGACGGAGGCCGGCTGGAACGACGGCGAACCCCAGACCGTCACGCTGCTGGTCAACAGTGAGAACAGCTTCAAGCGCTCCGCCGCGGAGCACATCGCAGACAGTCTCTCTGCCTTTGACCTGGAGGTGGAGGTGCAGGCTCTGCCCTGGGAGGAGTACACCGCCGCACTGGCCGCCGGAGACTTTGACCTCTATTACGGTGAGGTGAAGCTGACTGCCGACTGGGATCTCGCCCCCCTGCTGGGCACCGGCGGCAGTCTGAACTACGGCGGCTGGAGCAACGTCCGGACCGACAATCTGCTGGCCACCCTGCGTACGTCTACGGCGGACACCCGGGCAGAGAACGCAAAGCTGCTCTGCGATCATCTTTCCCAGACGAACCCCATTCTGCCCGTGTGCTTCAAGTCCACCACCGTGCTGGTGCAAAGCGGCGTCATCGAGGGTCTGTCCCCCACCGCCGCCGACCCCTTCTATCATCTCTCCGCCTGCTCTATCCATTTGCGGCAGGACTGAGATACCACCTGCAGCCTTATCAAATAAGCATAAGAAAACCAGCATGTATCGGCGTCTGCGATACATGCTGGTTTTTAGTTCTGTCACAACCTGTTGTTCATTCGTTTTCTTCCGCCCGTATGGTGATTGTCTTATTGGCTTCCAGCGAACGGGTGAGCCACACATTGCCGCCGATGACGCAGTTATGGCCAATGGAGGTCTCCCCGCCGAGAATGGTGGCACCGGCGTAAACAATCACATGATCGCCAAGGTCGGGATGGCGTTTCGTCCCTTTCACCAGAGAGCCGTCCTCCTTCACCGCAAAGCTTTTCGCTCCAAGGGTCACATTCTGATAGAGCTTGACATGATTGCCGATGGTCGTCGTCTCGCCGATGACAACACCGGTTCCATGGTCGATAAAAAAGTACTTTCCGATGGTGGCGCCGGGGTGGATATCAATGCCCGTCATCCGGTGGGCATATTCCGTCAGCATTCTCGGCAGAATGGGAATGCTCATCTGATACAGCCTATGGGCAATGCGGTAGATCCCGATGGTTTTAAAGGCCGGGTATGTGAGGATCACTTCGTCAAAGCCGGTGGCTGCCGGATCCCCCTCATATGCCGCGATGATGTCGGTTTTCAATTCCCCGAGAATTTCCGGCAGTGTTTCGATCAGCTCCATGGCGCGCCGTGCCGCCTCTGTTTGATCTTCTGAAACATATCCCAGCGCGCAGGCCAGTGCGTCAAAGGCTTTTTTCAGCTCCCGCTCACGCTTATCCACTGCCGAAAGCACTTCTTCTGTTGTTCCAAAATGGAGTGGGAACATTGCCGTCATCAAGTGCCGGACCGCTTCCTGGGCCGCTTCCTCCATACCAATGTACTGGACGGAGGAGGGAATCGCTTCCTGTTCCAACTTTTCCGCAACGCATGTAAACTGATTTGCAAAAGTCTTTGCGCCGATCTGTTTCATAAAGCCTCCATGTGTGAAATCGCTTACGCCAAAGCGGTGTAGTCAAGGAAACAATGGCAGCCGCCTGCAAAGTTGCCGGAGTTTGATGGTCAATCTGCGAACAGCGGGGTGGACAGGTATCTGTCGCCCGTGTCAGGCAGCAGCGCAACGATGGTCTTGCCCTCGTTTCCGGGACGTTTTGCCAGCTCGACCGCCGCCCAGACCGCCGCGCCGGAGGAAATGCCCACAAGAACACCTTCGCTCTTTCCGACGTGCCTTCCGGCAGCAAAAGCATCCTCATTTTCCACGGTGATGATCTCATCGTAGATTTCCGTATTCAGCACAGCGGGGACAAATCCGGCGCCAATACCCTGGATCTTATGGGCTCCCGCAACACCCGTCGAGAGGACGGCGGACGACGCCGGCTCTACCGCCACGATCTGAACAGAACTCTTCTTTGACTTCAAATACTCACCCACACCGGTGATCGTGCCGCCGGTGCCCACGCCAGCCACAAAGATATCGACAGCGCCATCTGTATCCGCAAAGATCTCGGGGCCGGTGGTCTCCCGGTGGGTTTTGGGGTTGGCGGGATTCACAAACTGCCCGGGAATGAAGCTGTCCGGCGTTTCTGCCGCCAGTTCCTCCGCCTTGGCGATCGCGCCCTTCATACCTTTTGCCCCCTCAGTCAGCACAAGCTCCGCGCCGTATGCTTTCATCAGCTGACGGCGCTCCACAGACATAGTCTCCGGCATTACGATCACAATGCGATAGCCTCTCGCCGCCGCAACAGCCGCAAGGCCAATGCCGGTGTTGCCGGATGTAGGCTCAATGATGACAGAACCCGGCTTCAGCCGGCCGGACGCCTCAGCTTCGTCGATCATAGCCTTGGCGACGCGGTCCTTGACCGAACCGGCAGGATTGAAATATTCCAGTTTGGCGAGGATCCGCGCCTTCAGCCCCAGTTCCTTCTCAATATGCACCAGCTCCAAAAGCGGAGTCTTTCCGATCAGTTGATCTGCAGATGTATAGATATTAGCCATATAGCAACCTCCTCATACGCAATTTGTCATTCGTCTACTGTATGAAATCCATGCTTGAGATCCGCAAAGATGTCATCGATATGCTCCGCACCAATAGTCGGTGTTTGAAAAACAGGATCGACAACAACCCATTCGACCAACCCGAAAATTGGTTCCTACGACTTTTTTCAAGAATTTTTCCATGTGAACACCTGCCTATCAAAATAATAAACCGGAAGACGCCAATACGTCTCCCGGTTTGAAGCAATGTGATTCCGCATAAACCTTATACGGCACACCGATTTACCCCTGAGTTGGAGAACATATTGGACAAAAAGACGCGACAAACCATGCGCATACAACAGGCCTGCATGCACATCTCCATCATCATGTTTGCAATGATGTTACGCTTTTTCATCGTTATGTCCTCCTCTCTCCCTTTATGCCTACTGTTTAAGTTGGTTGAATCATACTCCCAATTACCTACCTTGTCAATAGGTATTTTAAAAAATAAAACCGCACCGCCACACTCCTCCGCCGCCGACCCCTTCTATCATCTCTCCGCCTGCTCCATCCATCTGCGGGCATAAAAATGGACGCCCTCAGGCAGCTTCCAATAAGACAGTATGAATACTATTGACATAGGGTAGCTGCTAAACAGGGTACAACAAAAAAATGCGCGATACTTTAGCTCTATGAGCTGGGTATCACGTATTTTTATTTTCCGAAACTATCAAGGTACCTTTACAAAATGAAAAAATCATACTATAATATCAAGGTACCTAACAAATATAGGAGGAGCGGCATATGAAGGATCGCTATGAAACCTTGGATAAAAACCACAAGCTGGTTTGGAATCTGCGGGACATTGGACATACCATGCGTCATATTTCGGAAGGGCGCGGCAGTCAGAAACGGATTCTGATGTTTCTGCGTGAATTTGGAGAAATAACCCAGCGGGAGTTGACGGAGCGGCTGGGGATCCAGCCCGGGTCTGCCAGTGAGGTGATTGGAAAACTGGAGACTGCCGGATTTCTCGTTCGCACGCCCAGTTATACCGACCGCAGAACGACGAATATTGCACTGACGGAAGAAGGCAAAACAGCAGCGGAGGAAGCGGCGTTACAGCGGGAAGAACGCCATCAGCAGATGTTTTCCTGCCTTTCCGGGGAGGAACAGGACACACTGCTGAGTTTGCTGGAAAAGCTGAATGCCGATTGGGAAACGAAGTACCGTCAGCACGGTGCTGAATCAGATTGCAGAAAGGGCCGCGGGCATCATCACCATCACCACAAGCGGCATAAGGAAGCGTAATATGTGGAAATATGTGAAGCGGTACCTGCACCTTGCTGTCATCGCAGCGGCATTTATGGTCTGCGAGGTGCTGATGGATCTGCTGCAGCCCGAGATCATGAGCGCTATCGTTGATGACGGTGTGCTGGGTGTGAACACGGGCGGCGTGGGCGATTTGAACCTCATCTGGACGCTGGGCATACGGATGATCTGCCTGGTTCTGTTCGGCGGCTTCTGCGGAAGCATGAACAATGTATTTGTTCATCTGTCCGGACAGAACATCGGAAATGAGATGCGAAAAGATGCCTTTCGCAGCATCATGACCTTCTCGTTCCCCCAGGTGGACCGGTTCGGCACCGGTTCTCTGGTGACCCGGGTGACCAATGACATTACCCAGGTGCAGAATTTTGTATCCAATTTCGTGCGGGGTATGATCCGCACCTCTATGCTGACCTTCGGCAGCATTTTCTTCATGTTCCGGCTGAACAGAACGTTTGGTACCATCGTGCTGTGCGCCTGTCCCTTTGTTGTGGGTTGCCTGGCTTTTTGCCTGAGCAAGGCCAATCCTCTGTTCGGCAAATTGCAGGCCCAGCTGGACCGGATCAATGCCATCATGCAGGAGGATGTGTCCGGTATCCGCATCATCAAAGCCTGCGTGCGGGAAGTATATGAGAAGCTGCGCTTCGGAAAGGCAAACGATGATCTGATCAAGACCCAGCTTCAGGTCCTAACGATCTTTGCCTTTATGAATCCGGTGGTCAACGCCTTGATGTATGTGGCGGTCACGGTGGTGCTGGTGGCCGGTTCCTACGAGGTGCGTGCCGGAGTTGCTACCCCTGGCACGATCATGGCAGCCATTACCTATACCACCCAGCTGCTCAACGGCATCATGGGGCTAACGATGCAGTTTCAGACGATCTCCCGGGGTCTTGCCTCCTGGAAGCGTGTCAAGGAAGTGCTTCGCAGCCAGCCTGATCTGAAAGACGGTGGCTTTACCGGCGAAACAGAAACCAAAGGACAGGTGAAATTCCGGGATGTGTCCTTTGCCTATCCCGGCAGCAGCCAGGTGGTATTGAAGGATATCAATCTGACCATTCAGCCCGGGGAAACGGTGGCCATCATGGGTGCCACCGGCTGCGGCAAGTCATCCCTGGTGAACCTGATTCCGAGATTTTATGACGTAAGCGGCGGCGCGGTGCTTGTTGACGGTGTGGATGTCCGGGAATACGATCAGAGAGCACTCCGGGATAAAATCGCCATTGCCCTGCAAAAGAGCGAACTGTTCAGCGTACCGATTCAGAATAATATCGCTTGGGGTCAGCCCAGCGCAGGGGAAGAAGAAATTCTGCGCGCGGCAAAGGCTGCCCAGGCGGACGGCTTTATTCAGTCCACGACCGAGGGTTATAAAACCATGGTGGCCGAGCGGGGCATGAGCCTGTCCGGCGGTCAGAAGCAGCGGCTTTCCATTGCCCGGGCGATCATCAAGAACGCGGAGATTTTGATTTTTGACGATTCCACCAGTGCGCTGGACCTGAAAACCGAGGCAGAACTGTACGAGGCTTTGCGTGACGCAAGTCCTGACAGCACGAAGATCATCATTGCCCAGCGGATCGCTTCTGTGCGGCGGGCGGACCGGATCGTGGTGTTGTCAGGCGGCAGCATCGAAGCGGTGGGAACCCATGAAGCGCTCATGGAATCCTGCAAGACCTACCGGGATATCTACGATTCCCAGATGGGAGAGGAGGCGCACCATGGCTGAAGATCAGAAGATTCCGGAACAGAAGCTGCCGGGGATGAACCGGGCGGCCAGATTCGCGGCGGTGGAGTACGCCGACGATATTGGCGGTACCTTGAAGCGAATATTCGCTTACTTTGCAAAAGAAAAGCTTCTGGTTATTTCCATGCTGGCAATTGTGCTGTTTGGTACCCTTTGCGGCATTTATTCCCCCAGCCTGCAAAGCAAGGCCATTGATATCATTGCGGGAACCCAAACCGGATCGTTGCCGATCACGCTGAGTCTGATGCTGGCGGTGTATCTGCTCTACAGCGGAAGTCATCTGCTGCAGGGATTATTCAGCGCAAAGCTCAGTCAACGGATCGTCAAACGGATGCGGGAAGAGCTGTTCGGCAAGATCGTCGATCTGCCGGTGGGCTATCTGGATACCCATTCCCACGGCGACGTCATGAGCCGGATGACCAATGACATTGAGAATATTTCCAATACGGTATCCTCGGCGCTGCCGTCGCTGTTTTCGGGCGTGCTGACCATCATCGGCACCGCTTCCATCATGCTCTGGTACTGCTGGCAGCTGGCCCTGCTCAGCTGCGCCACGGTGCTTTTGACCGTACTTGCCACAAAGTTCCTGTCCAAGCGGGTGCGCAAATTCTCCCGGAAGCGACAGCAGCTGTTGGGACAGCTCAATGGCACCGTGGAGGAGATGATCTCCGGTTACCGGACGGTGGTGGCTTACAATCATCAGGATATGACCACGGAAGAATTCTGCGCGACTTCCGATGACCTGACCAAAGCAGGCATTCGTACCGACATCTTCAGCGGTGTCATGGGTCCCGTTATGAACTGCATCGGCAATATCGGCTTTGTGATTGTTGCGGCCTTTGGCGGGTATTTTGCCATCCACGGTTTGATATCCGTGGGTGTGATCTCTGCGTTTATCGTCTACGCAAAGCAGTTCAGCCGCCCCATCAACGAGATCGCCCAGGTCTATGGTCAGCTTCAGACGGCCATTGCCGGTGCGGAGCGTGTGTTTGCGCTGCTGGACGAATCCGGCGAGGATATGAAGGGTCAGGCGTTGGTGGAAGACGAGGACGCAACGGTGTATTTTGAGAATGTGAACTTCTCCTATGTGCCGGGACATCCGGTGATCCGGGACTTCAATCTGACGGTGCCCTCCGGCAAAAAGGTGGCGCTGGTCGGCTCGACCGGCAGCGGCAAGACTACGGTGGTCAATCTTCTGATGCGCTATTACGACATCGACAGCGGCGTGATCCATATCGATGGGCAGAATATTGCAGAGGTTGCAAGGGACAGTCTTCGGAAAAATGTTGCCATCGTTTTGCAGGATACGGTGCTGTTCTCCGATACCATCCGAAACAATTTGCTGTATGCCAACGAAACAGCTACGCAGGCGCAGTTGGATGAGGCAGTCCGCATGAGCTGCTGTGAAGCTATGCTGAAGATGCTGCCCGATGGCTACGACACCATACTTACCGCTGCAGGCGCAAACCTGAGCCAGGGCCAGCGACAGCTCCTGGCGATTGCCCGGGCATTTGTGGCTGATCCCAGAATCCTGATTCTGGACGAAGCGACCTCCAATGTGGACACCCGGACAGAAAAGGCGATCCAAAGCGCTATGCAGAGAATTATGAAGGACCGTACCAGCATCGTGATTGCTCATCGGCTCAGCACCATCCGGGACGCGGATATTATCGTGGTCATGGATCAGGGTCAAATTGTGGAGCAGGGTAACCACGAAGCGCTGCTGGCGCAAAAGGGTAAGTATTACGATCTGTATATGACCCAGTTCGCAGGTTTTGCTACCTGAGTATCTATCAGCATAGAAGCTAAGAGCGCACTTCTATACATGGTCTACGACCATGTAGTGCGTCCTGCGGAGCTGCCCCGTTTACATCATCCGAATGTTGAACCGGGGTGCGTCACTTTCGCTCCGTACAAGGGGCTGCACCCCTTGCACCGCTTTGCGGCTATCCTTGCTCACTTGGGGAACAAACACGGTTCTAACGAACCATATTTGTTCCCCAAGTCTTTTTTATGCCAATCCAAATTCAAAGGAGGATTTTCCATGTTCATGCCCCTGACAATTCCAGCGGATACCGGGTGCAGGTTGTGGAGCAACTACATCTGCATTCTTCCTGCAACATTACTCTATGATTTGCAAAACAGAAAAACGGCATGAACAAAATCATGCCGTTTCCCCGAAAATTTTATGCTGTTTTATTGGACCGCCCCTTCCGGCGTCCATTTTTGTTATCCGTTTTTCTTTCCGGTGATCTCCTCCACCGTCACCTTCCACAGCGCCGTGGCGGCGAGGCTCCGCTCGATGGAGCCGGCAAAGCGCTCCATGTTCTCCGGCGCATGGCGCAGGCAGATCTTCCGCAGTGCCTCCATCTTCTCCTGAGGCTCTGTGACTTCCTCCGCCTTGCCGAACAGGGTGGCGGACTCATACAGGGTGGTGTAGCGCTCCTGCACGACCTCCGCACCGGCGACGCAGTTGATACACACCTGGGGATTCATACGCAGAGCCACCGCTTTGCGGCCCTCTTTGGCTCCGTGGAACCACACCACATCGCCGTCCCGCACCAGGTTCACCGGAACGCAGTAGGGTTCACCGTTCTCCGCGATCATAGCCACCACCGCGTAATCACTCTTCTCCACCACGGCCCAGGCGGCCTCCGTGGAGAGCTGCCGATCTTTTCTCCGCATTTCCATAGCTCGTTCCTCCTTACGATTGACCAGAGCCAGCTTCTCGGCTCTGGTCAGTTTTTTGATGGCCGCCTCCCGCCGCAGGGCGGCGGATTTGTCCGGCAGTTCCTCCGAATACACCAGCTCC
>JAFUNB010000020.1 GCA_017482345.1 Oscillibacter sp.
ATACTTCTGATGTTTGGGCCGGATAAAGGAAATCTCCACGGCGGGGGTAAATGCCAGCTTTTTCTCGTCCAGCATTTTCTGCAAATCCGGCACAAGCTCGGTCAAGCGGATATACCGCTGCACCTGTTTGTAGTTCATGCCGTTGCGATCACCCACGATCTGCGTGGAGCGTTTACCCGCCTCCTGTGCGTCCTCACCGGGACGAGCGCCTTGGTGCTTGATGGCCTCCACCTGCATTTTCAAAGACTGTGCCTTTTCCGTGGGCAAAATCTTTTCACGGTGGCGCAGGTTGTCATCCGTCATAGCGAGGATGGCCTCGTCATCGGTCATGTTACGGACGATACAGGGCATATTCACCAACCCGGCCAGCTCACTTGCCCTCTGGCGGCGGTGGCCCGCGATAATCTCATACCCGCCGTCCTCGGTGGGGCGCACCAGCGCGGGCTGATTTACGCCGCTTGCACGGACGGACTCCACAAGACCCTGCATCTCGGCATCGTCACGGACACCAAAGGGATGGTTTTTGAATGGGCGCAGCTCGGACAGATTGAGATAGACAATTTCCTCTTTTTCTGCGCGGGTAGCGTCACGGGGCGCGGCGGGCTGTTCCGGCGCGGCAGGGATGGCAGCCTCCTGCGGATTGGGCGCGGCATTTTCCGGGGCGGCCTTACTTTGGGACATTTTGTCTCGCGTGGGCGACTTGGCCTTGTCGGGGGCCGCCTTGTCAGCCTTTGCCGGGCGGCCCTTGCTGGCCTTGGCCGCTGCTTTGTCCTTCGGCTCCGTGGTTTTCGGCTTGGGTGCCTTTTCCTTCGGGGCCTTGTCCTTTCCGGCCTCCTCACGGGCGGCAGCGAAATCCACCACCTTGCCAGAGGGAGCCGGGGCGGGATCGCCCTTGTCCGGGATGGCCGTCTGTTTGGCCTCCTTGTCGGGCTTGGGCGGCTCGGGAGCCGCAGGGCCGGGGGCCTCCGGGATGGTAGGCTCCGCCTTTTCCGCGGGAGCCGCTTTTTCAGCCGGGGCGGGATCTGCCACAACAGGCTCGGCCTTGCCGGGAACAGGCTGCTCCGGCGCGGGGGGCGTGTCAGTCTTTTCTACCTCGGGGCCGATATTCTTTTTATCGTCTGCCAATGTCAAACCTCCTTTTCGTGAAATGAAAAAAGCCAGCCCGATGGCTGGCAGCAGATAAGGGACTCCTCCTTTCAAGTTGTGGTATATGAAAACGCGCCTCTTGTCCTGTGGGCGCGTAATACTCAAATTTATATTTTTAGCGCTTGATATGCGGTCTGGCCCCGGTTATAATGAATTTCAAGAAGAACGCCGATGGTTTAGCGGCTTTTGGTGGGGTGTCCCGCGTATTGAACGCTCATTTGCCCGATTTAGAGGGGTATGTAACCGATCTAACCGGGAGAGCGCTTGACTGGCAGTCAAGAGGTCAGCGGTTCGATCCCGCTTATCTCCACCAAAAACAAAACGACGGCAATAGCCGTCGTTTTTGTTTTTAGCGGGGGTCCCGCGGTTTGCTACGGAGCGCCGCAGGCGCGGAGCACGACCGGAGAGAGTATCCCGCTTATCCCCATAGAAAAAGACCTGAAACGCTCGTTTCGGGTCTTTTGTTTTTGGAAGCACATTATGTACCGGATACCGATGTGGTATCCGGCGGCGCTGTTGTTACAGCACCTCGCTGCAGCAAGCAAAGCCGTTATCAACGTAGTTGGCGATAAAGCGTGCACGGAAATTCCGGGCGCTGCAGATGGTGCCTTCCTCTCCGGAAACACTCAGACTTTCGGGGAGAACGAATTTCATGCACCGGACGCTCACGTCCTGGCAGGTGTCTCTGGTATGAGCGGGGATCAGGACAGTTTTCATACCGCGCTGATACTCCACGCCCGCCTCATCTACCTCCGTCAGAATGGCGGCCAATGCGACCCGGCGGTTGGGGCAGACGTCCTGCAGGGTAACGCTCAGCTGGACGATACGGCCGAGGGATTCCAGTCCCAGACTGCCGGCGTCAAATTCCAGTGCATCTTCGCAGCCGTCGATGGTGAGCGCGACGGGCTCCGGGCAGATTTCCGGCAGGACGACGATGTCGCAATCCACCTCCAGCTCGGGGGAGGGGAAGCTCACCACGTTGCCCTCTGCGTCATCGTAGGAAACTGCTTCGTTTACTTCAACAGTACCGGAGCATGGGCCAATATGCTGCACGGTGAATTCCAGTACGGCGCCCTCGCTCTGGGCCACACCCAGCTCGTCGATCTGCCACTGTACGTTGTTGGCGTCCAGCAGACTGGCAGTACCCTTGGAGGGCATGGAGACGGAGGTGATCCGGAAACAGGGGGATACCGTGTCGGTGACCACCACATTGGTGGCGCCGGGGTTGACGATGTTTCTGGCCAAATCTTCAAAAAGCTCCTCCAGCTCCGCGTCGTCCGGCGTGATGGCCACATAGGCGGAGGCAGGCTTGGAGGCCCAGTCCTCCAGCGCGGCGGCGTCCACGCCGTCGCTTCCGGACAGGCCAATGGCGTAGATGGTGACGCCGGCTGCTCTGGCCGCCGCGGCGATGGGGCTGGGATTGGGACCGGTGGTGGTCTGTCCGTCGGTGAACATGACCATCACGCGGGCGTTGGTGGAGGGAGCCGCCAGCAACTGGGAGGCCTGGGCAAAGGCGTCACCGTGGTTTGTGCTGCCGTCTGCGGTCAGGGCATCCACTGCCGCCTTCAGATCGGCGACGGAGGTGATCAGCTGGGTGTCCTGCGTGGCCGTGTTGGCAAAGCTGACCACGGCGATCCGGCTTCCGGAGCCGATCTGTCCGTCCTGACTGCCGTCCGTGGCCTCGTCGATGATGTCGATAAACGCCTTGGCACCGTTTTTCAGATTCGCCAGCGCGCTTCCCGCCATGCTGCCGGAGCGGTCAAGGATCAGTACGATGTCAGTGGGATTGGTGGTAATATCAGGCTCTGCCGTCAGAGACAGCCGCACCTGAAAAGAGCCGCCGCAGTCAATGCGGGCCGCGCTCAGTTCTTTATTGGAATTGGTGATTCCCATAAGTCATTCCTCTCTGAGTCCCGTTGTTCATGGAAAGGACTCAGGACCATACTATGCGGGGGATACGCCGGTCGTTCACTGTGTATGTTTGTCGGGAAGCTGGTCACACTAGATGGTGGAGGGATCGCATATGGAATTTTTGACACTTTGCCTGACTGCGCTGGGATCCTTTGGCACGCTGTTTCTGGTGGCCAAATTTGTCGGACACAAGCAAATTGCCCAGCTGGATTTTTTCGACTATATTACCGGGATCACCATAGGCTCCATTGCCGCCGAAATGGCAACAGAGCTGGAGGAACCGTGGAAACCATTTACAGCGATGCTCCTTTACGGAGGCGTTACGCTGCTGTTGAGTATTGTTTCCAACAAGTTTCCGAGATTGCGCAAATATCTCAACGGTACACCTACCATCCTTATGGACCGCGGAAAACTATACCGCGAGAATCTGAAAAAGGCCAAACTGGATCTCAGTGAGTTTATGGTCATGTGCAGGCAGCAGGGGTACTTTGACCTGACGAGTATCCAAACGGCGATATTTGAGTATAACGGAAAGCTCACCATTCTTCCGGTCAGCGATCAGCGCCCGGCAACGCCGAAAGACATGGACCTTGCGCCGGAGCAGGAACTGCTGTTTACGGAACTGATCATGGATGGCCGGATTCTGGAGGATAATCTGAAGCGTATGGGACTGGATCTGGTCTGGCTGGATAAGCAGCTGCGGCAGAGACATATCCACTCCGAAAAGGATGTATTCCTTGCCGTATGTGACCGCAATTTGAAGTTCGTGGTCTATAAAATGGAGCACGACAAGCTATGATACGGCCGCCGCTGATCGGGAGAGCGACCAAAATGACCGGAAAACGGTGGCGGCAATGTAAAAAGCGTCCCTGCAGAAGCAGGGACGCAGAACTGCTTATCAGCAGCTAAAGCCGCACAGCTGGCTGAGAATCTGCCAGATGGCGCTGCAATCAAAGTTACACATCTTGCCGACCTCCTTTAAGTATTGCCTCGCGAAGACAGGTATCATTGTAGCGAGTTTGTTCCCTCTTTGCAAATGTAAATCCTGCCAGAGGGCAATCCCTTGCGCCCCAATGGGTTGGAGCGTTGTCACCCTTGCGTCTGTTCCGCATAGACTGTGTTGTTGGACGAAACACGGGAGGAACCAGCTATGACAGGAATGATGCCTTTTCACAGAATGTTGAGCGCACTGAGCCGGCCGCCTCAGGCGGCGGCACGCGTGTGCGGCAGCGACGCATATCCGGAGATTTCCGGCTGCGTGTATTTTTATCAGACAGACTGCGGCGTTCTGGTGGCCGCGCGGGTGATGGGACTTCCGAACGGGAAGCCCTGTTCGCCTGACGGCGTCTTTGGCTTCCACATCCACAGCGGCGGCAGCTGTACCGGTACGGAAAAGGACCCGTTTGCGGATGCTTTGACCCATTACAACCCCGGGGATGTATCCCATCCGGAGCACGCGGGAGATCTACCGCCGCTGTTTGGAAATCACGGCTGCGCATTTCAGGTCTTCCTGACGGACAGATTCACGGTCAGGGAGATCCTGCACAAGACAGTGATCATACACGCGGGTCCGGACGATTTCACATCTCAGCCGGCGGGAAATGCGGGAGAGAAGATCGCCTGTGGGCGGATTGAAGCCTGCGGCAGAGCATGAAAAAACAAAAAACGGGTGAGTCCTGAATGGACTCACCCGTTGGTCGGAGTGTCATTAAAGGATCTGGCGAAACCCAGTAAAATCAACGGTTTGCAAGCAGCAAGCAAGGTGCTTTTATCTTAGATAGTGCGATCAATCACTGTAACTTGCGTGATAACATCACGCAGCCGATCACCGCAAACAATATATTCCAAAGCATCATCTGCGGAATTGAATTTCTGCTCAGCAGCATGATCAGCAGTAATACGAATCGTTTCGCGATCGGACCAAATTCCAAACTCTTTGTTTTTCCATTCAATCACTACTTCTGCACCATAACGCATACTCCATTTGAATTCACTAATAGTCTTAAAACGCAAGGCTTCTGGATCATACTGTGCCATTATGCGTGCTCCCTTCCAACAATAGGTTTTTAGATCCGGGATGTTTCCATCCGGGTAATTGATTATTTCGCCCCATTCCGGATGGTTATCCGGACCCACCCATTCGACTTTGTGGTCATGTGGATTTGAATGACCAGAACCTTCGCCATGACCGGTTTCGTGACGAATAATATCAGCCTTGCCATTCTCGTTATATTTTCCTTCGACCCAATATCCGCCCTTCTTTGTAGGTATAAAGTGGCGTTGTCTGGAATTTGGCTCTCCAACAAATGCCATATCATTTGGCTTGTTCGGATTTGGTTTCCATTGACCACCGTAAGCACTTCCACCGCCTTTTCCAATCAGGTATGGATTTATTGTATCATAATCATGGCGTGGTGCGCCACCAACTTTAAAAGCTTCCATATCTTCATGTTGGAAACTGCGTTCATAGCTCATATACCGCCAGGAACTACGCTCATAATCCACATATACAATGTTACCCTGCATTTCGGGAAAAGGCGTGTTGTAACAGATGATTTTCTCCGGCTCAATGCGCCGCAGCATCTCATTGTAACCTGCCATGAACCATTCCTTTTGGGCTTGGCGGTTATCATGCTCCGATGCCATATAGGTGGAAACGGCGACCACGCATCCTTTTTCGATGCCTTCGAAACAGAAATCAAATGTGGATTCATTGCCCCAATTGACTGTGGGAATAACACGGATTCCTTTGGATGCCCAGTAAGCGCCGCACCAGCGGTTGCGGAACACATTATACAGCTGCATGACAGGAGCCATCTCCAGATACATACTGAAATCGGGCGATAGAACTGCTCGGTAACGGGACAACTTCTCGATGTCGTTGTCGGGGTTCTTCCACACTCGTTCAAATCGGTAATCGTAAAGGAAGAAGTGTACCATCCGGTCAAGGTGATTCTGATCTTCTAGATGGGTCCTGTCAAACCCGATCAATAAAAGATCGTCAAAATCACCGGATTGTTCCTGAAATTTTGGAATAATAGGTATTTGCAGCTTTCCTTTGCCGGGAAACTGATTGCGAAGCAGAGTTTGACTGGTGCGGTAGTTATAGTTTTCTTCGGTCATATTTGGTCCTCCTGTATGTAGTAAGGAACAAGTCCTTCTACATACAGGCTCCCAAAAGCAAAAACGTGTACGTTTTCGTACACGAAAAATAAGATATTTACAAAAAATTAATAAAAAATCGGAGTATCCCGAAGGATACTCCGATGGTCGGAGTGGCGGGAGTCGAACCCGCCATGAATCGGCCAAAAGCCTTGCAAATACTGGGGTTCGGGAATCAGTTAGCATTTTTGTTAGCATTTTGCTCGCCTTTGTAGAATTTCGCCAGCTCTGTCTGGTACCGGGAGATGTCGCTGCGGGCGATGTGCGTGTAGATCTTGTGCATGGTGGCCATGTTCGCCCAGCCGCCGATCTCCATGGCGATGCGCTCCGGGATGCGCAGATGGTAGGCCAGCGAGGCGAAGCTGTGGCGCAGACCGTGGACGGTGACGTCTGTGATCCCGGCCTCCTTGCAGATCCGGTGGATCCCCAGCCGCAGCGTGTTCTGCTTCATGTCCAGGACGCGGCCTTCCGGTTTGCGATCCCGCTCCAGAGCTGCAGCCAGCTCCGGGATCAGGATGGGGACGCTGCGGGTGGAGGTGGCGTTCTTGTTCTGTTTCTTCTCCTGCAGGTGGTGTTCCTCGTTCAGTACGACAGCGCCGGCAACCCGAATAAACTCCGGGTTCTTGGGGATGTTCTCCCAGCGCAGCGCTGTGATCTCAGAGATGCGCAGGGAGGAGAGGGCCAGCAGCGCCGGCACGGCGAAGCGGGTATCCTTGACCGCTGCCACAAAGGTCCGGATCTCGTCCGGCGTCAGAAAGGCCGTTTCGGCGGCCACAGAGCCCGGGAGAGTCACATCGGGGATCCTGGTCCCGGTCGCCGCCAAAACGACGCCTGAGACGAACGCCAGGGCGTTCTTGAGGGTTTTTGGGCTGCAGGTCGCTGCCTCGGCGTTAACGATGATCTGCCACTCGCCGGCGGAGATCTGATCGAGGCGCCGCGGCATGGTGGTCTTGAATCGGTTGTTCTGAATCGCCCGGTACCCGCGGATCGTGGCGGGGGACAGGGTGTTGCTGCGCTCGGCGATATAATCGTCGATGGCCTGCGTCAGTGTGGGCGCCGGAGGATCTTCGGCCTCGCCCGGCAGGCGCCGGCCGGCCAGATATTCCGCTTTGACGGCTCTGGCCTCCCGGATGCAGGCCGACTTGTCCCAGTCAGACACAGAGATGCTCTCGCCGCCCAGACGCAGCTGTATGAACCATTTCCCGGAGGACAGTTTCCGGGGAGCGGGGACCTTCAACAGCGCTCACCTCCTCAAAAAATAAAACGTATGTTCGATTGCTGTTCTGTGAAAAAGCCGCCCGCCAAGGGCGGCTTTTACTTTAGTTCAGGGAGATGCTCCAGGCATCCTCGGCTGTGACTACCATGAGCAGGGGATCGAAGTCAAGGCGGACGGTACCCTCATAAGGGTCGGTTTCGTTCACCAGCAAATCGCTCTCATATAGGCTGTGCATCTTGACTGCGAAGTGAGCCCCGATTTCGTTGCCACTGATGGTTGCGGTCTGTCCAACCTCATCAACCAGAAACACGGTGTCGCCTGTGCCGGTGATGGTGTCGCCCTTCGTGTACTGGGGCAGCTCATTGGTCGGCGCCAAGTCAATGGCCCAGTCGCTTTCGGCTGTCACCGTCAACAGAGCTGTGGACTGGGACTGATCCAGCGTAATGCCTTCATAGACATCGGTCGTGTTAACGAACAGCTCGGTGCCATACAGGGCGGAATCATATCCTTTGACGGCAAAGTGATTCTCGCTGCTATTTCCGCTGACATTAAGTGTCCAAAGCATATCCGGGAGTGCGGTCAGAAGTACGGCGTCTCCGGTTCCGGTGATGGGCTCATCCACGCCGAGCACGGGCATCTCATATACAGATACGAGTTCGACTGTCCAGTCGCCCTCTGCGGAGATTTCCAGCAACGCAGTGGACTGGGAGGGGTCAAAAGTATATCCATCATAGGCCTCGGTGGTGTTGACAAACAGATCCGTGGACGAATTGCTTGCGTCGTAGCCTTTGACGGCGAAGTGGCTCTCGGATGCGTTGCCCATAACGTGGAACACCCACACGCCTTCTGGAGGCTGAATCTCAAGAACGTTGTCTCCACTTCCGGTGTAGACGACAGGGTCAGGAATGACGATCGGCTCGGGTTCCTGTTCAACCGGGGGCTCCGGCTCTGCAGGGGCTTCCGGCTCTGCCGGCGCTTCCTGTTCGGCAGGGGCAGGATCTTCCTTGGACTCAGCGGGCTCGCTGCTGCCGCCGCAGGCGGTGAGACTCAGGGCAAGGAAAAGGGCCAGCAAGATGGCAAGAATCTTCTTCATGATCAGGACTTCCTTCCGTGGTCGGATTTCGACCACTTACATGTAATACTCCACAGCGAGGTTGCCGTGGGTGTGCCAGCAGACGATCTTGCGCATGAACTGTTCGGTAACGCCGAACCGTTCGGCAAGCTGCCACATCTCGCGGCAGCCGTCGGCCACAGCCTGGTCCAGATCGTCGGCGGAGACCAGGTGTTCGATGGCCCATTTATCAGCCCGGTTTTCGTGTCGCTGGCGGACGTCGAAGCGGGTGCGGGGGTTATAGAAGCTGCCGGTCTGGCAGTGGCCCAGTTCGTGGGCCAGAGAAACGGTCTCGTCGGCCACGGTGCCCATTTGCCAGGGGTCGATGGCGATGGCGCAGGAGCCGTCAGCGAGCTGCACGGAGAGGGAAGGGGTGGCGGCCAGATCGAACCAGTCCACCTGCACGCCGTGCCGCTCTGCGTAATCGTAGAGTGCGAGGGCGGTTTTCATCGTTACTGCTTCTGTCTCCTCTGCTGCATCTTGAATGCGATGTACGCACGGGCGTCTTCCCACATGGCGTCCATTTCCTCCGGAGTCATGTCCGGATCAGCGCCGTTGAAGAAAGCGGCCTTAATATCGTCGTCTGTGATGGCAGTCGTCCCAACGTGGGCGACTGCTTTCTTTTTTGGGCCTTCGCCGGTGAGCAGGTACTCCGTAGTGGTCCCTAGTACCTCGGCGATTTGAGAAAGGCATCTCTGGTAGGATGCCAGCTTCCTCTTGCGCCACTCACTCACGCGCTGGGGCGGAATGCCAAGGGCGGCCGCGAAGTCTTTCTGCTCAGGGAACACTTCGTCGACCAGTTCAAAAATGCGGTCTACGGTATCCAACGGAACCACCTCCACAAAATATGCACAGTTAGGAAAATCCTGATTTGTGCAGAGTTACAAAGTTTGAAAATCTTGAAAAACCGGATTGACAATCAGGAAAATCCTGATTATATTTATAACCACAAGGAAATAAACCAAGGGGAAACACCCCGGGCAAAAAAGAAAGGGGGCGCGCAGATGCAAGGGAATCCTGTTCGCTCGGCAAAGGTTGTCCAGCTCATTGAGACGACAGAGATTTGCGGAGCGGGGACAGATGCAGATCCCGTTCGGACGACAAAATCGTATTGGACGATGAGCGGGGAGCTGCTGTTCCGTGAGGATCCTCACTTGGGGGAAATGGACAAAGCTTCCTCGAAGGTGAGTTCGGACACGATGTAGTTCACCATAGCTTCGACAAAGCGCTTCATATCGGTGTAGTCTCGATCCTCGTGTTTGCGGGTGTAATGAGTCTCGTCGTTCCCGATCCACGTACACCGTTCGGCAAGGGCTTTGATTTTGGTGCTCTCAATCCGCTTTATGCTGTTGCCAAGGAGCTCCTTTTTGATGGCTTCTTCATCTTCGGGGTGAAGGTGGATCAGGTAATCTTTGACCAGGAACTCCAGAGCCTTACGATAGCCCATGCCGCAGATCTCTGTGCAGCCATTGGCTTCGGTAGCCGCTGCCTGGTTGTAGATTTCCACAAAGGCAGGGGAGAGCTCACTAATGGAAGCCGGAAAGCTGGCCTCCTTTGTCACTACCGGCACCATTTTGTCGAAGTATGCTTCACGATTTCCGCCGATGTAAGCCTGGCCGATGTGTTTAATGAAGAACATATCTCGGCAGTTCGGGCAGAAGCAGACCTGATGAACCCTGAAACCATCGCGGTTTTTCCCCTTGACGTAGAACGAATGCTTGATCTCAGGCCGTAGTACGACATGGCAAATAGGGCACTCGGTTTTTTCTTCAAGCGTGACAGACAGCTTTGAACCGCTGTCTACATCAAAGACATCATAACACTTTGTAATCATGGGGCTCAGACCTCACAAATTTAACTGTGAGGAAAGTATATCATGGTAGAACATTCGTTTCAAGAACTTTTGGGAGGGGGTGAATTGAGTGTCCAATTACAAGGACAGCATCCGCGCACTGCGGAAGGCTAACAACATGACTCAGGATGAGCTGGCCGCCCGTCTGGGCGTGAAGCCTCCGGCCATCAGCAAGTGGGAGAAGGGTCTGACGTATCCCAAGATGGAAAACGTCCTGAAAATGAGCGAGATCTTCGGCGTCAGCATGAGCGTGGTGATGGGCATGGAGCCTATCCCGGAGACCGCATGAAAGGAGAAAGGTTATGCCGAGAGTTAAGTCGTTGGGGAAGGCCGTGGTCAATCCCGTGAAGCAGCGGGAGGTCTTCAACCGTCTGATCCGCGTGGCCATGGCCCGGAAGGACATCCGGCACAACGCGCAGCTGGCCTCTATGATCGCCATGGACGACTCTTGTCTGAGCAAGCGCATGAGCGGCGACAGCAAGTGGAGCTACGAGGAGCTGTGCCGGCTGTTCCGGGTTCTGGAGTTCACCCCGGAGGAGACCGCCCAGGCCATGGGGGTGGCAGTTGCTTAGATTTGCTGCAACTACCGTAACACAAGCGAGGAGGACAAACCATGTCGGAAAAATACCTGAACTGTTACCAGCGGGCGCGAAAAAATACCCAGCTGAGCCAGGAACGGGCGGCCGAAAAGCTGTACCTGTCCGTGGAGAGTTTGAAGGCCTACGAGACGGGGCTGCGGGTACCGCCCAATGCCACGGTGGTGGCGATGGCGGAGATCTACCAGACGCCGTGGCTGGCTCTGGAACACCTGAAGAACACCAGCGCTCCACTGGGCGTGCTGCCGGAGGGCATCACTGTTCAGTCGCTGCCGACGGCGGCCATCCGCCTGATCAACAGCGTGCTGGACTTCGCGGAGCAGCACCGGGACCGGCAGCTGCTGCGGATCGCCGAGGACGGCGTGATCAGCGAAGCGGAGCGGCCGGCGTTTGAGAACATCGTGGCGGAGCTGGACGAGATCATCCGGGCTGCGCTGCAGGTGAAGTTCGTGGAAACAAAAAAAGACCGCTCGGATGCGGGCACATCCAAGCGGTCGGGGTTCAAGACTTTCGTCGAGAACGATTGCACAAATAGTATACCAGAATCCGGCCTGATTGGCAAGAGCATTTTCGCCCAAGAGGGAGGTGACTCCCTGTGAGCGGAACGACATTCTTCTTCGTGCTGGTCGGCGTGACCTGGTGTACTGCACAGCTGTTTAATCTGATTGACTTGATCGAAAGGGAGTGAGTGAATGGCGGAAAGCGCCCGGAGCCCGGCCTATTTCGCAATCATCCCGGCGAACGTCCGGTACCACACGGCGCTGTCGCCCAACGCGAAGCTGCTGTACGGAGAGATCACGGCTCTGGCAGACCAGACCGGCTACTGCTGGGCCTCCAACAAGTATTTGGCGGAGCGGTTCCTGTGGGGCGAGCGCACGGTGAGCCGCCTGATCGCCCAGATGCAGGAGCTGGAACTGATCACCATAGAGATGGTCCCAGTGAAGAATGGCCGGGAGCGGCGCATCTTCGTGGGGCAGACAGTGGCAGGGGGTCTCGCCAAAATTGGCGACACCCCATCTCGCCAAAATTGGCTAGGGGGTCTCGCCAATATTGGCGACCAGAATAATAAAGAAGAAGATATTCCCCCCTATAATCCCCCCAAGGGGGATGAGAAGCCTCGCCGGCGGACACACAAGTGGACGGCGGACTGGAATCCGGATCGCTTTGAGGCCTTCTGGACCTACTACCGGACCCACGTCCGGCCGGAGAACCGGCAGGCGGCCATCCGGGCCTGGGACAAGCTGCAGCCCAGCGACGAGCTGATCGCCCGCATCGGGCGGGCACTGCAGAAGCAGCTCCAGACGCAGGCCTGGAAGGACGGCATCGGGATCCCATACGCCTCCACCTACCTGAACAACGCCCGCTGGGAGGACGCAGAGGGCCTGCCGGATCCTCCGGCTGAGACGGTACCGAAGGAGGCATACGGATGGCAGCAGTGACGCAGGAGGAAAAGCTGGATCACCAGCTGGACGCCGAGCGGGCCGTGCTGGGCTCGGTGCTGATCGACGAGGGCGTCGTGAAGGACGTGGTGGCCCAGGTGGACGCCAAGGACTTCCTGGACGCCACCAACCGCATGATCTTCCAGGCGGTGCGGGCGCAGTTCCGCTCCGGCGAACCGGTGGACGCCATCACGGTGCGCAGCCGGATCGGCGAGCAGTACTCGGAATACCTGCTGCAGCTGATGGAGATCACGCCCACCAGCGCAAACTGGCCGGTATACGCCCGCCTGATGCACGAGCAGGCCACGCTGGGCCGGATCCGCGATCTGGCGGACAAGCTGCTCACAGCCGCCACTCTGGAGGACTGCCGGCCGCTGTCGGCCGATTTGGGGCAGCTGCTGGCCGAGGGGCGGCAGCTCTCCACCTGGACGGCCAAGGAGATGCTGGAGGACTTCTTCGCGGCCCAGGAGGACCAGGGCGGTGTGGAATACATCGACACCGGCATCCGGGAAGTGGACGAGGGCAGCTACATAGAGCGGGGCGACGTGATCGTGATCGGCGGCCTGCCCTCCAGCGGCAAAACGGCGCTGGCCCTGATGATGGCCCACCGGATGGCCCGCAAGTACAAGGTCGGCTTTTTCTCCCTGGAGACGGACAAGCGGAAGATCCGCGACCGAGCGCTGGCCCACGTCATGCAGATCGACTTCGCTGCCATTAAGCAGCGGGCGCTGGACGAGAGCGACTGGGAGGCCGTGGCGGCCAAGGGCGCCGACTTCAGTGGTCGGAATCTGACCGTTCTGGAGGCCAGCGGCCTGACGGCCACGGAGATCCAGGCCATCACCCAGGCCTACGGCTTCGACGTGATCTTCATCGACTATGTGCAGCTGATCACACCGGAACTCGACCGGCGGGCCAACCGCAGCGATCAGATGGCGGACGTCAGTCGCTCGCTGCACGTCTTCGCCCAGAAGTCCAAGACGCTGGTGGTGGAGCTGGCGCAGCTGAGCCGACCGGAAAAGGCCGCCGGCTGGCGGGAGCCGGAGATGCAGGATCTGAAGGAGTCCGGCCAGTTTGAGCAGGACGCTGACCTGATCTTCATGCTCTACAAGGCCCACCCCAAGGACGACAACTACGGCGGCGAGCACCGGGACCGGTACCGCATCCTGAAGATCGCCAAGAACAAGGAGGGCCGCACCGGCAAGTGGCCCATGTTCTTCGACGGCAGCCGCCAGACCTTCTCCACCATCGTGCCCGGAGAGGTGAAGAAGGACAGTCAGGAGATCCTCCGGGATCTGGTGGACGCCGGCAAGGCCGCCAAGGCCAGGAACCGCAACCGGCCTCTGCCGGGCCAGCAGACCATGGTGAAAATCACAGAGCTGAAGGGCGACGCCGCCAAGGACGTGCCCTTCTGAGGAGGCCTATGGAAATCGGAGGCACTGTGCTGGCGTCGCCCACGTATTACTCCAACTCCGGCCTGGAGCGGGTGATCCCGCAGGAGGCCAAGGTGGTGTATATCAACGAGGCGCACTGCTACTACACCCTGGAATTCACGGTGAACGGGCATAAATTCCGTGAATCCTTCAAGTACATACCGAAAGGACGAAAGACATGAGAACGATTGCGATTTTGAACCTGAAGGGCGGCGTGGGAAAGACGCTGACCGCGGCCACCATGGCCCGGTGCCTGACGGACGATCATCACAAGCACGTGCTGCTGATCGACGACGACCCCCAGGGCAACCTGAGCGACTGCTTCGGGGTGACAGACCGCAGCAACAGCACCTGGGAGCTGCTGACGGGCGGCGGCGATTACTGGCCGGACTTCGTGACGGATCTGAGCCCGCTGCTTTCCATCATCCCGGCGGACATGAGCCTGGCCTACGCCGACATCCGGCGGGAGGTGGTGGATCTTCGGGCCATTGATGACCTGCGGCAGACGCTGGACGAGGACGAGGCCTATGATTTCTGCATCATCGACCTGCCGCCCTCTCTGGGCCTGGCTACCCAGGCGGCGCTGTTCGCCGCGGACGAGGTGATCATCCCCATCCGGCTGGACACATTCTCCACCAGCGGCATGGCCCAGCTGGCATGGCAGGTGAACGAGATGCGCAAACTGAACCCCCGCATCCGGGTGGCCGGCATCCTGGGCACCCAGTTTCTGGGCACGGACGAGGAGAAGGACATCCACCGCTGGCTCCACATAAACGCGGGGATGCCGGTGTTCCGGCAGACCATCCGCATGAGCAAGCCGGTGCTGGGCAGTGTTAACCGCCATGTGAGCCTGCTGGCCCACTCGCCCCGCTGCGGTGCGGCCATCGACTACCGGCGCTTTGTCAAGGAGTATCTGAGAGGGGTGAAGAAGCGTGGGTGAGACTTACAGTGTGGCCGATGTTCTGGCCCAGCAACTGGGCGTGTCGAAATCTGACACGGGCCTGCGGTCTATTTCCATCGCACGGATCGCCCCGAACAAGCGGAATTTCTATCCCCGCGTGGAGGACTTCGAGGGCCTGAAGGACAGCATCCAGGCCAACGGTCTGCTGGAGCCTCTGACGGTGGTTCCCGGCGACGGCCCGAACACGTACCGCCTGATCAGCGGCGAGAACCGGTACCGGGCCATCCGGGCCCTGTACGAGGAGAGCGGCTTCGACCGGCGCTGGGAGGAGGTCACCTGTCTGGTGCTGCCGGCCATGACGGAGGAGCAGGAGCAGTGTGCGGTGATCGAGTCCAACCGCCAGCGGAAGAAATCCGGCGCGCTGCTGGCCGAGGAGGCCCGCAAGCTGACGGAAATCTACGTGAAGCGCAAGGAGGCCGGCGAGGAGCTGCCGGGCCGCATCCGCGACCGGGTGGCCGAGGCTCTGAAGGTGTCCAGCACGAAGCTGGCCACGCTGAACGCCATTCAGGAGAATCTGGCGGTGCCGGGCTTCGTCCGGGACTGGAAGGAGGAGCGAATCAGCGAGTCCGTGGCCTACGAGATCAGCAAGCTGGACCGGGAGACGCAGTACCGCCTGTTGGACTGGAAGATCGACAACCACCGGACGCTGACCATTGGCGACGTGAAGACATTCGACCGGATGTGGAACCACTGCAAGCGCAGCTGCCCCCACACCGGCGGACTGTGCCCCAACGCGGAGCGCATGATCCGGGACAAGTTCCGGGTGGACAGGTTAAGCTGCGCCGGCTGCTGCGAGTACTGCCTGAGCCGTTTGTACTGCGCCACAGCCTGCCAGTACGTCCCCAAGGAGGAGCAGCCCGAGCCGGAGCGGAACAAGGCTCTGGAGGATCCCAGGCTGGACTGGAAGAACATCAAGGCCTGCTTTCAGGCCCGCCTGCAGCACGCACGCGAGCAGACGGGACTGAGCCGCAAGGAGTTCGCCGAGAGTATCGGCGAATACCCGGCCACATACAGTGCCTGGGAAAACGGCAATCTGCCCGGCTGCGACCGGATGCCGAAGTTGGCTCTGGCTCTGGGCGTGACCACGGATTATCTATTCGGCCTGACGGACGAACCGGGTGCAGCTGTGCCGCAGCCGGAACCGGCTGCGGAGGAAGCGCAGCCCGCGGCCCCGCTGGCGTGGTATCCCGCGACTGTGAAGCCGGAGCTCGGACAGGACATCATCGTCGTGGACTTTGCCGGTGTTGCAGATGACTTTATTTATCGGGGAGATGACTTGCTGTACCACGGGTTCCCGTGGAGCGACGTGGCGTTCTGGACGCCCGCACCCACCGAGGCACAGCAGCCGGAATGAAAGGGAGGAAACAACATGAAATTTCTGAAGCCGGGCGATCCCTGCCCCTGCTGCGGGAACCCCATCAAGACCACGGATCCGCAGGATCTGTACGCGCTGACCGTGCTGGCCGACTGGATTGAGCGCCACCGTTCCTCTGACGGCAGAGAGGAGGCCGCAGAATGATCAAGTTCGAGATCGGCAAACAGGGGGGGCGCTTCGTCCACCACATGGAGGTGTCCGGCACCGTGGATGAGTATACCTCGGAGCTTTTGGCCTGCATCAGCGAGCTGTACGCAGGCATTTACAAACACAATCCCGGCATCGCTGCCGTGTTCCGCGCTTCGGTCATCGCCGGCGTCGTAGCCCCCGGAACCCCGGTGTGGGATGGGAAAATGGCGGACGGAGCGGAAATGCTTTACGCCGAACATCCGGGAAAACGATAACGATATATCCCAGGGCCCGGCAGGCGGCGCCATCCAGCCGCTCTGCCGGTCGCCCATTCCGGCAGACCCCGCCGGCATAGCGGAGGCCTCCTCGGCTTGTTTGTCAGTTGCTGACGTCCCTTGTCTTCACCTGGCGCCGCCTGCCGGGCCCTGGGAAACCCAAAGGAGGACGCAATGACCCGAAATCAAATCAGACGGCGCCGGATCTGGCTCACCACCACCGTGGTGACGCTGGGGATCATCGGTCTGGCGCTGGTGGCGGTGGTCGTATGAGCCAGCCGCTGCCGCCCTGCGATCCCAAGTGCCCTCGCCGGAGCTGGATCTGCCACGACCGGAAGATCTGCCCGGAGTGGGGCAAATATCAGGACGAGATGGCCGCCTGGCGCCAGATGCTGCAGGCAGCCAAACGTGAACAGGACGATTTTGGCGCCGTGCGGATGAAGGGTCCCGATGGCGCCTTGCAAAGGAGGGACAGCTGATGGTCATGACCGACGAGGAAATCGCCACCAGTTATCGTCAGGCCAAGAACCCAAAACACCAGATCACCGTGCTGGCCGAGCTGAACGGCACCAACACCGTGGAGATGCGGCAGCACATGATGCAGATCGGCCTGCTGGAGCCGGACGTGCTGACACCGCCGCCCAAGGACTCCGGCATTGACGAGCTGCGCGCCATGGAGCTGTTCAAGGAGGGCAAGACCGATCTGGACATCGCCGAGATGCTGGGCGTGCCCATTTCCCGCATCCAGAGCTGGCGGAGCCGCAACGGCTTCCTGCGGCCCCGCGGCGGCAGCCGCCCGAAGGCCAAGCAGGAGTCGGCTGAGAAGAAACCGAAAAAGAAAAAGGTCGCGGCCGCACCGGTCGCGCCGGCAGCGGAACCGCAGCCGGATCCCGCAGTTCCTGCGGTATCAGAATCTCCTGCCTGCTTGAACTTTTATCTGGTCTTGCAGCTCAGTACCCCGAGGCCCGGGTCTACTGTGCGGATGAGGCGCCGCCGCGGATCCACGTCTCGGCGGTCTACGAGCCGGGCGGGGAAGTGGCTGCTGACGTATATATCTTGAAAGGGGAAGCGTGAACATGAACGGAATGAATTTCAACGAGCGGGCGCGCTTCGTGTATGCGAAGCTGCTGCCCCTTTTGCAGGCCGCCACCGCCGGCGACGTGGAGGACCTGACTTATGAGGCCTGCGGCGATGACGAGGATGTTGTGCTGTTCTTTGCCGACGGCACCAGAAAGCGCGTCTGCGTGGCCGGCAGCAACCTGCTGGCTCTGACCGACGAGGTATTGGGGGTGTGCAGCTGATGGCCGCGCCTAGTACATACAAGCAGCTGTTGGAGGCCAAGCAAACGATCCAGCAGCTGTTGGCGGAAATCCAACAACTGCAGAACGAAATGAACGTCATGAAGGGCTTCACGCTGCAGCAGTCCCTGGACATGGCACAGATCTCCCTGAACCGTGAGTTCCATTTCGGTCCCAAGTATAATGCCCGCTTCAAGAGTTCTATGGTCAGAACATTCCAAGAGTTTTGCAAGCTATGTAGGAGTGACGCGAAGGACGATCTGGAACTGGCTGTCACCAAGGCGAAGATTGACGGTGCGCTGCGGATCGCCTGCGGTGACGACATCGAGCCCTTCGAGGTTCGATATGCCGAAGAGAATCTGTATCGCTGGCTGCGCGAGGAGGAAGTTAATGCTTAACAAAATTTTTCTGATGGGCCGCCTGACCCGGGATCCGGAGCTGCGGAAGACCGCCAGCGGCACGCCGGTGGTGTCCTTCTCCATCGCCGTTGACCGGGACTTCAAGGGCCCGGGCGGCGAGCGGGAGACGGATTTCATCGACATCGTCGCATGGCGCAGCACGGCGGAGGTCGTCAGCAAGTATTTCTCCAAGGGCCGCATGGCCGTCGTGGAGGGCCGGCTCCAGATCCGGGATTGGACGGACAGGGACGGCGGCAAGCGCCGCAGCGCTGAGGTGGTAGCCGACAACGTCTACTTCGGCGACAGCAAACGGTCGAATTCGGACACAGCTCCGGCAGGCGAGTACGGCGCCGCACCCGGCGCACATGGAGGCGACTTTGCGGAGCTCGGCGAGGAAGACAGTAATCTGCCGTTCTGAGGAGAAGGTGAGTGATGCATTGACCCCACAGAATGAAGTGAAACAGGAGGAAACATGATGGAAAATTACATCAACATTTTCGGTCAGCGGATCGAACTGACCACTGACCAGGTCGAGGAGTTACGAAAAAGCCTGGGCGCGTCGAGCAGCAAGCTGGCTAATGTAGCAGTGGCGGACACCTTCAAGATCGGTCAGCGTGAGTTTGTTGTCCTTGAACAGTCCGGCGATACTACGACGGTCATCCTCAAAGACCTGCTGCACGACAGCGTGGTGTTCGGCAGCAACAATAATTACGACGGATCTAACGTGGACGGGCTGTGCGGCAAATTCGCCGAGGAGATCTCCGCTGTTGTTGGAAGCAAAAACCTTGTGGAGCACACGGTTGACCTGACATCCGATGATGGTCTGAGAGACTACGGCAAGGTGAAGCGCCGGATGTCTCTGCTGACCGCCGATCTGTACCGCCGATATGTCGATATCCTCGATGCACACAAAATCGAGAAGTGGTGGTGGCTGGCAAGGTCTGCTTGACGAAGAGAAGGCACGGGAGCTTATAAAGGACGGTGACGGCAGTGGCTGAACGAGTTAGATACGACGCTGCTACCCGTAAATGGTTTGAGAAGAACCGGCGGGCGGAGACTACGGTCTGCCGGTGCCCGGCCTGCGGTCTGTATTATAAGGCAGTACTGGGCCATAAGTGCAAGGAGAAGGGGGACGCCGGCTGATGACTGAGTATATCGAGCGGGACAAGGTTTTAGCTGCAATCCAAAGCAGAAAATCGCCAGCGAGAAGCCCGGCGCAAAATGAAATGCTGCGGACTATCCGTGTGGACGTAAATCACATACCTGTCGCAGACGTTGCGCCTCTGGTACATGGTCACTGGAAGTGGAACATCGAAAGAACGCGTCCTCACTGCTCTAGGTGCGCTGAAGTACCGTGGAGGCCGAACAATAAGGACCTGCCAAACTACTGCCCAAACTGCGGAGCAAGAATGGACGGTGACCCGCCGGATGGCTGAGCCGATTTTCTACTGCACCAGGCAGCGGGCGGGGCCTCTGGTGAAGGAGTGCCGGTCCTTCCGGCCACGGTTCTCTCAGGACGACACCCGGGAGGACCGCAAGGCCAAGAATGAGATCCTCCGGTACGCCCACAGCGCCGTGTGCCGGACGCAGGCGGACCGGCTGGAGCTGTGGCTGGCTCTCTTTGGATATGAGGGGCAGCACTACACACTGACCTTTGACGATGAACATTTGCCGCCGGACTTCAACGGCGTGCGCCGGACGCTGCGGGCCTTCATGGCCAGAGCGCGGCGCTGGCACCACGACGAGCCCTTCGACTGGATCTACGCCATCGAGGGAAAGCACGGCGACCACCGGTACCACACCCACATGATCCTGCGGGACAGCGACTTCCCGCCGGCTGTGGTACGGCACCTGTGGAAGGGCGGCTGGGTGGATGATGAGCCCGTCCTCCGGAAGGAGGGCGGGTATCGCCGCCTTGCTGAGTATCTGACGAAGGAGTCCTCGGACGGCTTCATCATTCCCATCGGTCGGCACCCGTGGAGCCGATCCCGCACCCTGACCGGACAGCTGCCGCCGCCGGAGCGCTGGAGGTCTCCCAGCGGTCTGATCTATGTTCCGGACAATATTATGTGGGCGCGCCGGGGAGACCGGAGCAACGACTTCGGATCCCATTACTACGCCAGCTACATCATCGAAAAGCAGAGCTTTATTTAGAATAAGTTCGCGCCCGCGCGCGTTCTATCTTGAAATCTAGTGGAAAATTAGACACATTGTTGTGAATCGGAGGGATATGCATTGCAACAGCGTCGCGAACGTGATAAACTGACAGTGAAAGACGGATGGATCGCCTGTCCCAACTGCCGCAGGAACAAACGCCTGCTGCGCATCGAGGCGGACACCGAGGCCCGCGGCCTGCCGGTGTACTGCAGGGACTGCAAGGCAGAGATCATCCTGGATATTGCACGAGGCCAGAGCGTTGAACGCCGGAGCCCATGATCAGCCCGAAAGGGAAGTGATCTGGGTTCCGGCGTTTTTCTTTTTGCCCGGAGGTGATAGCCCGTGGCCATGAAGCCGCTGAGACCGTGTCGGCATCCAGGATGCTACCAGCTGTGCTCCGAAGGGTATTGCCCGGAGCACAAGCCGCGCAGGGTCAGCGACCGCAGCGAGGAGGCCAAGAGCTGGCGCTGGATGTACCGGACGCCGGAGTGGCTGGACGATCTGAGACCGAACCAGCTGCTGGATGAGCCGTTCTGCCGGGAGTGCGCCAGGCAGGGCCACAGAGTCCGGGCCACCGAAGTGGACCACATCGTGGATCACAAGGGCGACTGGCTGAAGTTCACCGACCGGAGCAATCTCCAGAGCCTCTGCCACAGCTGCCACAGCCGCAAGACGGCCACGGAACTGTGGCAAAACCGAACGAAAAACAAACGCCGCTGAACGGCGGTTTGTGGGCCAGCTTTGGGCGTGGGCGCACGACGTGGGTCGTGCCTGCGCGGTACCTTGCTGACCCGCCCCAGGGTCAAAAAGTTTTTGACTCCGGCTTCGGTACCGCAGGCCCCCCTTCATGCGGGGTTTTCTCCCCATGGGGAGTGGGGGCGGCAGCCAGGAGGGACGGTCGGAATCCGACACGCATGAGAGCCGGGGGGAACCGGCGAAGAGAATCCGGGGTTCTGCCGGGTGGGGTTTCAGAATTTACCCACCCGGAGCGCGAAAGGCCGGGGACCGCAGCGAGTGATGGACGCTGCGGCATCCGGCAGAGCCTCGGACCACGCACAACACGTATAACGCATTGCCGGCCTTCTGCCGGGTGGACTTTTACAACCTTTCGCCACCCGTGCGAGTGCGGTCGGGTGCCAACCGGAGCTGACCGGCCGGTTGGCCATCCGGCAGAGGGCCGGAGAAAGGGAAGGACTATGGCAAACAAAAAGACCCCTGGCGGAGCCGTGGGGAAGGGCGGCGTCAAGAGCGCGCCCACCGTGGACGACGCCACCGTCCGCGTAGCGGCAGAGCAGCTGATCCTGATGCCCATCAACGATCTGGTGCCCTATGCCAACAACGCGAGGATCCACGACAAGAAGCAGATCGCCCGGATCCGGGCCAGTCTGCGGGAGTTCGGCTTCGTGACGCCGCTGCTCATCGACTTCGACAACAACATCATCGCCGGCCACGGCCGGCTGGAGGCCGCCAGGGCGGAGGGCCTGACTGAGGTGCCCTGCGTGCTGGTGAGCAATCTGACGGAGGCCCAGCGCAAGGCCTACATCCTGGCAGACAACCGTCTGAGCGAGACGGCAGCCTGGGACACCGAGTTGCTGAAAATCGAGCTGGAGGGCCTGCAGGCGCTGGAGTTCGACACCGACCTCGTCGGCTTTGACGCCGAGGCGGTGAAGGAGATCGAGGTGTCCGGCTATACCCGCTCCGCCCCTAGCAGGAGCGAGGGCGCGGAGGAGCCGGACGAAGCGGATGACGAGACGGATCCGGAGGAGGCTGAGCCCTGCCCGCACAGGCCGGGCGATGTGTTCAAGCTGGGCCGGCGTCTTGTTTGCTGCCAGGGCTGCGAAGCCGAGGACTGCGAGAGGATGTGAGCGTGATGCGTTTGATTTGCCGGCTGGACGGCAGCTATTACTATTGCCAGATCGGCCGGGGAATCTGCTGCGCGGTGTGCGGATGCCGGGACGCCTGTGACAAGGCGTGCCAGAATTCTCCGGCGCGGTGCGGCTGCGCATCGCATGACTCCAATGTACCGGGGCTGACGCCCCAGAAGGGAGGCGCCCATGCCGGGACCGAGACAGCCGACTGACGTGGTGCTCGCCAACGGGCGAAAGCACCTGTCTAAGGCCGAGGAGGCCGAGCGACGGGCCGGTGAGGTGAAGGTGCCGAGGCCCAAGACCATCAAGGTGCCCAAGTGGGTGCCGGAATCGCTGAAGAAGGACTTCCGGCGGCTGGCGAAGCTGCTGGTGGACTGCGGGATCTATACCGACCTGGATGCGGACAATCTGGGCCGGTATCTCATCGCCCAGCACCAGTACCTCATCGCCACGGCGGAGGTGGAAAAGCATCTGGGCCGGCGGGATCAGGAGCAGGCGGACGCCTGGGGCCGGATCCAGGAGCGGCACTACAAACAGGCGCGGAACTGCGCCAACGACCTGGGCCTGACCGTGACGGCCCGGTGCCGTCTGGTGGTGCCGGATGCCGGCAGCGGCCGCCAGAAGGCAGAGGACGACAACCCCTTCCTGATCCTGATGAAGGGAGGCCTTGCAAGGGATGCATGAGACGGTATGGCTGACGCCATTCATCCATGTGCCCAAGCCGGAGGACGGGGCAGAGCTGCGCTACAGTCTGGAGGCCGTGGAGCAGGTGTTTGCCTTCTTCCGGCTGCTGGTGTTCGGTCAGAACGAGTGGGCGGGCAAGCCCTTTGATCTGCTGCCCTGGCAGGAGCAGCTGATCCGGGAGTTCTACGGCGTGCAGGTCAAGGATGACGACGGCCGCTGGGTGCGGTACCGGCGCTTTCTGTACAACGAGATCCCTAAGAAAAACGGCAAGAGCGAGCTGGCGGCGGGACTGGGCCTGTACCATCTGGTGGCCGACGGGGAACCGATGCCCAACGTGGGCATTTTTGCCGTTGATAAGGAAAACGCCGACACCATCTACAAGTGCGCCAAGTACATGGTGGAGCACACCGCCATGAGCCAGCCGGCCCACCGGCCCCTGGTGTTCTGCCGGGACAGCGTGCGGGAGATCCGCACCAGAGACGGCGGCCTCATGAAGGTGTACTCCAGCGACGTAGAGAACAAGCACGGCCCCAGCTTCTCCGCCATTTTGTGCGACGAGCTGCACGCCTGGAAGGGCAGAGCGGGCCGGGCCCGCTGGGAAGTTCTGACCACCGGCTCCGACGCCGCGCGGCGTCAGCAGACGGTGCTGGTGCTGACCACGGCCGGCGACGACCCGGACCGGGCATCCATCGGCTGGGAGATCCACGAGAAGTGCCGGCGGATCCTGGCATGGCGCCGGGGTGAGCCGGAGCAGCCCATGGACACCGACGACACCGAGTGGCTGCCGGTCATGTTCGGCGTCAGCGTTCTCACCGGCGACGATCCGGACAGGATCGCTGCGCTGGACATCTACGACGAGGAGCTGTGGAAATCCTGCAACCCCAGCTACGGCGTGACCATGCGGGCCAGAAAGTTCCGGGCGGAGGCCCGGGCGGCCAAGCAGAGCGAGAGCGCCGAGCGGAACTTCCGCTGGCTGCGGCTGAACCAGTGGATCTCCACGAAGGACGTGGGCTGGCTGCCGCTGACCCTGTACGACAAGACCCAGTGGGGACCCTCCGCCAAGGCGGAGCGGGAGGAATGGGTTGCGAAGCTGGCAGGGAAGATGTGCTACGGCGGACTGGACCTGTCCACCACCACCGACCTGACGGCCTTTGTGCTGGTATTCCCGCCCCAGCCGGGACTGGATACCGCTGTGGCGCTGTTCCAGGCCTGGCGGCCCCGGGAGGGCGTGCTGGAGGCGGAGCAGCGGGACCATGTGCCATACCGGGACTGGGAACGGGCCGGCTTCATCGACCTGTGCGACGGCGACATGATCAACTTCTCCGACGTGGAGGCGGCGGTTGTGTACGCGGCCTCCGTGTTCGACCTGAAGCTGCTGGGCGTTGACCCCTATCTGAGCCGGACGCTGACCCAGCGGCTGACGGAGAAGAAGATCCATGTGGCGGAGATCCCCCAGACCATGATGAGCATGAGCCCGGCCATGAAGGAGCTGGAGCGCATGATCCGGGCAAAGGAGATGCAGCACGTCCACAACACCTGCGCCCGCTGGTGCTTCGGCAATGTGCGGTGCGCCGTGGACGGCAACGAGAACATGAAGCCCATGAAGAACCGCTCCATCGGCCGCATCGATATCGCGGTGGCGTGGATCATCGCGGTGGCCGCCTGGATGGTGGCGAGAAATCAGAAGCCGGATCTGGCGGACGCAATGGCGCAGCCGGGTTTCAGTCTGTAAAAACGAGTGGTCCGATTCGGACCACAGGAAGGAGAGCCTATGAAGAAACTGAGAAAGGCCATGGCCAAGTATGCGGCAGACGTCGCATTGATCGTCGGCGCCGCGGCTGTGTCCGTGGGTACCGGCATGATCTATCTGCCGGCTGGCGTGATCGCAGCTGGTGTGCTGCTGATCTCTGGCGTGGTCCTCTCCAGCCTGGGCGGAGGTGACGGCGCATGAGCATGACCGGAGGCTTGCGGGCCGCTTCCAGGCGCGGTGCACAGAATGCGGTAACTGTCGGGACGTTGACGGCTGCCGGCTATCCGACCGGCGGCGTGGATTTGAGCGAGACCACGGCGCGCAAGCTCAGCGCTGTTGACGCCTGCATGGAGATCCTGAGCAACAGTGTGGCTAAACTGCCTAACTTTGTGATGCACAGCACAACCAGAGAGAGGATCCCGCATGACATTCTGCAGTTGCTGAACGTTCGTCCCAATGAGGCCATGACGCCGTTTGTTCGGAAGAAAGTCCTCGAGAATAGCCGCAACGAGGGCGGCAACGGCTACGACTGGATTATCCGAGATCCCCGCACCATGCGGCCTGTGGAGCTGATCCCAGTTCCGTGGTGGCTTGTGCAGCCTTGGCGGGATACCAGTGGACACGTCTGGTACACCATCCGGCATCCGCTGACCGGCGAACCGATGGTTCTGCCGAACGAGGATGTGTGTCACTACAAGAACACCACCAGGGATGGATTGACCGGCATCTCCACTATGAAGCGGGCCAGTGAGGTCATTGCGGCGGCCAGCGCGGCGCAGCAATACGAACGGACCTTCTACGAGAAGGGCGGACAGCCTGCCGGAGTCCTCCAGACGGAGTCCGATTTGGGCGGCTATGCAAAGAACGCACAGGGTAAGGTGCTAGTGGATAGCGACGGTACCGCTGTGACGCAGCGAGAGCAGCTGCGCAGGGAGTGGGAGAAGGTCCACGCCGGTCCCAGCAACAGTCACCGCATCGCCATCCTGGACCACGGACTGAAGTACACGCCTATGGCCGCAACCAACAAGGACGCCCAGTTCGTGGAGAGCAAAGAGGTGTCTGTGAAGGACATCGCCCGGTTCTTCGGCGTGCCTCTCTACAAGCTGCAGGAGGGCAAGCAGGCGTATGGCAGCAATGAGCAGAATGCCATTGAGTATGTGGTGAGTACGCTGCATCCCATCATCAGCCAGTATGAGGAAGAGCAGACCTGGAAGCTGTTGCCGCTGTCTGATCAGCGGGCTGGTCTGGAGATCCGCATCAACCTGATGGCTGAGCTGAAGGGCGACACCGCCAGCAGAGCCAACTGGTACAAGACCATGACTGAGGTCAGCGCCTTTTGCCCCAATGACATTCTGGCGTTGGAGGATATGCCGGATGTCGAGGGCGGCGACCGCCGCAGAGCCAGCCTAAACTATGTCCCGCTGGATCTGTGGCCTGATTTGAGCATCAAGAGAAATGGAGGAGACGGCAATGCGAGTAACTCTTAACGGCATTGTGGCTGCGGATGAGGACGTAGAGATCTACGGCTGGTTCGGTTATCGTGCTTTCGGTCCGCAGACTGTCCGCGATGCAATCGCAAACAACCCGGCGGGCGAGGAGCTGGTACTGGAGATCAACAGCCCCGGCGGCAGCGTCATGGCCGGCAGTGAGATCTACAGCGTCCTGAGAAGCGCCGAACATATTCACAGTCGGGCGGAGATCCAGAGCATGGCTGCCAGCGCAGCCAGCTATCTGTGCCTCGGCTGCACGGAGGCATGGATCTCTCCCGTGGCGCAGATGATGATCCATCTCCCGGCGACCTGTACTCAGGGAGACCGAAGCGAGCACCTGCGCAGCGTGCAGATGCTGGATAGCACCCGTGAGGCGATTCTGAACGCCTACGAGCTGAAGGCTGGCAGTCGCGGCGACCGCGCGGAATTCCGCCGGATGATGAACGCGGAGACCTGGCTGACCGCCCAGGATGCCCTGGAGCATGGTCTGGTGGATGGCATCCTTTATCAGGAGGATCCGATCCCCCAGAACATCATGAACGCCGCCGGAGCCGGCATCCGTGCGCTGGGCTGTTCCAGCGGGATGCCGGACATCACGCAGCTGCGGGCCGAGTATGCGAAGGCCCACAATGGTGCGGCTGCACCTGAAAACGTACCCCCTACGGGCGAGAAGCCCGAGGCCAATACCCAGGACTGGCGAGTCCAGGCCCGCCTGGATCTGGAGAAAATCAGATTTTAACGGAGGTAGAACAAACCATGAGACAGAGACTGATCGACCTGTGCAACCAGCGTGCGGCCCAGATCGCCGCCGCAGAGGCCGCCCTGGCAGCCGGCAATACTGCTGACTACGATTCCGCCATGACTCAGATCCAGAACATGAACTCTGAGATCGACCGCATCCAGAACCTGCTGCGCGAGCAGGAGCGTCAGATGGCCAACCAGCCCGCGCCTTCCGGCGCCGAGGCCCGCGATATGGCCGAGGAGCGCGGCGCAGCCCTGCTGCGCGGTGACCGCGTTACCTTTAACTTTGCCGAGGTTCGCCGCGGCATCCAGAACGCCACTACCCTGGCCACCGGTACTATCGTTCAGCCCACCGGTTCCGGCACTGATGTCCGCGAGGGCCACAACGCTGTTGTGAGCTCCGTCGTTGACCAGGTTTATGTGACCGATCTGACCGGCATGGGCGCCTTCCTGGAGCCCTATGTCATCGAGGATACCAAGGCCAACGCCGGCAAGGTTGAGGCTCTGGCCGGTACCGCCCGTGCCGAGAGCGATCCCAAGTTCGGCGTTGCCGAAATCAAGCCCTATGAGGTGAATACCACCTCCTTTGTGGATCGTAACATTGCCCGCCTGAGCCCTGCCAACTACTACGCCCGCGTCCAGGCTATGGCTATGCGCGCCCTGCGCCGCAAGGTGGCCGGCCTGATCGTGAACGGCGATGGCGCCAGCTCTCCCACGATGTTCGGCCTGACCAACGCCAAGAACAAGGCGGGCGAAGCCATCTTTGCATCCCAGGCCCTGGGTGCTGCCATCGACCCCACCACTCTGGATGATCTGTATTTTGCATACGGTTCCTCCGAGGCCTGCGGTGCAAACGCCCGTCTGCTGCTGACCAAGGCCAACCTGAAGGCCATCGGCAAACTGCGCGGCACCAACGAGAAGCAGCGCCTGTTCAAGATCACCCCCGATGCTGCCAACCCCAACACCGGCATCATCAGCGACGGCGGCCTGGTTCTGCCCTACACCCTGGTTTCTGACATCGGCGACGCCACTCTGGGCTATGGCGATCTGATGAATTACGAGCTGGGCCTGTTTGGCGAGTACTCCATCCGCGTGGATGAGTCCGTCAAGGCCGTGGAGCGTATGACTGCCATCCTGGGCGACGTCTTTGTCGGCGGCAACCTGATCGTTGACAAGGGCTTCGTGGTTGGCACCATCGGCTGATCGGAGGCTGACGTATGGCGTGGGATGAGGGTGTGAGCGCCGCTCTCATGAACTACTGCAGGATCGACGAGCTGATCGACGGCGACGGCGATGATCTGCGGGAGGCTTATGAGAGCGCGGTGGCCTACATGGCCGCGGCGGGCGTGCGGGAACCGGAGCGCGGTTCGGAACGCTACGCCCAGTGGATGCGCTGCATCAAGGCCCTGGTCTTGGACGACTGGGACAACCGGGGCACGCAGACGGCCGGGCAGGCCCTTGCGGACAACCTCGCATTCCGGCGCCGCCTGAACCAGCTGAAATTGACCGAGCCGGTGTCCGATTCGGACACCGGCGCCGGTGAGTAAGGGGGCGGCGTTATGCGGGTGAACGCAGGGGAGCTGAACCGGCGCATCGAGATCCAGCTGCCCACTGAGGAGCGGAACGACGGCGGCTATCTGGCCCCGGAGACGCAGCCGAAGCGGATCCACCGCTGCTGGGCCAAGTTCTCCCAGACCAGCGGCACCACGCTGGTGAAGGCCGGCGCCGACTTCGCCGAGGAGCGCGTCCGCTTCCTGATCCGGTACACGGCAAAGGAGATCACCACGAAGATGTATGTCCGCTACGGCGGCAGCCGCTATGACATCGAATACGTCAACGACTACGGCGACGGACACGAGTACATGGAGCTGTGGTGCCGGTGGCGAGGGAAGGAGGGACGGCCGTGAGCATTGAGGAACGCCTGAAGGCGGCGGTCGAACCCATCGTGCCGGTGTGCGTCCATGGCGTCTACACCGGCACGGAACCCGTTTACTGCACCTTCAACTTCACGGAGATGCCGGACAGCTTCGGCGACAACGCGCCGGAGGCCATCCGCTGCAGCGGTATGCTGCATCTCTATATGCCGGTGACCAGCGATCCCCGGGGACTGAAACGGGATCTGCGCCGAACTCTGCTGGCCGCGGAGCTGGGCGCCGCCACCGTGGAGGACGCCAGCGACAAGGACAACATCCATCTGGTGTTCGAGTTCGAGGCGCTGGATCTGGAGGTGTAGCATGGCTGAATTCTCCGTTGACGGCCTGGACGGCCTGATCGCCTCCCTGCAGGAGGTGGCCGAGATGCCGGAGGAGGTGCAGGACGAAATCCTGCACGCCCAGGCAGACGCGCTGATCCCGGAGATCCAGAAGCGCGGCTACGCATACGGCGTGGTTGATCCGGAGTCAGGCAGCGGCGGCAAGATGCTCCGCTCCATCAAAAAGGGCAAGGTTCGGATGCGGAAGGGATACCGCTACATCGTGGTGGCGCCAAGAGGCACCCGAAAGCGGGGCAAGACCAAGACCACCAACGCAGCCATCGGATTTTTTAACAACTACGGCGCGAGAGGCATCCCGGCCCGGCCCTTCTGGACGGACGCCGTGGAGACCTCCGCCAGAACTGTGGAGAAGGCGGGCATGGAGCCCTTCGACCGGTATCTGCAGTCCAAGGATCTATAAGGCCGGAGCCCGGGGAGGCCGGAGCCGAACAGGTAAGCATGGCTTACACGTTGGGCTCCGGCCTTTTTCTGTGTAAGCCCACAAGAAAGAGGAGGAATACACATGGCATTCTATGGAGCCAAGAAACCCCGCTGGGCCGCGATCCAGGCGGACACGGACGCCAGCAAATATCCCACCTATGGCGCAGCCGCCAGTCTCGGCCCTCTGGTGGCCGTGACGGACGCCATCAGCTACGCCGAGGCCAACAACTACGGCGACAACGAGCTTCAGGAGACCGCCAGCGAGTTCCAGTCCATGACCGTGGATCTGGAGGTGACGGAGCTTCCTGCCGAGCAGTCCGCAGCTGTGTTCGGCGCCAACCTGACGGAGGACGGCGATCTGGAGTTCGGCGGCGATGACGACGCCCCCTGGGGCGGCCTGGCCTTCTACACCAACAAGCAGGCGAAGGTGGACGGCGTGCAGAAGAAGTTCTTCCAGGGCATCTTCTATCCCAAGGTGAAGGGCAGCCGCCAGGGCGCCACCTACAACACCAAGGGCCAGTCCATCACCTTTGCCAACGGCAAAGCCCACTTCGTGGGCACCACCTGCGCCAAGGGCAAACACCAGGTGTTCTCCAAGAACTTCGATACGGAGGCGGAGGCCGATGCCTGGTGCGACAAGTGGTTCGGCACCACCTGACAATAGCGCCACGGGCGGAGTTTTCTCCGCCCGCGCTGCCATTTTTGACCGGACTGGAGCCGATAGAAAACTGCCCGACGAAGAACGGGGCGACGAGAGGAGCTGCAATCGCTTGAAAACCGTGGAATTTCCCCTGGATGGGGTCACATATCACCTGTGCCTTACCGGATACGCGCTGTTCGACAGCTTTGACCACTTCGGCTGCGGCACAGAGTTCATCGAGAAGATCTCCGGCGAGAATCGGGAGAGCTTTCTGGCCACCTGCTGGTGTCTGGAGCGGTTCTCTCAGGCCGGCGCCATCGTTCGCCGGTGGGAAAGCGACGGCAAGGACAAGACGCCTGTGCTTCCGGCACAGAAAGCGGCGGCGCTGATGCGGCCGCGGGATGTGATCCGGGCCCGGGACGCCATCCGGGAGGCCTTCGCTCTTGCCTTCGGCCGGGAGGAGGCCCGGGAGGACGAGGAGATCGACCTGGGCTGGCTGGAATTGCAAAAAAAAACGGAAGACGACTGAGCCGGGCCAAGTACCTCCAGTGGGTGACGCAGTTTCTGCGCCTGGGCGTGCAGGAGGGGATGCTGCTGGCGCCGGGTACCGTGCTGGATCTGATGGAGCTGGAGATTGACCGGCGGAACCTTCGGAAGGAGGGACACACCTAATGGCCACGAGAGTGATCTCTACCAGCATCAAGCTGGACGGAGAGGCCGAATTCAAAAAACAGCTGACGGCGGTAAACGGTCAGCTGAAGAACCTGAACAGCGAAATGAAGCTGGCCTCCGCCGAGTTCAGAGGCCAGGCCAACACGCTGGACGCACTGACAAAGAAGGACGAGCTGCTGCGCAAGGAGAAAGCGCAGCTGGAGGAGAAGATCCGCTCGCTGGAGAAGGCGGTGGCCGACTGCACGGAGGTCTATGGCGAGGCTAGCACCAAGACCGATGGATACCGGCAGAGCATGAACCGGGCGAAGGTAGATCTTCTGAAGCTGAACGACGAGATCGACCGGAACGACCGCTATCTCAGCGAGGCGAAGTCCTCGGCCGACAAAACCGCCAAGTCCATCGACCGCTTCGGCAAGGAGGCCAAGGATGCCGGCGGCGATCTGGAGGGCGCCGGCGACGGCATGAAGGACTTCCTGGAGGGCATGGGCAATCTGAAAAAACTTGTGGTGGGCGGCGCCGTGGTGGCCGGCCTCAAGGAGATGGGCGACGCTGTGCTGGAAGTGGTGGACTCCACGGCGGAGTACCGTACCATCATGGCCTCGCTGGCCACCTCCAGTGAGGCAGCCGGATACTCCGCCGATCAGACGGCGGAGCTCTATGCCAAGCTGCAGGGCGTGCTGGGCGACACCCAGACAGCCGCCACGGCCACGGCCAACCTGCAGGCGCTCGGCTACAACCAGGAGCTTTTGATGATGGTGACGGACGCTGCCATCGGCGCTTGGACCACATACGGTGACTCCATCCCCATCGATGGTCTAGCCGAGGCCATCAACGAGACGGTGAAGGCTGGACAGGTGACCGGAACCTTTGCCGATGTGCTCAACTGGGCGGGCGTCAGCGAGGACGCCTTCAATGACAAGCTGGCCGCCTGCAAGGACGAGAGTGCGCGGACCAATCAGGTCATGCTTCTGCTGTCCAGCCAGGGGCTGGTGGAGACCGGACGAGCCTGGCAGGAGAACAACCAGGACCTGATCGCCCTGAACGAGAGCCAGGAGAAGTGGAACGAGGCCATGGCCGGTCTGGGCGAGGCCCTGACCCCCGCGGCAAACGCCATCCGCACCATCGGCGCCGCAGCCATCGAGGACTTCACGGAAATCGTGAAGGCTGCCGTGGACTGGGTGGGCAAGCTGGTGGATAAGTTCAACGACTGGAGGCGGAACGGAGCCAAGGAGCAGGTGAACGAGATCATCGCCCAGGAGAACGCGGCCATGGGCATCAACGGATCCCACGCCGGCGGACTGGACTATGTACCCTTCGACAACTACGTGGCGCTGCTGCACAAGGGCGAGCGGGTCCAGACGGCCGCGGAGGCCGCTCTGAGCCGGGAGCTGCCCCGGCAGCAGACCGCTCAGAACGCCATGAGCGAGGCCGCCCTGGGCGCCATGGCCACACAGGCCGCCGCACAGGCCGCCGGCGCCATGGCCAACCGGCCCATCGAGATCAACGTGACCACCACGCTGGACGGCAGGACGGTGGCCCGGAACCAGTACAGACACAACCAGGACGAGACGCAGCGGCGGGGTGCCTCGCTGGTCCAGAAGTAAGGAGGAGCCATGAGGAATCGTTTCAAGATCGACGGGGTGGATTTTTCCGCCCTGGTCAACAAATACGGCTACTCCGTCCATTACATCCCCCGCGAGGGCCGGCTGGGCGGCATGATGTTGGACGGATCCTACACGCCGGACGTGCTGGCGTGGAAGGCCGTGGTGGAGCTGCCCTGCAACGATCTGACGGCCGATGACCTGTCGAATCTGCTGATGGCCTGCATGAAGCAGGAGATCACGGTGGAGTTTCAGGACACGAAGACGGGCGCACCGCGGACGGCCGTTTTCATCAAGGCGGATCTCAGCCCGCAGACCATGAATCTGATCACCCCGGCCGGTGTGCGTTGGTACACCGGCATGGTGCTGAGTATCGAGGAGAAGTGACATGGCAGAGAGGATCCTGATCGGAGAGGACATCAACAATCCTCTCCACACGTTCGACAACGCATCTATCCGGTCATGCGCCTGTGTGCTGTCCTCCTCTCTGGTGGGCGACCAGCTGGCCGTCGACCAGTTCATGCCGGTGGTTTATTCTGCCGGATATGTGCGAGTGAAGTTCGTTCCCAAGGGTAGCGACTCCTTGGTGACAGCTGACGGGAAGACGTACATGGTTTATTCCAACATCGGCTTCCTGGACAAACTGCCCTACGGCACGCCGGTCTGGTATTATTCCGGCGGGATCCTGATGGGCAAGTTCTACTTCGTCCGGGCGCTGCGCACCAGCAAGGTGCATTTCGACCTGCTGGCGGTGTCCGCCATCGGCCTTCTGGACAGCCAGAAGCACCACGGCGGCGTGTACAGCGGCCAGCCCTTCCCGGAAGTGGCCGGGGAGATCATCGGCGGCACGGTGCCGTTCACCTGTGCGGAAGACGCCGCGGCGGTGAAGATCTACGGCTGGCTGCCTTTCGCCAGCCGTAGGGAGAACCTGCACCAACTGCTCTTTGCCACCGGCATCCAGCTGGGCAAGGACAGCTCCGGCGAGCTGTATTTTCACTTTCCGGAGGCCGGAGCGGCCAAGACCGTGCCGGACAGCCGCATCTTCTACGGCGGCCAGATCGACTACATGACGCCGGCCACGAAGGTGGAGATCACAGAGCACGCCTATCTCCCGCTGGAGAGTGCACAGCGTGTGACTCTCTACGACAATACGGACGGCAGTGGCGAGGCCAACAGCACCGTCGTGACCTTTGAAAGCGCTCCGGTGTTCTCGCTGGGAGTCTCCGGCAACCTGGTCATCGAGGAAAGCGGCGTCAACTACGCCGTTGTGAGCGGCACAGGTGCGCTGACGGGCATCCCCTATACCCATGCCACCAAGATCATCGAAAAGAGCGTGGAGGCCGCTGAGGGGCAGGAAAAGGTGGTTTCTGTCATAGACGCCACTCTCGTCCATGTGGCCAACAGCGAGAACGTGGCCCAGCGGGTGCTGTCCTATTACTCTGCGGCCAGAACCATCGCCACGGACATCATCCTGGAAGGGGAGAAGCCCGGCGACCAGATCGCCTTCACAAACCCCTTCGACGAGGCGGAGACGGCCTTCTTGGCTTCTGTGGACATCAACGCATCCAGTTTTCTGCGTGCCAGCTGCGAGCTGGTGGCAGGCTATGTCCCCGCAGGTCAGGGCAACAACTACAGTCGGGCAATCGTTCTCACCGGCTCTGGCTCGTGGGTATCGCCCGGGGGAAAGGCCCGGATCGCGATCATCGGCGGCGGCAGTGGCGGCGATTCCGGCGGAAATGGCGGAAACCAGGACGCCTATAATCCCGGCGAGGGCGGCGTGGCCGGCGCTGCAGGTGCGCCCGGCAAGGTGCTGGTGAAAACCATCGACCTGATCCCGGACGCCGTCTACGAATACAGCTGCGGCGTGGCCGGTGTCGGAGGCGTTCCGGACGACACAGTGGAATCCGTCCCTGGTACAGCCGGTACGGAGACCACCTTCGGCGACTTTAGCTCGGCTGATGGCGCACTGTCTGTCAACGGCTACGTCAACCTGTTCACCGGCGAGATCTACGGCCTACCTGGTGCAGACGGCATCCCCGGCTCTGTCGGTGCATCGTCCTCTGATGAAAGCCCCACCGTGTTCTATGACGATCAATTCTTCTATCCGGGTGATCGGGGCGAGGATCTGTACGACGAGGACTACGGTCGGGCCTATGGCGGCTATGGCGGCGGCGCTGCAGCCGGCGCCAACGGCGGAAAGGGCGGTAATGCCCGTCTGTACACCTGGGACGAGACGGAAGCGGTCGGCGGCCGCGGCGGCGACGGCGCAACACCTGTTGCGGGCCGTGACGCCAAGACTTACGGCTCCGGCGGTGAAGGTGGCCACGGTGGCGGCGGCGCCGGACAGAAGGGCGGCCCTTATGATGGGTGGCTGTATGGAAGTGTCGGTGCTGGTGTTGGCGGCAAAGGCAGTAAGGGCGGCGATGGTCAGCCCGGCTGTATCGTAATCTATCTGGAGGAATGATTTATGGCAGAATCTTTGAAACCTTATGATTCTCCCCACACGGGAGAAGACATGGATCTGGGAATCAGCCGCGCTTTGCCTGGTGGTGAGATTGACAAAACCCATGTGGTCAAAACATACAGCGCTCTGGATCAGATCGGCCTTTCCGCCGGTATCGAGACGATGAAGGCTATCGCCCAGGCGCTGAGCGATAATTCCCAAATTACCTATTCCGCAGCAGGAGGCAACGACGTGGCGGACGGCTCGGCTTATCCCGTCAGTAGCGGCGCAGCCATCACGGCCGGCACGCTGTTCGCCCATCGCGTCAACGCCAATCAGGTGTTCTTTGAGTTTTCCACGGCATCTGGCGTGTGGGTGGGCTTCTGGTCTGGCAGCTGGAGCGGCTGGGCACAGATCTATGATGCCCGGAACAAGCCCACGGCGGCTGACGTTGACGCTCTGGCGTTGGATGGTTCTAACGAAATGGGCGCAGATGTGGTTGTGCGGAAGAGCACCTATCCGTCTTTGCGTTTGATTGCCGACGCATCCGGCAGAGGCGGTGTCATTCAGCAGACCAGCACAAACCTGCTGATTCGACACTACGACGTGTACGGAGACAACAGTAATTATCGCTCTCTCATGATCGGAGATGGATCTGACCTGAATGCGGTAATTCGGTTTGCTGTTGCAAAAGACGGCGTAATCAAATATTACAACCTGCTCCACACCGGCAATCTGGCGGAGGTAGGCGGCGGCAGCTATTCCGGCTTGGTCATGCTGAAGACCTTGACCGTCGAGGCTGACGACGTGAACGAGTTGGAGTTTCAGCTGACGGCTGCGGAGCTGAGTAAGTACAAGCGGTTCGTGATCATTCCAAAGCTGGAGGGTGAGTACGAGTCCAACTATAGTAACTACCTGTTGCTGGAGGCACCTACATACAGCGGAGAACCAACCCTGGACCTAGGTACGTCTTACGGCTACTGCTCCAACGGCGTGGCTTTGATCGCAGTCGGCACGGAGAACAGCGCCTACGGCTGGTCGCTGCACATGATGGCACTGAGACCGTATACGGCTGACGATGACAATGCCGAATTTGGGCATGTAGTCACAGGCAGAAGTACCAGCTCCTACCAGCACCCGACCACTGACCCGCTTACATTCCGGCTCTATACATCATCGAACAGCCCGTTCATCAAGGGCGGTACGGTATCCATCATGGGGGTGAACTGAATGAAACGAGCAATTTATAAGGACGGTGTGATCAGTTATGAGGAATCGCCAGTGCGGCCCGACAAGAAGCCTCTGGCCGAAGTGACGCCCACCGTCTGGGACGAGCTGGACGCAGCCTATCAGGAAGGAGTGAACAAGGCCTATGAACAGTAAAGACCGCGTGCTGGCGCGAGAGCGTCAGCGGGGCAGGGAGGCTGCGCTGGATCTGGCGGCGAGAGCGCCGGATCTTGACGGCACCGCCATCATCGCCGAGGAGGAGAATGTCCCGGCTTTCGACCCTACCTTTGACTATTCCGGCCTTGCGGCCGGCTCTCCCGTCCGGGATGAGGGCCAGGTGTGGCAGCTGATCCAGCCTCACAACGCCGCCCACTACACCGGCCGGCCCGCCACGCTGCGGGCGCTGTGGAGCCTGTGCCACACGAAGGATCCCGCCCGGGCGAAGCCCTGGGTGGACGCCTACGGCACCAGCGGCATGTACATGACCGGCGAGTGCTATCTGGCAGCGGACGGCACCGTGAAGCGCGCCAAGCAGGACAATCTGGTGCATGACGCAGAGGCTTATCCCGCAGGATGGGAGGATGTGACGACATGATCATTTTCAACAACTGGCAGATCACGATCTCCGGCGTAATCGCTCAGCAGTATGACCATATGACCCGCAAAATCGAAGTCGTGGGAGATCTCCCGGCCGAGTATGCGTGGTCGTTGTTGGTGGAGTGCGGCGACAACAAGGACACGCTGGCTTTGGCTCGTACCGCGTCTGGTGCATACACCTACCTCACCAAAGACAACCTCTCCGTGGCCGGATATTACAAACTGCAGCTGCGGGGCAATCTGATCGAGGACGTCAGCAAGACCCGGCACACAAATCAGGTGCAGGCCTATATCCCGGCCTCTCTCACTGGTGTCGGCGAGTGGCCGGCGATGCCCTCTGAGTTCGCCCAGATCGAGCAGCGTCTGCTGAACATCAACACGCATCCTCCGATCCCCGGCGATGACGGATTCTGGCACCTGTGGGACGGCGAGGCATATGTCAAGTCTGAACTGGTGGTCCCGGTTGATCCGAATGGCTACTCCCTGTATTACAGCAGTGAACATATGAGCGCTAAGATCCCCGAGATGTCACTTGCTTCCGTCCAGTTGAATGGGAAGACCCTGCGCGGCGGAGATTTTGTGCTCACGGTGAACGGCTGCATTTATCGGGTCGCTCGGATTAAGGATGACAGCGTATTCCTTGCTTATCTGTGCTGCTCGCTCCGGGGTACACGCATCTACACCACCAGCGAGTCCCGTACACAAACAAACACCTCACTGACCCGGTCAGCTATCGAGCTGGGGGAAAATGTGCTGTATCGGGGGGACTTCATCCTCGCAGCGAATGGATATCTGTATGAAGTCAAGCAAGACTTTACGACGGAGTCGACGACCATCTCGGCAACGCTGCGCTGCGTCCTGAAGGGCGATCCCGGCAACGTACTGACGGCGCCGGACGGCACCCGGTATGAGCTCGGCGTTGACAATGCCGGCAACCTGACCACCACAAAACTTTCCTGAGAAGGGGGATTTAATTATGGCTTATAAAATTATTCGCGACTCCAAGAACTTCCACCAGTACGGCCGCGAGATCGTCGCCATCCTGGACACCGACGCCGATCTGGCCAATCTGGGCACGGACTTTGCCCCCGGCTCTATGGCCATCGTGGCAAAGCAGGGCGGCAACACCTACATGATGAATGCATCTGGCAGCTGGGAGGTGCAGTGATGGCTTTTGATCCTATTGATCTGGCCCTGATCCGCAAACTGGGCGGCGGTAAACTCCCCTTCGGCAAGGAAACCACCGTGGAAGAGATTTTCCCTGCACAGGAACTTAGCCTGGGCAGATTTGGAAGGTGCGAACTGCCTGACCTTCTGCCCATTAAATTGGGCGAGGAGTACAAAGTTGTGTGGGATGGAGTTGAGTATCACTGCATCGCAAAAGAGGGCTTTGCCGAGTATTCTACGAACGCCACGACTTGGGTTACTGTCAGTGTAATTGTCCTCGGCAGCGGTCTGAACGCTTGTTGGGGAGAAGAACCGACGGATGAGCCTTTTGAAATTCTTTTTGCAAAAAATGCCGACGATGCTTATGCGCTTGGATACGGTATGGAATTCAATCTTGGTGACTACGAGTATAGTAGCCCTGTCCTGTCTATCTGGGGCAACGTCGAGATAGTCCACACCATTGATCCGGAATATTTTGCCTCAGACAACGGCCCCCACCGTGTGCTGACGACTGATGCTGCCGGCAACGCGAAGTGGGAGGAGAAAGCCTTCTACAGCGAGGTGGGTGACGTTGAGGTAGTGCCCGAGACCACGGTCGCCATCGACCCGTCGGAAAACAGCTACATTGGGACGGACGCCTACCTTCTGGAGGCCGGCAAGGCCTATGTCGTCAAGTGGAACGGTGTAGAGTATCCCTGCGACACTATTGCGTATGCAGAAGGTGACACAGACCTCGGCGTAATACTCGGCAACTATGGTGCGCTGACGGGTGGCGCGTCCACCGGCGAGCCGTTTGTTATGGTGTTCTTGTACCCTTCTATGGCGGCAGAGATGGGCATGGGCATGATGGTCGTCGCTATGGACGGCTCCGCATCGGCAACCTTCTCCATCCGTTTCAAGGGAGAAGTCGTTTATCCGCTGGATAACAAATACCTCAACCTGGCCTGGCTGCCTACCACGGAGAAGGGCGCCACGCTGATGGAGGAGACGGCGCTTGACCTTACCAATGCGACGGCGCTCACCCTCGCATATAGTCCCGCCGAAACGCAGCCCCTGATTATCTTCTTTGACGGCGTTCGACACTACTGCGAGCCTGCAACCAACGAGGGCACCCTGTGCTACGGCAGCGGCAACCCGTTTACCATCATGGTTATGAGCGGGGTATATAGTATTGTGGCTGCCGTACCTGGTGCTCACACTGTAGCCGTCTATGACCCCAGCGGAGAAGGCAAGATTTACAACATCATGCCGACGGCGTTTTTGCCGAGTATGGCATTCAAGTCTGGCAAGGCATACGGCTCCGCCCGATCTGCTGGTGCTGTAACGGAGTCCGACGCCTATGCGCTCGGCCAGTATGCCGTCGCGGAAGGGTGGAAAACTCAGGCACCCGGCAAATCTGCTCACGCCGAGGGTGAGAAGTCGATTGCGTCTGGAGTAGGCGCACACGCCGAGGGAAATAGCACGGCCTCGGGAACTTACGCTCATGCCGAGGGAACCAGCACGGATGCGTCTGATAACTATTCTCACGCGGAGGGTATTGGTGCTAAAGCGACTGCTGTTGGCTCTCATGCCGAGGGCTTTTATACAATCGCAGCGTCCGATTACCAGCACGTCCAGGGCAAGAACAACGTCGAGGACGCTACCGGGGAATATGCCCATATCGTAGGCAACGGCAAAGGCGGCTCGGACCGCTCCAACGCCCACACCCTGGACTGGGAAGGCAACGCCTGGTTTGCGGGCGGCATCGAGCTGACCAGCCCCAGCGGCAAACGCTTCAGGTTCTCCGTTGACGACAGCGGCAACCTGACCGCCACGGAGGTAACCGAGTGATCATTGAACTGACGCCGCAGACCATCATCACGGCCGGCTCTGTCCTGGCGGCCGTCGTGCTACTGGTGAAGCACTTCGCCAAGGGCGTCCGCTGGGTGGACAAGCAGGACCAGCAGAGTGTGGATCTGGAAGCCCTGAAGCAGAAGCACGAGGCCGATATGGATGCCCTGAAGGCCGTCCTGGCGAGGGACATGCACGACATCAACACCGAGCAGACCCTGCTCACCTACGGCGTGCTGGCCTGCCTGAAGGGACTGAAGGAACAGGGGTGCAACGGCCCTGTGACGGAGGCCATCAACAAGATCGAGAAGTATCTGAACCAGAAAGCACACGAAGATTGAGGAGGCCGCAATGAGTGGTAATCGAGTCAAAAAAACGCCCACCAGTAACCTGATCGCCGTCGGGATCCTGCTGGTGGACGCCGCGGCCACCTTTGCTGTCCTCGCCCTGTGCGCGCTGGCCATCTGGCGGGACTTCCTGGGCGCACTGCCGTATCTGACCACGCTCATCGGCGCGCTGCAGGCCGCCACGGCCGTGGTGCTCCGGGGCTACTACGGCAAATCCACCGCAGAAAACACAAAGGGCGGCATCGTCTACGACACCGCCCTGGGCGTGTCGGAATCCGACACGGGAGATCTATAGGAGGAACAATGAATATTCTCACGATTCTGATGGTGCTGCCGCTGCTGGTGGCACTGACCAACATGATCACCAACGTCATCAAGGGCCTGTGCAGCGTCTTCGCGGATCACGCGAAGCTGGTGGCGCCGGTGGTGGCCGTCATCCTGACCCTGCTGGCCACGGCGGCCTATCTGGAGGTGTTCTCCGTGGCGTCCACCTGGTACTGGTACGCCGGCGGCATTGTGGCCGGCTTAGTGGTGGCGTATGTGGCCATGAACGGCTACGACGGTTTGTATGAGGATCTGATCAAACACCTGAAGGGCCTCGCTGGAGGGGCCGCGGAGTGAGCCGCCCTGTGGGAGCTGCCGGCCTGGCCCTGATCAAGAAGTGGGAGGGCTGCCGGCTGAAGGCCTACAAGGCAATCCCCACGGAGAAGTATTGGACCATCGGCTATGGCCATTACGGCCCGGACGTCACCGAGGGCATGGTGATCACCCAGGCCCAGGCGGACGCGCTCCTGCAGGCCGACTGCCAGCGCTTCGCCGACGCGGTGGACAACCCTGCGTACTGTCCTCTGACGACCCAGCTGAACGACAACCAGCGGGACGCGCTGATCTCCTTCACCTTCAACTGCGGCGAAGCCAACCTGCGGACGCTGTGCCGCAATCGCAGCCTGCCGGAGATCGCCGAGGCCATGGAACTGTACAACCGGGCCGGCGGCACGGCCATGATCGGCCTGACCCGCCGCCGAGCCGCCGAGCGGGCTCTGTTTGAAACCCCTGTTGAAAAGGAGGAGGAAACCGTGGTAACCTACAAACACCTGAAGGACATCCCCGAGAAGTTCCGCCCCATCATCGAGCAGCTGATGGATGCGCACATCATCCAGGGCGACGGCAGCGACCCCGACGGCAACGAGGACGTGATCAACCTGACCCACGAGCAGGTGCGCACGCTGGTGTTCGCCTACCGCGGCGGCGCCTTCGACCGCTGCCTGATGTTCCAGGGCATGGAGCCGGCAGTGCCGCGCTGACGTTAGCATTTTCATTAGCATTTTGGCTGGCCGGCTTGGAATCCGGCTCCGGGAAATCGAACAACCGTTTCTGTTTTGGAAATAGTTCAGATTCCCGCAAGTGCCTGAAAAACAAAGAAAAACCGTGTAACCCTTGCGGTTACACGGTTTTTTGACTGGTCGGAGTGGCGGGAGTCGAACCCACGGCCTCTTGGACCCGAACCAAGCGCGCTACCAACTGCGCTACACCCCGATACAGCTCAATCATTATACGGAATTTCCGAACGGATGTCAAGGTTATATTCCCG
>JAFUNB010000021.1 GCA_017482345.1 Oscillibacter sp.
CCGGCATAGTCGGTGTGCTTGCCCTGGTCGTCCACGGGCACCACCATCTCCATGCCGTAGCGGCGGCAGGTCTGATAGTCGTCGGCACCGAAGCCGGGAGCGGTATGGACGCAGCCGGTACCGGAGTCCATGGTGACGTAGTCGGCATTCACCAGGCGGCTGGTCTTGGGCAGGAAGGGATGGTCCGCCAGCATATTCTCGAAGAAGGCGCCGGGATGGGTCTCCACGATCTCGTAATTCTCCACGCCGCCCACGCGCATGACCTTGTCGGCCAGGGCCTCGGCCACGATATAGATCTCGCCGTTGTCGTTATTTTTGACCAGGGCATAGGAATCCACGGGATGCAGGGCGATGGCCAGGTTGCCGGGCAGGGTCCAGATGGTGGTGGTCCAGATGACGAAGAACAGCTTGCTCTTGTCGTAGGCGGAGAGCTTGCCGCAGTCGTCGTGCATGGGGAACTTCACATACACGGTGGTGCAGGGGTCGTCCTTATACTCGATCTCAGCCTCGGCCAGAGCGGTCTCGTCGTGAGCGCACCAGTACACGGGCTTCAGGCCCTTGTAGATATAGCCGCGCTTATACATCTCGCCGAAGACCTTGACCTCCTCAGCCTCGAAGCTGGGGTTCATGGTCAGGTAGGGATGCTCCCAGTCGCCGATGACGCCCATGCGCTGGAAACCCTTCATCTGGATATCCACATACTTCTGAGCATAGGCATGGCAGGCAGAGCGGAACTCGGGCACGCTCATGGCCTTGTGGTTCAGCTTCTGCTCCTTGATGATGGCGGACTCGATGGGCATGCCGTGGTTATCCCAGCCGGGGATATAGGGGGTGTAATAACCGCGCATGGCGTAGGAACGGACGATCATGTCCTTCAGGGTCTTGTTCATGGCGTGGCCCATGTGGGGGTTGCCGTTGGAGAACGGAGGGCCATCGTGCAGGGAGAAGCGGGGCTTACCCTCGTTCTTCTTCAGCATCTCGTTGTAGAGGTCCAGCTCCTGCCAGTTCTTGAGCATCTCAGGCTCGCGCTTGGGAAGGCCCGCACGCATGGGGAATTCGGTCTTGGGCAGATTGATGGTCTTGTTGTAATCCATATCCGCGACTCTCCTTTTATAATAAAATCTTAAAATAGCTTTATAATTATTTTTGCCGCGGCATGTACGTGGCAAAAATACTCTGACTCAGCCGCCTTGGGCGGCGTTCACCAGTGAAGAACGCTTCACTGGTGGGGGGAATCTAAAGGGAGGACTGGTCCCCTCTTTACGGTGACAAAATAAAAAAACACCTTGTCTCTCTCAAGAGACAAAGCGTTTGAAAAAACACTCTGCGGTACCACTCTCGGTTGCCGGCTCCTTGCGGGGCCGACCGCTCTGCGCCTGCAATCACAGGCCGATGCTGTAACGGGCATCAATCGTCCTTGCCTACTGATCCGCACTCTTCATGAAATTCTTTCATGAAGGCTGCCGTGCTGCGCACGACAGCGCGGCTCACAAGAATCCAACGCGCCGCTGGCGCTATCAAATCAGCCGTTGTCTGATTTGAATGGATTCTAATGTCGCGTCGTCTTTCAGCAGGAGGCTCCAGGGTGATTTTCGTCCCTCTCCCCTCTCCGCTTTTCACCAAACAGCGGCTCTCTTTGCAGGGGGCAAAGGAGTACTCGTCCCTATCTTCGCCAAAACTATTCAATTCCTTGCTTATGATATCACGTTTGACCGGTTTGTCAACGGGTTTTGTGAAAAAAGGGCGCCAAACGGCGCCCTTTTCCGGTATTTTCCCACTTATTGATAGCGATACTGCTTGCCGGAATACTGGTCCACACAGCTGAGGAACATCTCCCGGCTGCGGAACTCCAAAAGCTGACAGCCTTCCTCTTCGTGGAAGGACACGATACGGCGGTTGGTATCCACCCAGATGCGCCACAGTTTTTCTGCTGCATGATTCTGTTCCATAGGAAGGCTCCCTTCTTTCCACATTTTTGAGTGTCACTGTTTATAAGACGAATGAACGGGGCGTTTTGTTTCACTTTTTTTGAAAAATTTTTTACGAATTTTCCACAGAGGCCAGCTTTTCCACTTCCGCCGCCACGTCCAGCTTCAACGTCTCCCAGTCCTCGGGGTTCGCCACATACCAGCGGGGGCATTCCTTGCCCGTCACGTCGTAGTGGCGGATGACGTCCTCCGCCGGGTCCAGCCGGAACTCCCGGCACAGCCACGCTGTCAGCTCCACCACCCGCGCGTAGGTTTCCGGGGAAAACTCCCCGGTGTCGTCCGGGTGACAGACTTCGATGGCCACGGTGTCGCCGTTGCGGTGCTTGGAGGCGTAGGCCACCTCCGTCAGGGGGATGCACTGGATGACCTCCCCCTCCAGACCCACCACGAAGTGGCTGGAGGCGTAGGTGCCCTCCCGGCCCAGAGCCAGCGTGTTGAAGTAGTCGCGGTTGGCCTTGGCGGTGGTGCCGGGGTTGCCCACATAGTGGATCACCACGGCATTGATCTCCTCCAGCGGCGTGCCGGGGCGGGAGAACTCGTTGATCAGGAGGTAGTCCCGCTCCACGTAGTCCGGCACGGCAATGTCCTCGCCGGGGAGGGGGCGGTTCACCCACCAGAGGCCGATGCCCACAGCCAGCAGCACCAGAGCGGCGCACAGACCCAGGAAGCCGGGGTTGATTCGACGGCGGCGCCGTCTTCTTCTGCGTGCAGCCACGGCTCACCCCTTATTTCGCGTAAACGACGGCGGATGTCTCCTCATGCATATAGGACGTCATCGACCAATCCACATAGTCATACCGCTCGGGATACAGCTGACCGTAGGTGATCAGCTCCTCCGGCGTCACCAGCTCCTGCTCCAGCAGGGCGGAGACGGTATGCTCCATACCGGGGCGGACCCGGATGTAGATGGAGTCGTAATAGGTACCGCTGAGATTGTCGGGGGCGGGATATCTGAACTCGATGTTCAGATCCAAGGCATAATTTCCGGCGTCAGTCTGGCTGAACCAGTCGTAATTGCCCCAGGTGCCCTCGGCAGCATCCCGGTGCAGGCCGGCCATGATGGCCTCCGCCTCCTGGGTACTCAGCGCAAATCCCTTGTTCCGCTTGTCGATGTACAGGCTGCCGCTGTCGATGACATAGCGCGCATCGGTCACGTGCAGCCGCTTCAGCTTCATGGCCTCACCGTTCACCAGAGCGTCCAGCTTCTGGTCGTAGGTATCCTCCGTGGCCAGACGCTCCCGGGTGATGGGCACGGTGTAGCGGCGCTGGATGGTGCGGCCGTCCTTCATGTAATAGTAGAGACGGACGTAGGTGCTGGTGAGTTCATCCTCATCGCTGCCGCCGGCAGGCACGGCGTAGTCCCAGCTCTCTTCCATGCCGCGGATGTAATCGGCGTCGGCGGCGATGACGGCGTGGAGGTCACGGACCTGCTCCAGCAGTTCGTCCTCCTCACCGGGATAGAAGGTATATGTATTGTCCGCGGCACGCAGCTCCACCCGCTCCACATCCTCGATGGCGGGGACGTAGGTGGTGACGCCGAGCAGATCGAAGTGCAGCACGCAGCAGAGGACTGCGCAGCCGGCCACCACCAGCACAAGGCCCTTCCAGGTGGACTTGAACACCCGCAGGCTCTTGGCCAGCAGCATGGAGGCGGCGAAATAACCGATGGTGCCCGCCACGATCATGCACACCACCATGGGCAGTACATCGTAATACTGGCCGTACTGGAAGTTATTCCAGAACAGCTCATACAGGAAGATGCCGCCCACCAGAGCCGCCAAGGCTGCGATGCCATAACGGAAGAGGGGCTTGATCCAGCCCACGGACACCACATCGCCGGCGGATTCGCTGCGGCGGCGGTGGTACAGCATCCACGCCAGGCCCAGAAGCACCGCTCCCACCAGGGCGTAAATGACGATGACGTGGAAATTCTCCATGGTGACGGACACCAGAACGCTGTCGTAATACTCC
>JAFUNB010000007.1 GCA_017482345.1 Oscillibacter sp.
CCAGCACATCCTCCAGCGCGCAGCAGCGGACGCCCTCGCCGTAGTCCTTCGGCGTGCGGGTATAGACCAGAATGTTCATGTCCAGCACGCGGGCGATCTTCATGACCTCCCGTCCGATGGCGCCGGCGCCCACGATGCCCAGCGTCTTGCCGTTCACCTCCGTGTGGCCCACCTGCAGGCAGCGGGTGAAGTTGCCGCGGTCGCCCCGGGTCAGCATGGCCTGCTGGCGCTGCATATTGGAGGACAGGCCCAGCAGCAGCATGATGGCGGTGTGGGCCACACGCTGGGTGCTGTAAGCGGGGATGTTGCAGACCATGACGCCCTTTTTCTTCGCCGCCTCCAGCGGGATGTTGTTGTAGCCGGTGCCGGCCTCGCAGATGAGCTTCACGGTCTCCGGCAGAGCCAGTACCTGCTCCTCCGTCAGCACCAGCTCCTTGGTGACGGCGATCTCCGCGCCCGCAAGGCGGGGCAGGATCTCCTCCGGCGCGCTGTGATCGTAAACCGCCACATCCGCGCCCAGCACGCTGTAATCCACCTGTCCGTCGTAATTGACCCGCTGACCGTTGAGCACCACGATATTTGCCATAGCCTCATTCCCCTTTCGGAAATCGTTTGATGATTTTTTATTGTAACATGTATGGCGCAGGTATGGCAAAGGGGAAAAAAGTATGATAGACTATGGCGGAAAAATTTTCTCCGAAAGGAGCTTCTTTTATGAAAGCAGAGCGTGGGTATCCCCAGTACACCGTCACCCCCAAGGCGGAGGCCGCTATCCTGCGGGGCCATCCGTGGGTGTATGACGCCGAGATCCTGAAAATCGAGGGCCAGACCGAAAACGGCGGTCTGGTGGACGTGGTCAGCAAGAAGGGCCGCTACCTTGGCACCGGCTTCCTGTCCGAGCTGTCCAAGATCCGCATCCGCCTCATCTCCCGCAACGCCAACGACCGCTTTGACGAATCCTTCTGGGAGCGGAAGCTCCGCTGGGCCTGGGACTACCGCAAGTCCGTCATGGACGAGGCGGACCTGGACGCCTGCCGCGTCATCTTCGGCGAGGCGGACGCCTTCCCCGGTCTGACGGTGGACAAGTTCCACGACCTGCTCTCCGTGCAGATCATGAGCATGGGCATGGAGCGCATCCGGGATCTGCTGCTGCCTCTGCTGGTGAAGATCCTGCGGGAGGACGGCCAGACCATCCGGGGCGTGTTCCTGCGCAACGACGTGGCGCTCCGGGAAAAGGAGGGTCTGGAGCAGCACAAGGGCTGGTATCCCCTCCCCGGCGAGGAGACCCCCGCCTCCCCCATTACCGAGATCACGGAAAATGGCGTCAAGTATCTGGTGGATGTGGAAAACGGCCAGAAAACCGGCTTTTTCCTGGACCAGAAGTACAACCGCCGGGCGGTGGCCCGTCTGGCCCGGGGCAAGACGGTGCTGGACTGCTTCACCCACACCGGCTCCTTCGCCTTAAACGCGGCAATGGGCGGCGCGGCCCACGTCACCGCCGTGGACGTGTCCGAGTCCGCCGTGGAGATGGCCCGGGCCAACGCGGAGCGCAACGGCCTCTCCGGCATGATGGAGTGCGTGGCGGCCAACGTGTTTGACCTGCTGCCCCAGCTGGCCAAGCAGCCCCGGAAGTACGATTTCATCATCCTCGATCCCCCGGCCTTCACCAAGTCCCGCAAGACCGTGGCCAACGCCATCACCGGCTACAAGGAGATCAACTACCGGGCCATGCAGCTGCTGCCCCGGGGTGGGTATCTGGCCACCTGCTCCTGCTCCCACTTCGCCACGGAGGACAAGTTCATCGCCATGCTCCACGACGCGGCGCGGGACGCCGGCGTGCAGCTGCGGCAGATCGAGGCCCGCCAGCAGGGCTGCGACCACCCCATTCTCTGGGGCGTGGAGGAGACCAATTATCTGAAATTCTACCTGTTCCAGGTGGTATAAGCGCAAAAAAGGAGAGCCGAAAAGCGGAGTCCGAATAAGAAAACATAGATTTTGCCCCACAGGCATCGCCTGTGGGGCAAAACTGTCCGCAGCCCTTCGGCGAGGATTTTTTCGCTGCTTCAAGGCGTTTTTTCGCAGCGCTACTTTGTGTAACGCAAGAAAAAACAACGAAGAAGCGGCGGAAAAGGGCCGCCGAGGGGGCAATGTTTTCTTGTGAGGACGCAGCTAACCGGCTCTCCTTTTTCGCTGCCTTATTTGCTGGCGTATGCCACCACGCGGACCACGCCGTCCTTGACGTAGAGATCCATACTGCCGCCGTAGCTGCGGGCGGAGGTGAGATCCGTCCAGCGGCCGGAGTCCTCGTTGTAGCACAGGACGTTCTCCGGCACACTGTAGCTGCGGCCGCCGAAGACCACCGTCTTGTCGCCGATCCAGGAGGAGGCGGACACGTTCTTCACCGCCGCCAGCGTCTCCATGGACACGAAGCCGGTGCCGGCGCTGTTGAGCCGGGCCGCCACGAAGTCACCCCGTTTGGCGGCGCGGTAGGGGCCATAGGGGCCCCGGCGGTCGGCGTCGCTGTTGCCGAACTCCACGCCCACATACTCCTTCCAGACGGACTCGCCGCCCTCGCCGGTCTCCTCCACGTCCTCCGTGAAGACACGGCCGTAGAACTCGCCGCTGGCGCGGTCCAGCACGACGAGATCCACCTCGTCGGCCCAGTTGGTGCGGGCGTAGACCACATGGTCGGCGGAGACCTGGCCGCTGGCCAGCTGGTTCACGCCCAGAAGCTGACCGTTCTCATAGATGAGCACGTTGTCGGCCAGAGCCTTCTTGCCCAGCTTGCCGGCAGACACGTCCAGCGTGCCGGTGGCGCCGCCGTCCAGCTGATTGACGGTCACACGGCCGCCGCTGGAGCTGATGCGGACCACATGGCCCTCCGCCGCCTCGCCGGCGTCCACCGCCAGCGGGATGAGGGCGCTGCCGCACAGCAGCTCCACGCTGCCGTCCCGGACGATGCCCACGGCGTTGCCCCGGACACTGCCGGGCTCCGCGGCGCCGGCCACCTGGCCGTCCGCCGTCAGCAGCAGGACCATCTGGTCGCCGGGCTTAAACTCCGCCACGCTGTCACGGGCGGTGGGCAGAACGGCGAACTCCGTGCCCAGAGCCGTCACCTGCGCGGGTGCGCCGGGGGCGGGAGAGCAGTCCTCGTAATACACCGCCACGCGGGTGTCGCAGACCCGGATGGTGTTGGTGGCGGCGTTGTAGGTCGCCACATCGTACTTCCGCAGGTCGCCCACGGTGGCGGCGCTGCCGTTTTTCACGATGGCGTAATCGCTGTTGCCGGCCAGGGCCTCGAAGCCTGCCGCGGAGCGGTCGGCGTAGACGATGACCGCCGCGTCCGCCACGCCGCTGCCGCCGGTGGAGGCGGGCAGGAACGTCAATGCCTCGCCCTTGGCGTTGGTGACCACCTGGCCCCGGACGCCGATGAGGGCGGAGGCGGAGACAGGGTTGGCCATCTTGTAAACGGCGCCGTCGGAGGTCTTCAGCGTGCCCGCGCCGCCGTCGATGGAGACGAGGTTCGTCTCCTCCCCCAGCGTATACAGGGTGCCGCCGTCCTGGGTCTTGGTGCGCAGGAGGTTCACGAACAGCCGGGCCGCCTGACCGCGGGTCAGGGGCGTGGAGCCGCCGCCGGAGACGCCCTCTGTCAATCCAATGCTCTGGGCCACGGCCAGATAGCTGTCCGGCCAGACGCCGCCCACCACCTCATCGGTGTAGCCCAGCATCCGCAGGGTAATGGTCACCGCGTGGCCCACCGTCACGGTCTTGCCGGGGCCGAAGGTGCCGTCGGCATAGCCGGAGATGACCTTCTGACCCTTGGCGGCCATGTTGATGTAGGCGGAGGCCCAGTGGGAGGGCTTCACGTCCGGGAAGATGGTGACCGCCCGGTAGCGGCCCAGCTCGTCGCCGCCATCCATGGCGTAGACGGCCATTTTGCAGAACTGGGCGCGGTTCAAAATAACGCCGGGGCGGAAGGTGCCGTCGCCGTAGCCGTCCAGCACGCCCATGAGCCGCAGCACCTCCACCGCCGTGGCGGTGGTCTGGTCCGGGATGTCGGCGAACCGGGTGGTGCCGGCGGCGGAGGCGGGTGTTGCAAGCAGTCCCGCCGTCAGGATCAGCGCTGTCACCAGCGCGAGAAGTCTTTGTTTCATACACACGCTCCTTTACTGTGCCCGCAGGGCCTCCACCGGCTGGAGCCGGGAGGCCTTGGCGGCGGGATAGATGCCAAAGAGGATGCCCAGCGCCACCGACAGGGCGAAGGCCGCCGCCGTGATGCCGAGAGAGGGCCAGATGTCGATCTGCATCAACAGCTTTCCCGCCAGCCTTGTGCCCAGCGTTCCCACGCCGATGCCTATGATGCCGCCCATGCCGCAGAGCATGGCCGCCTCGATGAGGAACTGGGTGACGATGGCGCTGCGCTCGGCGCCGATGGCCCGGCGGATGCCGATCTCGCGGGTGCGCTCCGTGACGGTGACCAGCATGATGTTCATGATGCCGATGCCGCCCACCAGCAGAGAGATGGCGGCGATGCCGCCCAGCACCAGAGAGATCATGGCCAGATATTCATTCTGGCTCTCCTGCCACTGGTTTTCGCTGTAGGCGTAGCCCCAGCCGTTCTGGCCGTTGTTGGTCAGGCCGGCCAGGAAGCCGCTGAGCCGGGAGATGACCTCCACGGTGGCCTCGCCGGAGGAGGCCTTCACCACGAACTCGCTCATGGTGATGTTGGGGTTCAGCTGGCGGCGGGCGGTGTAAGGAAAGACGATGATGTTGTCCATGGACCACAGGGAGTCCGGGTCCTTGGCCTCATAGACGCCCACCACGGTGAAGGGATAGCCGTTTACCTGCACGGTCTGGCCCACCGGGTCGGCGTAGTTGAAGAAGTTGCGGGCCGCCCGGGCGCCCATGACGCACACCTGGTTGTAGTTTTTGATGTCGATGTTGCTGATATCCCGGCCACGGGCCAGGCTAAAGTTGTTGCAGATGGCGTACTGGTCGCTGCCAAGATACGCCGTGGGCGGCAGAGCCGTGTTGGGGTCGGGTTCGCCGCCGCTGTTCCACATGTTCTCCTCGTTTTTCTGCATGCTCTTGCTGCTCTTGGAGCCGTACACCACGTTGATGTCCCACATGGTGGCGTTGGGCGTGACGCCCAGCACCAGGTCGCTGCCAAGGCTGCTGCAGTAGTCATACAGGTCGTCAAACACATCCGTACCGTTATAGGTGGAGGCGGAGACGTTGATCTTGTTGGTGCCCATGGCCTCAAACTGCTTCATGGACTCCTGGTTCATACCGTTGACCGTGGAGACGATGGTCATGACGGAGGCGATGCCGATGATGATGCCCAGCATGGTCAGAAAGGAGCGGCCCTTGTTGCCCAGGATGGAGCGGAACGCCATTTTCAGTGCCTGTCCGAATTTCACAGCCAATCCACCTCCTGTTCCCGGTCCTCCACGATTTTGCCGTCCGCCAGCCGCACGATGCGCCGGGCGGAGGCGGCGATGGAGTTGTCGTGGGTGATGAGGATGACGGTGGTGCCCTCCCGGTTCAGCCGCCGCAGGAAGTCCAGCACCTCCTGTCCCGTGTGGGAGTCCAGCGCGCCGGTGGGCTCATCCGCCATGACAATGGGCGGGTTCGCGGCGATGGCCCGGGCGATGGCCACCCGCTGCTGCTGGCCGCCGGACATCTCCACCGGCCGGTGCTTCACGCGGCCGGCCAGGCCCACGCGGTCCAGCGCCTCCATGGCCATATCCCGCCGCCGCTGGCCGTTGATGCCCTGATAGATCAGGGGCAGCTCCACGTTTTCCAGCACCGTCAGACTGGGGATGAGGTTATACTGCTGGAAAATGAAGCCGATCTGCCGGTTTCGGATGTGGGAGAGCTCCTTGTCCGTCAGGTCACGGACGTCGGTGCCGTCCAGGAAATAATCGCCCCGGGTGGGGATATCCAGACAGCCCAGCACGTTCATCATGGTGGACTTGCCGGAGCCGGACTGGCCCACGATGGCCACGAACTCTCCCCGGTCAATGGTCAGGGAGACGTCGTCCAGCGCCCGGACCTCGCTCTCCAGTCCCTCGCCGTAGATCTTATATACATGATTCAGTCGTACCAGCATATCACATCCAGACGTCAGAGGTCTGAAGCTGGGTAAAGACCTCGGTGTCTGCCTCCACGCCGGATTTGATCTCAACATTATAGGTATCGGAAATACCGGTCTCCACCGGCACGGCCCAGAAGCCCTCCGGCACACCGTCCACGGGGACGCTGAGCTCGATGGCGTTCTCCGGCCGGTCGCCGCTGACAAACACCACGCTGCCGGTGCTGCCGTCCTCCAGAGGAACGGTCTTGACGCACTGGATGGGCACCACCAGACAGTTGTCGTTCTGGCTGGCCACCAGAGAGTAGGTAATGTAGCTGCCAGACATGAGGGAGCCGTCAAAGTTGTCCACGGAGATGACCATGGGATAGCTGGCCACGCCGTTTTCCGCCGTGGAGTTCAGACTGACGGACTCCACGATTCCCGTATACATGCTGCCCCACTGGTCGATCTCCACCATCATGCCGGGCTTCACGAAGCTGACGTTCCGCTCGTCCACCGTGGCGTCCACGGTGATGGTGGTGGTGTCGGAGATGGTGACCACGCCGCTGTTGGCGGCCACGGTCATGCCGGGCTCCAGCATGAGGCCGATGACGGTGCCGTCAATGGGGGCCACGGCGTTGCAGTTGTCCAGATTCTTCTGGGCGGTGTCCAGCGCCTGCCGGGCCTCCTCCAGCTGCTGCTCCAGATCGAAGATCTCGCTCTCGCTGTCCTCGCCGTCGATGTTCACCAGCACCTCGCCGGCGGCCACCTGCAGGTAGTCCACCAGCCGGCTGGAGAGGACGGTGCCGCTGACGGTGCTCACCAGATCGCCGGTGCGGTAATACTCCAGCTTGCCGGCCTCGTAGGGATACACGGTCTCCCCGCCCATCGTGGCAGTGGCGGAGGCCACCATCTCAGCGGTGAGGATGCCGGGATTGTCGATGAGGATGTCGGCGGAGAAGAGCTTGGAGCCCTCCGGGGTGATGCGGCTGACCATGTGGACAGCCTCCACCGTGCCGGTGAGGGTGGTCATCAGGGCGGGGATGGACACGTCCATGGTCTGACCCACCCACACGTCGCCCTCATAGGCGTAGCTGTAGTACTGGGTCAGGCGCAGGCGGGTGTCGTCCGCCAGCGTGGCCACCACGGTGCCCTTACCGATGGTGTCGCCGGGGTTCAGCTTCACGGTGTCCAGCAGCTTTCCGGGGTAGCCGGCTGCCAGATTCAGTCCGGCGATGTCCTTGTGCAGGGCGGAGAGCTGCTTTTCATAGCCCTCCACCACCTGCCGGGCTTTTTCCACGGCGTCCCGGGCGTCTTCGGACTCGATGATAAACAGCGGGTCGCCGGCCATGACCTTCTGGCCCTCGGTGATGAACACCTCCTGCACCACGCCCTCGGTGGTCAGCATGAGGGTCTCGCTGTTCTTACTCTTGGTGAGGCCGCTGCCCTCCACGGTGGAGGTGATGGAGCCGTAGGTGACAAAGTCCGTCACCACCTGGGCCTCCGGCTCGCTGCCGCCGCCAAAATACTTCACGCCGGCGAAGATCAGCGCCGCCGCCACTGCCAGAACGATGAGCCACCGCACCAGTTTCTTCCGTTTTTTCTTGTTTTTGGGGGCCGCAGGGGGCTGCTCCGGCGTCTGCGCCGCCTGCTGCTCCAGTTCCTTTACTTCTGCCATAACCGCATGCTCCTTTCCGCATATCATATTCCATCATACCGTTATATATAGTGAAGTTGTCCCTCCAATTCAACTACAAAACAGTAACAGTTTTTTGAATTTTTTGTATTGAAAACCCCTCCGGCCCCGCGCAGGCGGGAACGGAGGGGTTTTTTATCTCTACCACCAGACATCTTCCAGACAAAGGGGTTTTAGCTCTGCCACCAGACACCCCATCTAATCGAAAGATTTTACCAGTTATTCGGTCGGAATCTCCAGCTTGAAGGTATGGAGCTTTCCGAAGGGATCGGCGATGCAGTCGAACCGGACGGCCTTGCCGGAGATGGAATAGTCCGGCTTCACGCCTGCCAAAAACGGGCCCTTGGGCGGCCGCTTGATGATGAGCCGGCGGGGTTTGGCCTTGGCCGCCGCCAGCAGCAGCGACGCCTCGTCGGTGCAGGGAGTCTCCAGCTGCTGGATCATCTGCAGCTTCTTTTTCACCAGGGCGCTCTTCTGCCGGGCGGGGAACATGGGGTCCAGCAGAATAATATCCGGCGGCGTGTCCAGCGCGGCCATGGCCCCGGCGCTGTCGCCGTGGAGCACCTCCATGCGGCCCGCGATCTCCGCCAGCTCCGGCGTCTTTCTCGCCCGCTCCACCGCGTCGCGCAGCAGCTCGTAGATGACGTCGTTGCGCTCGTACATCCGCACGCAATAGCCCGCCGCCGCCAGAACCAGAGAGTCCTCCCCCAGTCCCGCCGTGGCGTCCACTGCCGTCAGGGGGCCGTCCACGCCCTTCAGCTTGGCCGCCCGGGCCAGCAGCTCCCGCTGCCACGCGCCATTCTGCACCCGGGAGAGCAGGCGGGTAAAATCCCCCCGCAGCTCCTGTCCGCCGGACACCAGCGCCAGTCCTTCGCCGTCCAGCCGCAGGCAGAGTTCGTCCTCTGCCGGCTGGCCCACAGGAAAACGCTCCGAAAGGCGGGCGGCGGCCAGCTCGTCCGCGCCCTCGCCGATGGTCAGAGGGATTCGGTTTTGTGCCTGTTTTTCGTTCATACAGTCATTCTCCGAAGTGATTTTGATGGGTATGATTATACCCCATCTCCCCCGCTGTTGCAAGGCTGCCGGATTTCGTGGTACAATGGCGCCGACCGCAAATTCGCAAAGAGGTGAGCAGCATGACCGTTAACGTCCACGATTTGTTTGCCGAGCTGGCTGCGCTTCCACAAGTGGAGGCGATCGCCCTGGGCGGCTCCCGGGCCACGGGAAGAGCCGACGGGAACTCGGACTATGATGTATATGTGTATACCACCGGCCCCATCCCGGCTGAAGCGCGCCGGGAGATCCTGAGCAGGCACTGCCGCTATATGGAAATCGGCAACGCCTTCTGGGAGCTGGAGGACGATGTGACGCTGAAGGATGGGATCGATATGGATATCATCTATCGGAACCTCTCCGATTTTGAGCGCATGGTCTCCTCCGTCGTGCTGGACTGCACGCCGTGGAACGGGTACACCACCTGCATGTGGCACAATCTTATCACGTCAAAGATCGTGGCCGACCGAAACGGCGCCCTCTCCGCCCTGCAGGAGAAGTATCGGATCCCCTATCCCAGACAGCTGAAGGAGAACATCATCGCCAACAACATGAAGCTCCTCAGCGGTATGCTGCCCTCCTTTGACACGCAGATCAAAAAGGCGGAACAACGGGGCGATCTGGTCAGCGTCAACCATCGGGTGGCTGAGTTTCTGGCCAGCTATTTTGATGTCCTATTCGCCCTGAACGAGATGACGCACCCCGGAGAAAAGCGGATGCAGTCCATCTGCTCCCGGGAATGTTCCATTCTGCCGGAACGGTTTGACGAAAACTTCGGCAGGCTGTTTGACGGAATGTTCCGCGCAGACATCTTCCCTGTGATCTGTGACATGGTCACCGCACTGCAAAAAACCGTCCAGGCACAGGCAACCTAACACCGTTTGAGAGAGCGGCTCTGTCCGAAGGGACAGGGCCGCTTCTTTTCGTCTTCCGCCGGGCGCAAAAAGACCGCTCCGGGCGGAGCGGTCTTTCAAAACGGATTTACGGTTTAGGCCACGGCCTTCTTGACGCTGGTGCGCTGGATGGCCACGATGGCCACGATGAGCACCAGGCCCACGAGGTCGGTGACGGTACCGGGGATCATCAGGCAGATGCCGCCGGCCACCAGACCCAGACGCAGCAGCGCGGGGATGGGACGGTACAGGTAGCCGTTCAGAGCGGCGGCCACGCCGTACAGACCGATCAGGGAGGTGACGCAGATCTGGACCACCTGGAAGGGGGTGGTGTTGATGAACAGCATGGAGGGATCGTTGGCGAAAATGTAAGGCACGATGAAGGCGGCGATGGCCAGTCTGGTGGCATTGAGACCGGTCTTCATGGGGTCGGCCTTGGCGATGGCGGCGCCGGCATAGGCGGCCAGAGCCACGGGAGGGGTGATATCGGCCACGATGCCGAAGTAGAACACGAAGAAGTGGGCGGCCACCTGGTTGACGCCGATGGTGGTCAGGATGGGGGCGCAGGTAGCGGCCATGATGCAGTAGTTGGCGGTGGTGGGAACACCCATGCCCAGCACGATGCAGCACAGCATGGTCAGGAACAGGGCGACCATGACGTTGCCGCCGGAGACGGTGACGATGGCGGTGATGATCTTGGAGGCCAGACCGGTGACGGTGATGCAGCCGGCCACGATACCGGCCATGGCGCAGGCCACAGCCACGGTGACAGTGCCCTTGCCGCCGGCTTCCAGAGAGTTGAAGCACATAGCGCCCATATCCTTCAGCATACCGACGACGCCCTTGCCCTCGGCACGGTTCTTGGCGATCATGTCAGGCAGGCTGACCAGAATGGCGATGAGGATGGCCACGGCGGCGGAGAACTGCATGGTGCGCACGTTGGTGGACACCAGAGCCACCAGCACCACCAGGGGAGCCAGCAGGTAGATCTTCTTCGCCAGAACGCTGAACTTGGGCAGCTCCTCCTTGGGGATACCCCGCAGGCCCAGCTTCTTGGCCTCCAGATGGACGGCGATGTAGATGCCGGTGAAGTACAGAACGGCAGGCAGGATGGCCTTCACAGCCACGGTGGCGTAGCTGACGCCCATGTACTCGGCCATCAGGAAGGCTGCGGCGCCCATGATGGGAGGCATGATCTGGCCGCCGGTGGAGGCGGCAGCCTCGACAGCGCCGGCGAATTCGCCCTTATAGCCGGTCTTCTTCATCATGGGGATGGTGACGGAGCCGGTGGTGACGGTGTTGCCCACGGAGGAGCCGGACACCATGCCGCACAGGGCGGAGGAGATGACAGCCACCTTGGCGGGGCCGCCGGCGGAGGAGCCAGCCAGGGAGTTTGCCAGATCAATGAAGAACTGGGCGATGCCGGTACGCTCCAGGAAGGCGCCGAAGATGATGAACACCACGATGTACTTGGCGCAGACGTTGACGGGGGTGTTCATGACGCCGGAGGTGGTATAGAACAGGTTGTAGATGACGATGCGGGGCTGCACCTGGGTGAAGGTGTAGACCATCAGGGCGCCCACCACGCACAGGATGGGCAGACCCACGCTGCGGCGGCACAGCTCGATGAGGGCGGCAATACCGATGACGCCCAGAATGAGCAGCAGGGGCTCCTTGGTGGCGCGGAGGGACAGCTTGATGATGCGCTCGGCGTTCATGGCGTAGTAGATAAACGCGCCGGCGCCGCCCACCATGATCAGGATATCATACCAGGGCATGGAGTTGGGTCTGACATGGTCCTTGCGGACGGGGTAGTTCAGGTAGCCCATGACGATGATGAAGGCCAGGAACAGGCTCAGACGGATCTCAGGCAGCGCGGTGGAGAACAACGTGACATAGATGCTCCACAGAGAGAAGGCCGCCATACAGCAGCGGACGGCCAGACCGGGCTTACCCTCCCACACGCGGGTGTTGGATTCCCGGTCATACTTTTTCATGACAGCTTCCACGTCCGCGGCGGTGCCGGTGGAGGTATCCTCCACGACAGGCGCGGTATCCACGGGAGTTTTGCTGTCTTTTTTCCAGAAACTCATAGTTTTTCCTCCTTTATTGCGGAGCGCATGACTCCATATCCTTTTCCGGGTACGGACTCATTCGCCCCGTAAAATCGACAAGGGACTGCGGCGAACGCCGTTCGCCGCAGTCTCCTGCTCAGTTTTCGTGATCTTTAACAGACCCTTAATGGCCAATTACTTGGTGGGGACTTCGTAGCCCTTCTCAGCGAAGTACTTGGCAGCGCCGGCGTGGTAGGGAACGTCGGTGACAGAGGTGGCGAAGTCCAGATCCAGCTCAGCGCCCTTGGCGTGAGCGGCGGTGACGGTGTCGACGTCCTCGAAGACGGCGGACACGAAGTTATAGACGTCAGCCTCGGAGACGTCGTCACGGGCGATGACCACGGCGCCGACGGCCACGGTGGTGGTGTCGGAATCCATGCCGTAGGTATCAGCAGAGATGGTATACTCGCTGTAGTAGGGGGACTTGGCACGCAGCTGCTCAATGTGCTCGGCGTCCAGGGAGACCAGATAGGTGTCCTTGCCGGAGGCCAGCTCGGTGATGGCGGTGGTGGGGGCGCCGGAGACGACGAAGGCAGCGTCGATCTTGCCGTCCTTCAGTGCCTCAGCGCTGTCGCCGAAGCCCTGGTAGGTGGGGTTGATGTCAGCCTCGCTCAGGCCGTAGACGCCCAGGACGTCGATGGCGTTGTACCAGACGCCGGAGCCGGAAGCGCCGATGGAGACGTTCTTGCCCTTCAGGTCAGCAACGGTCTTGATGCTGGGGTCGCAGGTGACGATCTGGACCTGCTCCATGTACAGGGCAGCCACGGTGGAGAAGCAGTCGATCTTGCCGATCTCCTCGAACAGGTTGGTGCCGCTGTAAGCATAGCTCATAACGTCGGACTGGACGAAGCCCAGCTGAGCGCCGTCAATGTCCATCAGCTCGATGTTGGCCTGAGAGCCGTTGCCCTCAACAGCGGTGATCTTGCTGTCGGTCTTGCCGGTGATGTGGCCGGCCAGAACGGAACCGAATGCATAATAGGTACCGGAAGAACCGCCGGTGGTGAAGGTCAGCTCCTCGCCGGCAGAAGCAGCGGGGGCATCGTTAGCGGCGGGAGCTTCTTCCTTCTTGCCGCCGCAGCCGGCCAGAACAGAAGCCATCATAACGAGGGCCAGAATCAGAGACAAATACTTTTTCATACGCGAATCCTCTTTCCTAATTTCACACGAAAATCTGCATAACCAGCATGCACATCTCGCATTTCATGGAGATATACTACCTTATAAATCCTGCGATTTCAAGGGTAATTCCGCTTTTTTGTGCAATTTTCTGCAAGTTCATAACAGCAAACTTGCAAATTCTTTAGCAATGCAGTCTATTTTGACAGTTTGCCGTCATGCCGGAAAATTTTGCACAAATATCCACCACACGCGGACAGGTTTCCTGTGTGTTTTGACGGTGGACAAAAAGAAGCCCGCCGTTCCCGGCGGACTTCCTTTGTGCAATTTTACAAATCATCTCAGCGTGAGCAACAATTGTCCGCCCTTGACGGTATCGCCCTCGCGGACAGAAATACTTTCCACTGTACCGCTCATGCGGGCAGCGATGGCGGTCTCCATCTTCATGGCCTCGATGGTCAGGATGGTCTGGTTGACCTCCACGGTGTCGCCCACCTTGACATTGATGCGGCTGACGGCGCCGGGGATGGAGGCGCCCACCTGGCTCTTGTCCTCGGGATCGGCCATGGGCACCTTGACGATGTGCTTCTGGGCGGCCTCGTCAGGCACCTGCACGTCGCGGCGGATGCCGTTGAGCTCGAAGGTGACGGTACGCATGCCCTCCTCGTCCACTTCGCCCAGGCCCAGGAACTTGATGACCAGCATCTTGCCGTCGGCGATCTCCACCTTGTGGGTCTCGCCCACTGCCAGACCGTGGAAGAACACATGGCTGCCCAGACGGGTGATATAGCCGTACTCCTTGCGGGTCTTGACGTATTCCTCAATGACCTTGGGATACAGGCAGTAGCTGAGCACCTTCCGCCAGGAGGGATTGGGATCGAACTTCTTCAGCTCCTCCCGCTTGGCCTCAAAGTCCACCGGCTCCAGCAGCTCGCCGGGGCGGCAGGTGATGGGCTCCCTGCCCTTGAGGACCGCCTTCTGCAGCTCCTTGGGGAAGCCGCCCTTGGGCTGGCCCATCATGCCGGAGAAGTAGGTCACCACGCTGTCGGGGAAGGCCAGATGGCCGCCCTTTTCCACGATGTTCTCGGGGGTCAGGTCGTTCTGGGTCATGAAGATGGCCAGATCGCCCACCATCTTGCTGGAGGGGGTCACCTTGGTGATGTCGCCCAGCATGTCGTTGACCTTGCGGTAGTTCTCCTTCACCTCGCCGAAGCGGCTGCCAAGACCCACGGACTCCACCTGGGGCTTCAGGTTCGTGTACTGGCCGCCGGGGATCTCGTAGCGGTAGATGTCGGTGGAGGGGCACTTCAGGTCGGACTCGAAGGCGTCGTAGCGCTTGCGGACGTCCTCCCAGTAGTTGCTCAGGTGCTGCAGGCGGCCGAGATCCAGGCCGGTGTCCCGCTCCGTGCCCTGCAGAGCCGCCACAACGGCGTTCAGGGAGGGCTGGCTGGTCAGGGACGCCATGGAGGAGATGGCGCAGTCCACCACGTCCACGCCGGCCTCGGCGGCCATCAACAGGGCGGCCACCTGGTTGCCGGAGGTGTCGTGGGTGTGGAGCTGGATAGGGATGCCGATCTCCTGCTTCAGTGCGGAGACCAGCTTCTTAGCAGCGTAGGGCTTCAGCACGCCGGACATATCCTTGATGCACAGCATGTGGGCGCCCCGGCGCTCCAGCTCCTTGGCCAGGTTCACATAGTAGTTCAGGGGGTACTTATCCCGGGCGGGGTCCAGAATGTCGCCGGTGTAGCAGATGGCGGCCTGGCAGATCTTGCCCTGGTTGAGCACCTCGTCCATGGAGACCTCCATGCCGGGCAGCCAGTTGAGGGCGTCGAACACGCGGAACACGTCGATGCCGCTGCGGGCGGCCTCCTTGATGAACTCCCGGATGACGTTATCGGGATAGTTGGTATAGCCCACGGCGTTGGCGCCGCGGATGAGCATCTGCAGCAGCACGTTGGGGGCCTTTTCCCGGATCATGTCCAGACGCTCCCAGGGGGACTCGTGGAGGAAGCGGTAGGCCACGTCGAAGGTGGCGCCGCCCCAGCACTCCAGAGAGAAGGCGTCGGCCAGGATCTCGCTGGTGGCCTTCATGCCCCGGGTGATGTCCCGGGTGCGGACGCGGGTGGCCAGCAGGGACTGCTGACCGTCGCGGGTGGTGGTGTCGCAGATGAGGAGCTTCTTCTGATCGCGGACCCAGTCGCACACGGCCTTGGGGCCCTGAGCGTCCAGCATCTGCTTCAATCCGTCGGGCCGGACGCCGGTGACGGGCGGCAGACGGGGATCCTCGTAGAGCTTATGAGCGCCCTGTTCCTTCACCGCGATGCTGCCGATGTATTTGAGCATCTTGGTGGCGCGGTCCTGACCCTCCGCCAGCTCAAACAGCTCCGGCGTCTCGTCGATGAACTTGGTGTGGCACTTACCGGCGATGAAGGTGGGGTTTTTCAGGATGTTGGTGACGAAGGCGATGTTGGTCTTGACGCCGCGGACGTGCACCTCGTTGATAGCGCGGGCGGCCTTGCGGCAGACGCCCTCGAAGGTATTGTCCCAGGTGGTGATCTTCACCAGCAGGGAGTCGTAGTAGGGGGAAATGACGGCGCCGGTGTAGGCGTTGCCGCCGTCCAGTCGGACGCCGAAGCCGCCAGCGGAGCGGTAGGAGGTGATCTTACCGGTGTCGGGGGCGAAGTTGTTGGCGGGATCCTCGGTGGTGACGCGGCACTGGAGGGCGTAGCCGTCCAGCTTCACGCTGGCCTGATCAGGAATACCGATCTCCGGATCGCTGAGGGGCCGGCCCTCGGCGATGAGGATCTGGGAGCGGACGATGTCGATGCCCGTCACCATCTCCGTGACGGTGTGCTCCACCTGGATACGGGGGTTCATCTCGATGAAATAGTAGTTGAAGTCCCGGTCCACCAGGAACTCCAGCGTGCCGGCGTTCACATAGCCCACGTGCTTTGCGATCTTCACAGCGTCGGCGCAGATGGCCTCCCGGACCTCCTTGGGCACGGAGAAGGCGGGAGCGAACTCCACCACCTTCTGATAGCGGCGCTGGAGAGAACAGTCACGCTCGTACAGGTGGGCCACGTTGCCGTGCTCATCGCCCAGGATCTGCACCTCGATGTGCTTGGGCTCCACCAGGAACTTCTCCATGAAGATGTCGTCGTTGCCGAAGGCCTTCTTGGCCTCCGCCTTCACCAGATCGAAGTTGACGCCCACTTCCTCCACGGTGTCGCACCGGCGCATGCCGCGGCCACCGCCGCCGCCCGCCGCCTTCAAAATGACGGGGAAGCCGAACTCAACGGCCAGGCGCTGGGCCTCCTCCCGGCCAGAGAGGGGCTCCTTGGTGCCGGGGGTGGTGGGTACGCCGCACTCGATGGCCATCTGCTTGGCGGAGAGCTTGTCGCCCATCATGTCCAGCACCCGGGAGTCCGGGCCGATGAACTTGATGCCGGCAGCCTCGCAGGCCCGGGCCAGATCGCCGTTTTCGGACAGGAAGCCGTAGCCGGGGTGGATGGCGTCGGCGCCGTGCTTTTTGGCCAGATGGATGATGCGGGGGATATTCAGATAGGCGCCCAGGGGGCTTTCGTTCTCACCGATCAGGTAGGACTCGTCAGCCGCTGTGCGGAACAGGCTGTAGGTATCTTCATTGGAATAGATGGCGATGGTCTGCAGACCTAAGTCGTGGCAGGCACGGAAGATTCGCATGGCGATCTCGCCGCGGTTGGCCACCAGCACCTTTTTAAACTCTCGGCTCATAATGAGGCTCCTCCTTCTCCCGCCCAAAGGCAGGGTGGTGTTATTTTTCACATCAGTATACGGCATTTATGCCGCCATTTGCAACGGTTTCGCCGCCAATTCCCCATTTTCGGAGGAGGTGTCAGTTTTTTACAAAACCCCGCCGGCACCTTTGTCTATTTTTGCGGGACATTTGTCTTTGCCGGACGAGCAGAAAAAGGGCGCTGTACCATGGGTACAGCGCCCTTTCGGAAAGCGGATTTACTTGTTCTTGGTATCGACAGCTTCCTTCAGCAGAGATTCGAAGGCGTCGATGCTCATAGCGCCCAGATCCTCGCCGGAGCGCATGCGGACGGACACGGTCTTGTTCTCGATGTCGCGGTCGCCCACAACCAGCATATAGGGGATCTTCTCCAGAGTGGCCTCGCGGATCTTCTTGCCGATCTTCTCGTTGCGCAGATCGTTCTCCACGCGGTAGCCGGCGGAGCTCAGCTTCTCGGCGATCTCCTTGGCATACTCGTCAGCACGCTCGGTGACGGTCAGCAGCTTGACCTGCACGGGGCTGAGCCATGCGGGGAAGGCGCCGGCGAAGTGCTCGGTGATGACGCCGATGAAGCGCTCGATGGAGCCGAAGACCACGCGGTGGATCATGACGGGGCAGTGCTTCTCGCCGTCAGCGCCGGTGTACTCCAGATTGAAGCGGCCGGGCAGCTGATAGTCCAGCTGGATGGTGCCGCACTGCCAGGTACGGCCCAGGGAGTCCTGGATGTGGAAGTCCAGCTTGGGGCCGTAGAAGGCGCCGTCGCCGGGGTTGACGTGGTAGGTCTTGCCGATGCTGGTGATGGCGTCAGCCAGAGCGGCGGTGGCGATGTCCCAATCCTCCACGGAGCCGATGTGATCCTCGGGCATGGTGGACAGCTCGATCTTATAGGGCAGGCCGAACAGGTTGTAGACCTCGTCGAACAGCTGGGCGATGCGGATGACCTCGTCCTTGATCTGCTCCTTGGCCAACAGGATGTGGGCGTCGTCCTGGGTGAAGCAGCGGACGCGGAACATGCCGTGCAGAGCGCCGCTCAGCTCGTGGCGGTGGACGTGGCCCAGCTCACCGTAGCGCAGGGGCAGGTCGCGGTAGGAATGGGGCTCCAGATCATAGACCAGGATGCTGCCGGGGCAGTTCATGGGCTTGATGGCGAAATCTTCCTCGTCGATGAGGGTGGTGTACATGTTGTCCTTGTAGTGATCCCAGTGACCGGAGGTCTCCCACAGGGTGCGGCGCATGATCTGAGGAGTGGAGATCTCAACGTAATCCCACTTCTTGTGGACCTGACGCCAGTAGTCGATCAGGGTGTTCTTCAGGACCATGCCCTTGGGCAGGTAGAAGGGGAAGCCGGGAGCCTCGTCACGGAAGGCGAACAGGCCCAGCTCCTTGCCCAGCTTGCGGTGGTCGCGGCGCTTGGCTTCCTCGATGCGCTCCAGATAGGCGTCCAGCTCTTCCTTCTTGGGGAAGGCGATGCCGTAGATACGCTGCAGGGACTCACGGTTGGAGTCGCCGCGCCAGTAGGCGGCGTTGCAGGCGGTCAGCTTGATGCCGTTGCCCTTGATGCGGCCGGTGGAGTCCAGATGGGGGCCGGCGCACAGGTCGGTGAACTCGCCCTGCTTGTAGAAGGAGATGGCGGCGTCCTCAGGCAGATCCTGGATCAGCTCCACCTTGAAGGGCTCGCCCTGCTCCTCCATGAACTTGATGGCCTCGGCGCGGGGCAGCTCGAAGCGCTCCAGCTTCAGCTTCTCCTTGCAGATCTTGCGCATCTCAGCCTCGATCTTCTCCATGACCTCGGGAGTGAAGGGGAACGGAGAGAGCATATCGTAATAGAAGCCCTCGTCGATGGAGGGGCCGATGGCCAGCTTCACTTCGGGATACAGGCGCTTGACGGCCTGGGCCAGAACGTGAGAGCAGGTGTGCCAATAGGTTCTGCGGTACTCTTCGTTTTCAAAGGTGAACAGGTTTTCAGACATAACAGGTTTCCTCCTTGTTTGGTAAGGGGTGAAAAGAAAAAATCCCACCCCTGAAAAAATCAGGGGTGAGATACGAATACGTATTCCACGGTTCCACCCTGCTTGCATCCGCAGTGCAGATGCCGCTCGTGTCCTCTGTAACGGGAGGACCCGTCCCAGCCTACATATCGGTGGGCAGCTCCGAGGCGGTGGCCGGTTCCGGATTCTTTCAAGAGCTGCTTGCAGCCTCTGGCAGCTCCTCTCTGTTGATGTCCTCCGACGGCGTCCTCTTCAACGCTTTTTCAAATCTCCCGATACTATACCACGGACATTTGTCTTTGTCAAGGGTATTACCTTTGAGAAAATTTTCAGCCCAGATCCCGGCGGTCCAGCGCCGCCAGGCCGAACCGGGCGGCCCGGGTGATGGTCTCCCGCTCCTCCGCCGTGGCGGCGCGCTCCATGCGCCCCCGCAGATCCCGCAGGAACAGTCCCCGCAGGGAATCCTCCTCCGCCCGGGCCCACACGTCCTCCGCCATGCGGGTGTGGTCCCGCACCTCCAGCGCCCAGAACCGCTCAGCAAGAGCCTCCTGCAGCGCGGCAATGTTGACTCCGGCCTCACCGGTCTCGCCGGTCAGCAGGATGCGGTACAGGTGGTCGGCCGTGTCCGCGGGCAGGGCCTCCTCCACCGCGGCGCGGGGGTCTTTTCCCGTCACGTCCACCGTCAGGATCTCATAGCGGCGGCGGGCAAAGGGGACGAATTGCAGCGTCACAGCGCCGTCGCCGGCGATGACGCCCTCGTAAAAGCCCTTCTCCCCCAGCTCGTCAAAGCCCCGGCCCTCCATGCAGCCGGGCCAGGCCCACAGGGTATCGCCGCTTTTCTGCGGCTCCATGCGCTTGTGGATGTGGCCCAGCGCCAGATACGCAAGGCCGCTGGCGGCGATGTCCTGTCGGCGGATGAGGTTGTAGCGTGCCTCCGCCGCCTCCACCTCACCGTGGAGCAGACCGATATGCACGCGGCCATCAGTGGGTGCGGTGAAGCCGGAGAGCAGGCTCTCCGTGCAGTCGGGGGCGGTAAAGCCCGCGCCATGGACCGTCAGGTTCCACTGGGGAAACTCCACCGCCGTCATGCGGCTTTCCCGGAAAATATGGACATTCTCCGGCCACTCCGCCGTGTCCCACAGGCCGCCGGGGACGGCGCAGTCGTGGTTGCCGGGGGCGATGAGGACGGGCACGGCCATGCGGGCAAAGGCTGCGGCAAGGACCTCGGTGGTCTCCCGGAAGGCGCTGCCGGTGTCCAGCAGGTCGCCGGCAAGCAGCACCAGGTCGATGTCATGGCTGCGGACGTACTCCGCAAGACGCACGGGCGTCTCCCGGCTCTCCCGCCGGCGGCGGGCAGCCTGCGGCGCGGGCAGCGCGCCGAATGCGCTGTCCAGATGCCAGTCCGCCGCATGAATGAATCTGAGCATCTCAGCCCTCCTCCGGCCTCCAAGCCTTGCAGACGTCCACCCATTCAACAAAGTTGGAGGAGTACTTCTCCAGCTCCTCACAGGTCAGCTCGATGGCGCTGTTGCTGCTGCCGGCGGCGGGGAAGACGGTGTCAAACCGCTTCATGGACACGTCCAGATACACCTTCACATTCTCCGGCAGGGCGAAGGAGCACACGCCGCCCACGTCGTGGCCGATGAGCTCGTGGGCCTCCTCGTGGGTAAGCATCTTGGCCTTGGTGTGGAAGAACTTCTTATAGGCGCTGTTGTCCACCTTGGCGTCGCCGGCCACCACGATGATGATGGGCTCGTCGTTCACCTTGAAGCTGAGGCTCTTGGCGATGCGGGCGCCCTCAACGCCCACGGCGATGGCCGCCAGATCCACCGTGGCGGAGGAGACGTCAAACTCCCGGATGCGGTCCTGAATCCCGAACTGGGTGAAATATTCGCGAACTTTCTGAATAGACATAGGTGAATTCCTCTTTCTCTTTCTTTATCGGATATCGATGCGCTCCACGGCGGTACAGAGGCCGGTGGCGCTGTCCAGTGTGAATACCGCGCCCTGCAGCTTGCAGGGGCCGTTGGGAGACTTGTACCGTCCCGGCAGTCCGCCGAGAAAACCCTCCACCGACTGCCACGGCTCGATGCCCAGCACGGACTCGATGGGGCCGGTCATGCCGAGGTCGGTGAGATAGCCGGTGCCCTTGGGATACACCCGCTCGTCGGCGGTGGGGACGTGGGTGTGGGTGCCCCACAGGGCGGACACACGGCCGTCCAGATAGTAGCCCATGGCCAGCTTTTCGCTGGTGGCCTCCGCGTGGAAGTCCACCAGGGTGAAGTCGGCGCCGTCCCGCTCCAGCAGACGGTCTGCCGTGGTAAAGGGGTTGTCCGCTCCCCACGCCAGATCGCACCGGCCGATGAGGTTCATGACGCGGATGCGGATATTGCCCAGATCGAAGATCTCGCAGCCGTGGCCGGGGGCCCGGCCGGTGTAGTTGGCGGGGCGCAGCAGCCAGCGGGTGTCGTCCAGCATGGGGCCGATCTGCGTCTTGCCGAAGGCGTGGTTGCCCAAGGTCACCACGTCGGCGCCGGCGTCATACATCCGCCAGGCCTGCTCCTCCGTCAGCCCCACGCCGGAGGCGTTTTCGCCGTTCACCACGGTGAAGGCGATGTTCTTCAGTTTTTTCAGGGGCCGCAGGTGCCGCTCCAGGTGCTTTAAGCCCGGCTCGCCCACCACGTCGCCCACAGCGAGAATGTGATACAGCATAGTCTCGTTCCTCTCAATCCGTCAGCCCCACCAGGGCGTCCAGCTCTGTGAAGTCCGCGATTTTGTGATCTGCCGCGGAATCCACTTCCTTTTTCGTATACAGACAGGCCTCGATGCCGGCGTTTTTCGCCGCCAGCACGTCCAGCTCCCGGTCGCCCACGGCCATCACACGGTTCTTGTCACAGCTGTGCTTTTCGATGATGTGGAGGTTTCCGGCGGGGGCGGGCTTGCGGGCGAACACCTTGCCGGCAGACACCACGTCGGTGAAATATTTGGTCAGGTCGGCCTTTGCCAGATAGTCGTGGACGGATTCGCTGCGGTGGGTGAACACGAAGTTCCGGCCCCCCGCCGCCTGAAATTTCGCCAGAAATTCCACCACATAGGGGAACGGATGGGCCTCCGGCTGGCCGTGCTCCGTGACGTAATCCCGGTAATGGCGGTCCACCTCCGCCGCCGTCAGGCCGGTGCGTGCGGCGCAGTAGTCCAGCACGGTCTCCCGGGACTGGGTGAACTGCTCCAGCAGCTCCTCCACGGTGAAGTCGTGGCCCAGAGCGGCCATGGTGTGTTTCAGGTCGGTGCACATGGGGGGATAGGTATCGAACAGAGTTCCGTCAAAGTCCCAGATCAGGTCGGTGATGCGCATGGCGGCGTCTCCTCTTCCAGTTTTTTGTATAGTATAGCAAAGCCGACCGTTTTTGCAAAGGCCTGTTGAAATTTTCCCCCGGCCGTTGCCTTTTCATCCACGATGTCTTATAATATAGCATGCATCAATAAGATTTTCTAATTTCAGGAGGACGTTCCATGGCAGTCAAACTGGAACTTTACCGTGTATTCAAGGAGGTGGCCGACACCGGCAACATCTCCGCCGCCGCCAAAAATCTGTTCATCTCCCAGTCGGCGGTGAGCCAGTCCATCAAGCAGCTGGAGACCTCCCTGCAGGCCCGGCTATTCGCCCGCAGCCCCCGGGGCGTCACCCTCACCGGCGAGGGCCAGATGCTCTACCAGTACGTTCGCAGCGCCCTGGGCCTCATCGCCACCGGCGAGGACAAGCTCTCTCAGGCACAGCAGCTGCTGCTGGGCACCCTGACCATCGGCGCCAGCGACACCGTCACCACCTTCTTCCTCATGCACTATCTGGAGGAATTCCACCACCTGCACCCCGGCATCCGGCTGAAGATCGTCAGCGGCCGCAGCGCCAAGGTGCTGAGCCTCCTGAAATCCGGCGCGGTGGACATCGCCTTCGCCTCCTCCCCCGCTGACAGCACGCTGGACACCCATCCCTGCTTCGCCACCCACACCGCCTTCGTGGCCGGCAGCCGCTATCCCTGCGACTTCGACCACGTCTATACCCGCCAGGAGATCGCCGACTTCCCCCTGATCCTGCTGGAGCGCAAGGCCAGCAGCCGCGTGTTTCTGGAGCAGGAGTTCCTCAAGAGCGGCGTGACGCTGAATCCGGAGATCGAGCTGTCCTCCCGCCAGCTGCTGGTGTCCCTGGCCTCCATCGGTCTGGGCGTGGCCGGCGTGACGCTGGAATTTGTGCAGGAGGCGCTGGAGTCCGGCGACATCCGACTGCTGAAGACCGATTTTGACATTCCCGCCCGCAGTGTGGACATGTGCACCTTGCGGGACGTGGCTCCCACTGCCGCCGCCACCGCCTTCATGGAGATGGTGCGGCTGCGGACTCCGTGAGAGGAGGGCGTTTATGGAACTGTTTATCCTCGTCATTGAGCTGGCCGGCACCATGGCCTTTGCCGCCTCCGGCGCCATGACCGGCATGAAAAAGGACATGGACATCTTCGGCATCTGCATCCTGGCCCTGACCACCGCCGTGGGCGGCGGCGTCATCCGGGATCTCATCCTGGGCAATACGCCGCCCAACACCTTCCGCAATCCCGTATACGCCACGGTGGCCATCCTCACGGCGCTGGTGCTGTTTTTGCCGTGGGTGCGGCGGTTCCTCATGCGGGACCAGCGGCTGTACGACACGTCCATGCTGGTGCTGGACACGGCGGGACTGGGCATCTTCACCGTGGTGGGCATGCGCATCGCCTACTCCGTCGTCCCCTCCCCCACGCTGTTCCTGCTGGTGTTCGTGGGTGTGGTGACCGGCGTGGGCGGCGGCGTCATCCGGGACATGATGGCCGGCGACACCCCCTACATCTTCGTCAAGCACATCTACGCCTGCGCCTCTCTGGCCGGCGCGCTGGTGTGCGCCGCCCTGTGGGACCCCGCCGGCGAGGTGGCCGCCATGGCCGTGGGCATGACGGTGGTGATGGTCATCCGCCTCCTCTCCGCCCACTACCACTGGAACCTGCCCAAGGCCCACGACTGAACGAAAAACGCGCAAAAAAAGAAGTGCTCGGTTCGAGCACTTCTTTTTGTTTATGGTTTTATGTTGATCAAGCGGGATAGAAAATGGGGGTGTTGATGCCGATGGGCAGACCGACGGTCAGCCAGATGATCAGCATGATGGACCAGCAGACCAGGAAGGCGATGGAGTAGGGCAGCATGGTGGCGGTGATGGTGCCGATGCCGGCCTTCTTGTCGTAGCGCTGGGCGAACATGATGATGACGGCGTAGTAGGTCATCATGGGCGTGATGATGTTGGTGCTGGAGTCACCGATGCGGTAGGCCAGCTGGCACAGCTCGGGGCTGTAGCCCAGCAGCATGAACATGGGCACGAACACGGGAGCCAGGATGTTCCACTTGGCGGAGGCGGAGCCCATGAACAGGTTCATGAAGGCGGAGAACACGATGAAGATCACGATCAGGGGGATGAGGCCGATGTTGGCGGACTCCAGCAGGGAGGCGCCGGACAGGGCCAGGATGGTGCCCAGCTTGGTGTAGCTGAAGTAGTTGATGAACTGGGCGGACACGAAGGCCAGAGCCAGGAAGGAGCCCATGTCGGCCATGGAGCGGCTCATGGCGTTGGCAATATCGCCGCTGCCCTTGAAGGCGCCGGCCTTCAGGCCGTAGGCGGAGCCGGGGATGAAGAACAGCAGGGCGATCAGCACCACGATGCTGTTGACGAAGGGGGTGTTGCCCATCAGCTCGCCGGCCTCGTTGCGGAAGAAGGAGCCCTCGGGGATGCAGCAGGCCACGATGATGGCCACGAAGATCAGGGCGGCGATGCCGGCGCTGCGCAGAGCCTTCTTCTCACCCTCGGACACGGTGGTCAGGGTCAGGTCCTCGCTGCCGGTCTCGGCGTCGTTGTAAACGCCCAGACGGGGCTCGACCACCTTATCGGTGATGATGGTGCCCAGGATGGTGATGAGGAAGGTGGAGGCGAACAGGAAGATATAGTTGCCCATGACCTGCACCTTGTAGGTGGGATCCAGAATGGACACGGCGGCCTCGGTGATGCCGGCCAGCATGGGATCCAGGGTGCCGATGAGCAGGTTGGCGGAGAAGCCGCCGGACACGCCGGCAAAGGCGGCGGCAAGACCCGCAATGGGGTGACGGCCGCAGGCGCGGAACATCATGGCGCCCAGGGGGATCAGGATGACGTAGCCGGCGTCGGAGGCCACGTTGGACATAACGCCCAGGAACACGATGACGGGAGTCAGCAGGCGGGCGGGAGTCACAGACACCACGCGCTTGAGCAGGGAGTTGATCATGCCGGACTGCTCAGCCACGCCCACGCCCAGCATGGCAACCAGCACCATGCCCAGAGGGGCGTAAGTGGTGAAGTTGGTGACAGCGCTGGTGAACATATACTGCAGGCCGTCCTTCGTCAGCAGGCTGACGGCAGTGACGGTGGTCTCCTTCAGCTCGCCGCCGGAAACCAGATTGCCGGTGGCGGACACGCCCAGCATGGCGCACACGGCGGAGATGACCACGATGGCCAGAGCGAAGATGGCGAAGAGGATGATGGGATGGGGCAGGCTGTTGCCGACGCGCTCGATGCCGTTGAGGCAGCGGCTGTACAGACTTGCCTTTGTGCCTTTGTTTTTGGACATTGGTAAAGTCTCCTTTTTTATATTGTTATTTTTATTAACGATTTCTTAGCGACCGCGCGCATAAAAATGCCAGGGGAACGTGAGATCCTCTCCCGCGGCGGGTATGGGGGTCTTGCGCTCTCCCGGTCCAGGCGCACAACTTTTAGCAATATACCAGTTTGCCGCAGTGAAGTCAAGAGCAATTCCTTCTATTTTGTCCTTGTAACGCAGATTTTAGTAAAATTTTTCCACTTTGTTCCCGCTTTCCGTGCCGCATTATCTATGTTCGCGGACACTTGTTCGCCATGATTCGTATACCGCCGCCGGCGGATCGCCCTTGCACTTATTTTGTTTTTTGGATACAATAAAACTGATAAACGACAGCGAGGACTGCTTATGACACAGAAAAAGCGCATCCGCATCATCTATACCGGCGGCACCATCGGCATGGTGCCCGGCGAAAACGGCTTCGCGCCGGACTCCGGCTCCTTCCTGCGGACCCTGCAATCCATTCCCGAGCTGAGCCATCCGGACATGCCGGACTGGGACCTGGTGGAGTTCGATCCCCTGCTGGACTCCTCGGACATCACTGTGCGGGAGTGGAACATGATCGGCCGCGCCATCGCCGAGCGGTACGACGACTACGACGGCTTCGTGGTGCTCCACGGCACGGACACCATGGCCTATTCCGCCTCCGCCCTGTCCTTCATGCTGGAGGGATTGAACAAGCCCGTGGTCTACACCGGCGCCCAGATCCCCCTGTGCCAGCTGCGCAGCGACGGACGGGACAACCTCATCACCGCCATGGCCATCGCTGCCAGCGGCCGGGTCCACGAGGTGTGCCTCTACTTCCACGGCGCGCTGCTGCGGGGCAACCGCTCCACGAAGCTCTCCTCCGACCGCTTCACCGCCTTTGAATCCCCCAACGCGCCCCACCTTGCGGACGTGGGCATCGTCATCCAGTATAACGACGCCGCCATTCTTCCTCCCTGCGAGGGTCCTCTGCACCTGCAGGAGTTCCGGGAGATCCCCATCGGCGTATTGAAGATCTTCCCCGGCATCCAGTTCGACCTGTTCGCCTCCATCATGACGGAGCGGCTCCGCGGCGTGGTGCTGGAGACCTTCGGCGCCGGCAACATCCCCAGCTACGGACAGGCCCTGCTGCCCATCATCGACAAGGCCTATCACAGCGGCACCATCATCACCGTCTGCTCCCAGTGTCTGCAGGGCACGGTGTCCCTGGGCGCCTACGCTGTCAGCCAGCCGCTGCAGGAGGTGGGCGCCGTCAGCGGCCGGGACATGACCACCGAGGCCGCCGTCACCAAGCTCTATTACCTGTTCAGCCGGGATCTCACCACCGGGGAGATCAAGGCGGAGATGTCCCGCTGCCTGCGGGGCGAGATGACCCTGTAACTCGTTTTTTGTTGACATAAAAACCGAAAGGAGCATTTCCCATGAAAAATCTGAAGAAGAACTGCAAGATCGCCGTGGTGCAGGCCGCCCCCGTCCTGTTTGACAAGGACGCCTGCGTGGAGAAGGCCGTAAAGCTGATCCGCGAGGCCGCCGCTCAGGGCGCCGAGCTGATCGTGTTCCCGGAGCTGTTCATCCCCTGCTACCCCTACGGCATGACCTTCGGCTTCACCGTGGGCAGCCGCAACGCCGACGGCCGCAAGGACTGGAAGCGCTACTATGACAACTCCATTCTCTGCCCCGGCCCCGAGACGGAGATCCTGGGCGCCGCCGCCAAGGAGGCAAACGCCTACGTCAGCATCGGCGTCTCCGAGCGGGATCCCCTGTCCGCCACCCTGTACAACACCAACCTGGTCTTCACTCCCGACGGCAAGCTGGACGCCGTCCACCGCAAGCTGAAGCCCACCGGCGCCGAGCGCGTGGTGTGGGGCGACGCCAACAAGAACTACTTCCCCATGACCGACACGCCCTGGGCCCCATGGGCAGCATGATCTGCTGGGAGAGCTATATGCCTCTGGCCCGCGTGGCCCTGTATGAAAAGGGCGTGACCCTGTACCTCTCCCCCAACACCAACGACAACGAGGAGTGGCAGGCCACCATCCGCCACATCGCCATCGAGGGCCACTGCTTCTTCATCAACTGCGACATGTACTTCACCCGGGACATGTATCCCAAGGACCTGCTGTCTCAGGAGGAGATCGGCCGCCTGAACGACATTGTCTGCCGCGGCGGCAGCTGCGTGGTGGACCCCTACGGCCACTATGTCACCCAGCCCGTGTGGGACAAGGAGGAGATCATCTACGCCGATCTGGACATGGACATGGTGCCCTCCAGCCGCATGGAGTTCGACGCCACCGGCCACTATGCCCGTCCCGACGTTCTGGAGCTGCGCATCCACGAGTAAGCCCTGACGCAAACCGCCCCCGCCGAACATGCGGCGGGCTGCCGGAACCGAAAGAAAGCCGCCCACCCGGGCGGCTTTCTTTCGGGAAAACGCCCCGACAACGCGCAAAGGCACGCCGGTGACGGCGTGCCTTCGCGCTTAGAGAAAGAATCGGGTTAAGTGTCGTCGAACACTCTTTAACGAATCCTTAACGACAGTGTACCGTACCCGGCAGGAAAATGCAAGGGCGAATACGCCCGAAATGCGGCTTTTCGGGCCTTATTCGTCCATTTTCAGGACGGCCTTGACGCAGGCGCGCCCTCGTGGGGCTCCTGAAAGACCGCATTGATCTCGGAGAAGGGATGGCACTTCACCAGGCGGTCAAAGGGGAACCGGCCGAAGAAGGTGCATTGTAAGCGATGTACGGGAAAAGAGAAGTCCTTTTCCCCGGTTTGCGGACAACGGGGCAGGGTTTGATGCCGCCTTTTGAAGTTAGCGGATCGCGGCGGATTCTTCTTGCACTTTGCCGTTGGGAATGATACAATACAATGTCGAAAATATGCAAAGGAGATTTGCTTTTTATGAAATTAGGTATCGTGGGCCTGCCCAACGTGGGCAAGAGCACCCTGTTCAACGCCATCACCAACGCCGGCATCGAGAGCGCCAACTACCCCTTCTGCACCATCGAGCCCAACGTGGGCATGGTGGCTGTGCCCGACGAGCGTCTGGACAAGCTGGCTGAGATGTATGAGCCCGACAAGAAGACCCCCGCCGTCATCGAGTTCGTGGACATCGCCGGTCTGGTGAAGGGCGCCAGCCAGGGCGCGGGTCTTGGCAACAAGTTCCTGGCCAACATCCGTGAGACCGACGCCATCGTGCACGTGGTCCGCTGCTTCGACGATGAGAACATCATGCACGTGGTGGCCGACGCCAGCACCAACGTCCCCGTGGACCCCCTGGGCGACATCGAGGCCATCGACCTGGAGCTGATCATGGCCGACCTGGAGATGGTGAACCGCCGTATCGACAAGGCCACCAAGGCCGCCAAGGGCGACAAGAAGTTCCTGCATGAGGTGGAGGTGTTCAAGGGCCTGGCCGAGCATCTGAACAACGGCAAGTCCGCCCGCACCTACGAGTGCGACGAGGCCGACGCCGCCCTGATCGCCACCAGCGAGCTGCTGAGCCTGAAGCCCATCATCTACGCCGCCAACACCGACGAGGACGGCTTCACCGATCTGGAGAACAACCAGTACTTCCAGCAGGTGAAGACCCTGGCCGCCGCCGAGGGCGCCCAGGTGCTGCCCATCTGCGCCAAGATGGAGCAGGACATCGCCGAGCTGGAGGGCGAGGACAAGCTGATGTTCCTGGAGGAGCTGGGTCTGCAGGAGTCCGGTCTGGACCGCCTCATCAAGTGCTCCTACGAGCTGCTGGGCCTCATCTCCTTCCTGACCTACGGTAAGGACGAGTGCCGCGCATGGACCATCCGCAAGGGCACCAAGGCCCCCAAGGCCGCCGGCAAGATCCACTCCGACATCGAGCGCGGCTTCATCCGCGCCGAGGTCATCGCCTACGACGACATGATGAAGTGCGGCAGCGTCAACGCCGCCAAGGAGAAGGGCCTGCTCCGCAGCGAGGGCAAGGAGTATATCGTCCAGGACGGCGATATGGTCTACTTCCGCTTCAACGTTTGATGGTTGAGTAATCGCAGAATATCCCGCCGGTTTTCGGCGGGATATTTTTTTGCCGGGGAGGGAACGTTTGGCCCCGCCCCGGCGTGTTATAGGCAGAAACGCGTTTTTTGGAAAGGAGGTGCGGAGCGTGACAAATGAACAGCTGGCGGCGGCCATGGAGGCCCACGGCGACATGGTGTACCGGCTGGCCCTGTGCCGCCTGCGGAATCCCGCCGACGCGGAGGACGTGTATCAGGACGTGTTCCTCCGGCTGTACGGCCAGCGGACGGAGCGCTGGGACGAGGCCCATCTCCGGGCGTGGCTCATCCGCGCCGCCGTGAACCGCTGCGCCGATGTGGGGCGGCAGCGGCAGCGAAGGGGCGCCCTCCCGCTGGAGGAGGGGCTTACAGCCGCCGCGCCGGAGGGTGCGCCGGAGGTCTGGACGGCGGTGGCCGCCCTGCCGGAGAAATTGCGCTTGGCGGTGCACCTCCACTACGGCGAGGGCTACACCGCCGAGGAGATCGCCGCCATGCTCCGCGTGCCGGCGGTGACGGTGCGCACCCGATTGTACCGGGGACGGCAAAAACTGCGGGAACTGCTGGGAGGTGACCTGAGATGAACGAATACAGAGCGTGGAACCAGAGCGTCCGTGCGCCGGAGGAATTGAAGCATCGTGTGCTGCGGGCGGCGGAGCGCCGGACCCGCCGAAGGGGGCAGCGCGCCGTGAAATGGGCGGCCTGCGCCGCCTGTGTGCTGGCGGTTGTGCTGGGCGTCACATGGGGCGAAAAAGAGGTCGAGGCCCCGCGGCAGCCCCTTGTTCTCACCGCTTCGGCGGCGGAGCCGGGGGCCAACGGCGGCCTTGTGTTTCTCGGCGCCCCGGCGGAGCTGGCGGACACCGCCGTGGAACTGGCGGTGGCCGGGGAGAACCGGCTTTACCGCCTGACGGCGGAGGATCTGCGCGCCTGCGTCAACGAGGACGGCAGCCGGTCGCTGGTTCCGGTGCTGGCGGGGGACGAGGCGGAGCTGACAGGCCTGTACGCCGCGCCGGAGGACAGCCGCTGGCTCCTCTGGCCGGTGGAGGGCAGCCGGGCCGTCAGCCTCAGCGCTCCCTACGGCCTGCGGAAAGACACCGGCTATTTCCACGCCGGCATCGACATCCCGGCGGCGGAGGGCACGGCCATCACGGCGGCCGCCGCGGGCACCGTGACGGAGGCGGGCTTTGACGCCGGGCTGGGCCATTACCTGACCCTCGACCACGGCGATGGGCTGACCACCACCTACGGCCAGTGCCGGACGCTGCTGGCGGCGGAGGGGGACACGGTGGAGGCCGGCGCGGCCATCGCGGAGGTGGGCGCCACCGGCATGGCCACCGGTCCCCACCTGCACTTCGAGGTGCGGCGGGACGGCGGGGCCGAAAACCCCGTGGCGTACTTTGACGCGGACATCCGGGCCCTGCTCCGGGGCGAATAAAACGCCGCGATACCCCAGAATATCCCGCCATTTCGGCGGGATATTTTTTTGCCGAATGAGGCGCTTGAGACGCAAAAAAACCGCCCATCCGGGCGGTTTTTGGGATTCAGGTCAGTCTTTCAGGCGCTCGTAGAAGTCCGCCAGCAGCTCCCGCTCCGTCACGTCCAGCACCCGGCACAGGCAGGCCAGTTCGTAGTCCTTCACGAAGCGTTCGTTGCGCTCGATCTTGCTGATGAGGCGCTGGTTGATATCCACACCCATCAGCTGCAGCTGGGCGGCAAGCTCCTCCTGCGACATCCGCTTCTCTTTCCGCAGACGGCGCAGGCTCTCCGAAATCATATTGGAATTGTCATGAAAATATGACTTATTCATCCACTTTACACCAACACGACGTATTTTCTTGACTCTATCATGTTTTTCGGCTTATAATTACATCGTCTTATTCTGAAGCGAGGTGGATGATAAATATGTCAAATTCCAACGACGAGGCCAACTGGAAGGCCATGTATCTGACGCTGTTCCACGGCATCGTGGAGGCCCAGAAGCTGCTGCCCATGCGGGAGGAGAACGGCCCTGCCTCGGAACGGCTGACGGTCGCTCTGCGGGACGCCGAGGAAATTTATATCAGCGGCAAATAAATTTTTCCTGTTTTGAAACATTTTTGTTTCCCGCGCCGTCTTAGTGTACAGACTAGTAAAACACCGCAATGGAGGCGCTTTTTATGCATCGCAAACTTCTCATCACGATCTGCGCGGCCCTGCTGCTGGCGGCGCTGGCGGCAGCGGCCCTTCCCCGCCAGCCGAAGCTGGTGGCCATCACCTTTGACGACGGTCCCCACCGGGAGTTCACGCCCCTGGTGGCGGAGGCCCTTAATGAGCGGGGCGCGAAGGGCACCTTTTTCATGGTGGGCAGCTGGGTGGGCCAGAAGGAGGAGCTGGTGCGGCAGCTGGCCGCTGACGGCCACCAGATCGCCAACCACAGCTGGGAGCACGCCAACTTCACCGACATGACGGCGGAGGACATCCGCGCCGACGTGGAGCGGAGCCGGGCACGGCTGGAGGAGGTCACCGGCCAGCGGGACTTTCTGGTGCGGACGCCCTTCGGCGTGCGGACGGAGGCCGCGCTGGAGGCCATCGACTCGCCCCTGATCTTATGGAGCCAGGACCCGGCGGAGGGCCAGCTCGTGTCCGGCCCGGAGATGGCGGCGAAGGTCATCCGGAACATCCATGACGGCGACATCATCCTCCTTCACGACAGCACGCAGGACAATCTGGACGCCGCCTGCCTCATCATAGACGCCCTGCAAAAGAAGGGGTACGAGTTCGTCACCGTGGATGAGCTGTTTGCCGCCCGGGGCGTGACGCCGGAGAAGGGCGTCATCTACAAATCCCTGCCTCCCCGATAAAAGACCAGCGCCCTGCGGCAGTTGCCGCAGGGCGCTTTGTTGTGGATACCTACTATGAACACCCGCCCTGTCGCATGGCGGCCTTTGGCCTTGCCGCGGCGATTGCCGCGATGCCGCCGTCAGGGGGAAGGGGGTGCGTTATATCGGGCTGCCGGCGCTTGTTACCAGCCGCCGTAGCGGTTGCCGAAGAAGTAGTCGAACATGTCAAAGGGGTTGGAGTAGCCGCCGCCGTACTGGTTGCCGGAGGAGGGCTGCTGCTGGGGCACGGTCTCGTCGGCGGTCTGCTGGTCGGCGGGCACGGCGTCCCACGTCAGCTCCGCGGTGGTCTCCGCGCCCTCCCGGTAGAAGGTGACGGTGCAGGTGTCGCCGGCGGCGTACTGCTTCTTCACCACGGTCATGTCCTCCATGGAGGTGATGGCGTGGCCGTCGATCTTCACGATGACGTCGCCCATCTTCAATCCCGCCTTCTGGGCGGCGCCGCCCTCCTCCACGGAGTAGACGAACACGCCGCTGGTGATGTCGTAGCGGTACTGGGCGGCCATCTGCTCGGTCATGGTGCCGCCGGTGATGGCGAGATAGGGCTTATTGGTGATGTAGCCGTTCGTCATGATGTCCTGGATCATGGCGAACACATCGTTGATGGGGATGGCGAAGCCCAGGCCCTCCACGGATGCGCCGGAGCCGGAGGAGGAGTATTTGGCGGACACGATGCCCACCACCTCGCCGTACTGGTTGAACAGGGGGCCGCCGGAGTTGCCGGAGTTGATGGAGGCGTCGGTCTGGATCATGTTGAAGGGAGTGCCGTCCACGTTGATGGCCCGGTTCACGCTGGAGACCATGCCGCCGCTCATGGAGAAGGTCAGCTCGCCCAGGGGGTTGCCGATGGCCAGCACATGGTCGCCCACGTTCAGGGTGTCGCTGTCGCCCAAAGTGACCGCCTGCAGGCCCTCGGCCTCCACCTTGATGACGGCGATGTCGTAATCCTCGTCGCCGCCCACGTATTTGGCCTCGTACTCGTCGCCGTTATACATGGTGACCTTCACGGTCTCGGCGGACTCCACTACGTGGTAGTTGGTGACGATATAGCCGTTTTCCGTCAGCACGAAGCCGGAGCCGGAGGAGGCGGTCTGCACCGGCTGGCCGAAGAAGTTGGTGCCGGCGGTGCCGGTGACGTTGATGGAGACGGCGGTGTTGACGCCCACGGCGTACACCTCCGCGTCGCTCATGGCGGTCTGGCCGTCCACGGTCTTGACGACCACCTCGGTGGCGGGGCGGGCGGTGACGGCCACCTCACTGGTGCCGATGCTGCCCTTTGCCATGCCCCAGGCCACGCCGCCGCCCACAGCGCCGCCCAGCAGGGCGCACACCAGCGCCAGCGCCGCGATCTTCAGACCGGTGCGCTTCTTTTTCGTCTTGGCGGGCTTCATCTCCTGCACAGGGGGCTGGTAATAGCTGTAGCTCTGGCAGTGGGGGGCGGGCTCGCCGCCGCTGCGGGCGTCATAGCGCTGGCCCGGCTGGTCGCCGCCCTTTTCATATGTGTAATGGTAATTGTTCTCGTCGTTATACATAAATCTTCCTCCTGTTTGATTTAATCATAGCAGGCGTTTGTGTCCAATCTATGAAGAAATTTCGTCGAATTTCTGAATGTTTTTCCGGTCTCCTCCGGTATGACTGCAGTATAGCGGAGAAGGCTTAAAGAAAGCTGAAAGAGTTTTGAATTGTTTGTGAATCCCGCTATTCTCCTCTGCAGTAACTTATGTTAAAATAGCGGTATCTATCCGAAAAGGAGTTTACTGCCTTGCTGAAGATCGAAAACATCAAGCTGGAGCCGGGCCATGACGTCAGCGCCCTGTTCTCCGAGGTCTCACATATTTTAAAATTGAAGGAGAAGGACAAGTTCTCCCTGAAGATCCTCCGCCGCAGCATCGACGCCCGGGAGGACGTGAAGATGGTCTACACCGTGGAGGTGGAGGTGCGGGACGAGGATACCGTGTTGAAGCGCTGCCGCAGCAAGAAGGTCAGCCGCAGCCAGCGGAAGCTGGGCTATCTGCTGCCCTCTCCCATGGACGCGCCGGAGGTGCCCCCCGTGGTGGTGGGCGCGGGCCCTGCGGGCCTGTTCGCCGCGCTGGTGCTGGCCCGGGCGGGCTTACGCCCTATTCTACTGGAACGGGGCCGAAAAGTCGAGGACAGAAAGAACGACGTGGAGAGCTTCTGGGCCACCGGCGTGCTGGATACCCGTTCCAATGTCCAGTTCGGTGAGGGCGGCGCAGGCGCCTTCTCCGACGGCAAGCTGAACACCGGCACGAAGGACGTCCGCCACCGCTTCATTCTGGAGCAGCTGGTGTCCTGCGGCGCGCCGGAGGACATTCTGATCGACGCCAAGCCCCATGTGGGCACGGATTATCTCCACATCGCCCTGGTGAATCTGCGGCAGGAGCTGCTCTCTCTGGGGGCGGACATCCGCTTCGAGAGCCAGATGACGGACATCACTGTGGAAAACGGACGGCTGACGGCCCTGACCGTGGAGGGGCCGGAGGGCGTGTACTCCCTCCCCTGCCGCCATGTGATCCTCTGCCCCGGCCACTCGGCACGGGACACCTTCGCCATGCTGTATGAGCGTTCTGTGCCCATGGAGGCCAAGCCCTTCGCCGTGGGCGTGCGCATTGAGCACCGCCAGAGCGACTGCGACGCGGCCCAGTACAAGCAGTACGCCTCCTGCCCCGGTCTCCCCGCCTCCACCTATAAGCTGTCCTGCCACTTAGAGGACGGCCGGGCGGCCTACTCCTTCTGCGTCTGCCCCGGCGGCACCGTGGTGGCCGCCGCCAGCGAGGCGGGACGGGTCTGCACCAACGGCATGAGCGAGTTCGCCCGGGATAAGGAGAACATCAACGGCGCGTTCTTGGTTAACGTAACGCCGGAAGATTTCGGCGGCGAGTACGACCCGTTGGCGGGCATCGCCTTCCAGCGGAGCTTAGAGGAGGCCGCCTACGTTTTGGGCGGCGGAAACTACCGGGCCCCCGCCCAGCGGGTGGAGGATTTTCTTGCCGGACGGCCCTCCCAGGGCCCCGGCCGGGTACAGCCCAGCTACCGCCCCGGCGTCAAGTGGGTGGACCTCCACGACTGTCTGCCGGACTTCATTACGGAAACTTTGGAGGGCGCTTTGCCCATCCTGGGCCGGAAATTGGCCGGATATGACCACCCGGACGCGGTGATGACGGCGGTGGAGAGCCGCTCCTCCTCTCCGGTCCGCATCCCCCGGGACGAGACGTATCAGTCCGCCTTCCGGGGCCTGTATCCCTGCGGCGAGGGCGCCGGCTACGCCGGCGGCATCCTGTCCGCGGCGGCGGACGGCATGAAGACCGCCGAGAAGGTCTGCGACGCCATCCGCGAATCGTTGACATAATATTTTATCGAGAGGAGGTCTTCCCGTGAGACGGAGCATCCAGCGCACGTTGTTTCTGGCCGTTTCCCTTCTGGCGGTGGTCCTGGCCATGGCCGCGCCCCGGGCGCAAACCGAGCCGTGGAACATGCTGGCGGAGCGGGAGGGCACCTACCTGCAATGCACGCGGCCGGACAGTCCCTACGGGGAGGTCCTGCACTTTCTGGTGCTGGACGAGGCCGGCGCAAACGGGCAGTTTTTCGGCCTGTACGGCGCCGGCACGGCGGGACTGGACGCTGTGGAAACCGGCGCCCGCCTGACTGTCACCACCCGGGGCACGCCCCACGACATCTGGCCCATCAGCTATGAGACCGTGAAGTGGAAGCAGACCGGGACGGCGGAGGACTGGCCGATGCCGGAGACCGTTCTGACCGAGCTGGCCGACCACGGCGTTTATCCTGCGGATTGCTGCGGCACCTATCTGGAGGCCGTTCGGGAGTCCGGCGGCGATCCCGTGAGTCTGGTGCTGCTGGACAGCCGCAACCCCGGTAATATTTTGGAGATTTCTCTGCGGGATGCGGCGCGTCCCCTTTCCGAAGAGCTGGACACCGGCGACCGGGTGGCGCTTGTTCTGGGCCCGCCGGGGGAAACCGGACTGCCCGGCGCGCAGGTTTTCCGGTGGTGCCGGATCGCGCCGCAGGACGGCTGGACGCCTCCTCCGGAGGTGCAGGACGCTCTGGCCCGCTTTGAACTGACCCTTTCGGATTAAAGGAGGCATTTATGCGGAATATCTGCGTTTGTCTGGAATTTCTGACGGAGGAGCGGTGCGCCGCCATTCGGAAGACGGCGGAATCGCTGGGCTTTTCCGTCCGGTTTTTCACCCTGGAGCAACAGGCGGAGGCGCTGGCCTTTGCGCCGGACTGTGAGGTGCTGTTCGCCCACGACCCGGAGCTGGTGCGGGCGGCGGCCAATTTGAACTGGTTCCACTGCGCCTGGGCGGGCGTGGACGCCTACTGCCGGGACGAGAGCCTGTTTGCCAATCCCGCCTGCCTCTTCACCAACAACCACAGCTACGGCACCACCATCGCCGAGCACGTCATCCTGGTGACGCTGATGCTGCTGCGGCGGATGCCGGAGTACCAGTCCGCCATGGCGCGGAAGCACTGGCTGTCCCCCCTCCCCATCCGTTCCATCCGGGGCAGCCGGTTCACCCTGCTGGGCGCCGGCGACATCGGCCGCCACGTCGCCCGCCGTCTGCGGGCCATGGAGGCCGCAAGGGTGACGGCGGTCAGCCGCAGCGGGCGGCCCCAGCCGGACTTTGACGCGGTGGTGCCCATCACGAAGCTGGACGACATCCTGCCGGAGACGGACGTGCTCATCATGGCCCTGCCGGGCACGGCGGAGACCGCCGGTATTTTGAGCCGGGAACGCATGGCCCTTCTGCCGGAGGGCGCCTGCGTCATCAACGTGGGCCGGGGCGCCGCCATGGACCAGACCGCCCTTTGCGACGCATTGAACACCGGACACTTAGGCGGCGCGGCGCTGGACGTGATGGTGCCGGAGCCGCTGCCGGAGGACTCCCCCCTGTGGAGCGCGAAGAACCTCATTCTGACGCCCCATGTGTCCGGCAGTACGAATCTGCCCTATACCTGCGATTTGACGGTGGAGCTGTTCTGCCGGAATCTGCACCGCTACGCCGCCGGCGAGAGACTGGAGGGGCTTGTGGACCGGACGAGCGGATATTGAAAGGATGTGCCTGTATGTTGAATTTTTCCTTCCACTGCCCTACCCTGTTCGCCTTCGGCGACGGCGAGGAACAGCGCACCGGTGAGCTGGTGCGGCGCTTCGGCGGCACGAAGGTGCTGCTGGTGTACGGCGGCGGCTCCATCTTCAAAAACGGCGCCTATGACGACGCGGCGGCCAGCCTGAACAGGGCGGGCATCCCCTTTGTGGAATTGGGCGGCGTGCAGCCCAACCCCCGCAGCGGCAAGGTGTACGAGGGCATCGGCCTCTGCCGCGCCGAGGGCGTGGACTTCGTTCTGGCGGTGGGCGGCGGCAGCGCCATCGACACCGCCAAGGCCATCGCCGTGGGCACCCTTTACGAAGGGGATTTCTGGGACTTTTACACCCACAAGGCGGCGGACAAGTCGCTGCCGGTGGGCGTGGTGCTGACCCTGTCCGCCACGGGCAGCGAGGCCTCTCCCTCCACGGTCATCACCCACGAGAACGGCGATTTGAAGTGGGGCAACGTCAAGACCGACGTGTACCGTCCCGTCTTCGCCGTCATGAATCCCCGCTACACCTGCTCCCTGCCCCCTTACCAGACCGCCTGCGGCGCCATGGATATGCTGTCCCACGTCATGGAGCGCTACTTCACCACCACCGACCATGTGGACGTGACGGACCGCATCTGCGAGGGTCTGATGCAGACCATCCTCTCCAACGCCCTGAAGGCCATGGAGAACCCCGACGACTACAACGCCCGGGCGGAGCTGATGTGGTGCGGCACGCTGGCCCACAACAACCTCTGCGGCGTGGGCCGGGCCCAGGACTGGGCCAGCCACCAGATGAGCCACGAGCTGTCCGCCCTGTATGACAGCGCCCACGGCGCCACGTTGTCCGTCATCACCCCGGCGTGGATGCAATACGTCCTGCACCGGGATCCCCAGCGGTTCGCCCAGTTCGCCGTGCGGGTGTTCGGCTGCCAGATGGACTTCCACCATCCGGAGCTGACGGCACAGGAGGGCATTGAACGGCTGAAGCACTGGATCCGCGCCATGGGTCTGCCCCTGACGCTGAAAGAGATCGGCGCGCTGCAGGACGACATTCCCGCCATGGTGGCCCACCGGATGAAGAAGCCCGGCGGCTTCCCCTTCGGCGGCTTCGCCCCCATCCACGAGACGGACATGGCCCTGATTTTGGAGCTGGCCGCCCGGTGAGCGCAAAAAAGGCAGTCCCCCGAGAGGGACTGCCTGAAGACTCAGCCTGAAGGCCGGCAGGAACGGTTAACGCTCTATTATCTGGTGACTGCCATGGCGCCGCCCAGAATGACAATGGAGAGCAGTGCGTACATCATACTTGGCACCTCCTTCTTTCTTGATGTTGTCTGTATGATACCACGGCGCTCCGAAAATGACATTCAACTTCTTGCTCACTTTCAGGAAATCGTTTAACTCGCACAAATTTTCTGTTTTTGTCATGTATTTTCAAGCAAACAACCTGTAAACCGGAACATTTCCAGCTTCGGCAAATCGTTTGATTTTTCACAGGCAAACGGCCGCCGGAGCAAACTTATAAAATCTTGCACTCTTTCCCTGAAGGAGGTTTATCCATGCCTGATCAACAGAGCCAGCGCTTCGTCAAGCGGGAATTTCAGTCCGTCTTTACCGGGCATCCGCCCCGTCTTTTATACGTCAGCCACCGTCTGCCCAACCGCAACGAGCGGCCCCGCCTGCTCCACGCCCACGAAGGACTGACGGAGGTCATGCTGGTGCGCAGCGGCAGCGCCCGCTTTCTCATCGGCGACAAGCTCCACGACATCGGACCCGGCGATCTGATGGTGTGCAACAGCGGCGTGGTCCACGACGAGCTGTCCATCGCGCCGGACCTGGACATCTATTGCCTTGCCTGCGCGGGGCTGCGCCTGCCGGGACTGCGGGAGGAGGCCCTCATTCCCGACGACGCGGAGCCGGTGTGCAATGCCGGCGCGGAGGCGGAGGAGCTGTGCGCCCTGCTGGACATGGTGTACGCCCACCTCAGCGAGGACCGCCCCGGCTGCGAGCCCTTCTGCCACTTCGCCATGCTCAGCTTCCTGGGCCGGGTGCTGTACCTCTCCGGCAACGCCCCCAAGCGTCCGCCGGTGGAGACCGAAAAGACGGCGCTGGGTCTGCGGGTGAAGGAGTATATCGACCAGCACTACATGGAGCAGCTGACGCTGCAGGCCATCGGCGAGGTGTTCCACGTCAGCCCCTACTATCTGGCCCACGCCTTCAAGGAGACCTGCGGCTACCCGCCCCGGCAGTATCTGCTGCGCCGCCGCATCGGCGAGGCCCAGAACCTGCTGCTGAACACAGACCTGCCCATCGCCCGCATTTCGGAAATGGTGGGCTACGAGACCCAGAACTATTTCGACCAGCAGTTCTCCAAGCACACCGGCATGGCCCCCCGCAAATTCCGCCAGACCTCCCGGGTGCAGGAGGAGGAAACGCCGTAACCGGAAAGGAGACCGCCTATGATGCGACCGTATCAGTTCATCGCCGGGCGCTCTCAGGACGCTCTGGGGCGCTACATCATCATCGCCGCCGTGGTGTTCGCCCTGGTGTGGCTGTATAACGCCTGGAAGCTGGGGAAGTTCAAGCGAAAATCCTCGGAAAATCCCGCCGACAGCCGCCGGAGCAGAGCACTTCTGGCGCTGGGCCTGTGCGCCCTGCTGGCGGCGTCAGTTTATCTGGTGGGCTCCGGCTTTCAGCTCCGGACCGATGTGTTCCTTGCGGATCATCTGGTGCCGCCCGGTCAGAGCGAAATGACCATCGTCGTCGGCGTTGCCAGCTCCGCCGGATACACCCGCGCCGTCAAGGACGTGTCCGAAGACCCTGCGGTCATGGTGCTGCAGTTCTATTCCGCCTTCGGCGGCATCAACGGCTCCATCGGAGAGGACCACCGCTTCGTTCTGGAGTTAGATCCCCGGTGCACGGAGATCTGCTTCGTCCGCGAGGACTACATCCAGCCGGTGCTTTATAAGGACGCAGCCTCCGGAGAGTGGCTGCAGGCGGAATAATCCCCCAGTTTTTCCCGTAAAAGAGCCGGAGCGCAAATCGCGCTCCGGCTTTTCGTTTTATTTGAGGCGCGGCCCGTAGTAGAGCATGAGGCCCACCATCGCCAGAATGTAAAACACCCACGTAGCTTTTTTGACGATTTTGCCCAGATCCTCGTCGGAGATCCCTTCTTCATCCGGCCGCAGGGGCCGCGGGGGATTCTCCTGTGCTTCGTCCTCCGGTTCATTTCCGTGTTTTTGCTTCACGAACCAGTACGCAATATAGGTAAAGGCGGCTGGCGAAAAACTCAAAAGAAGATCTTTGAGCAGCTGCGGTACAGTGATGGAAAATATACTGCTGTCAGAAAGGAGATAAAACGACACCAGACGCTCGATGCTTCGCATGGCACCAAGGCCCAGCAGGCCCCAAAACACCCTCCGCAGGTTTGCAGGTTTAAGCATCAGCAAATCCCTCCAATCACTTGAAATCCCGCGGACTCATGTGGAACGTGTTCTGGAACGCCCGGAGGAATGTGGAATACTCCGCAAAGCCCGCCTGCTCCGCCGCCTTCATCACTGGCTGTCCCGCCCGGATCAGCTCGCCGGCCAGCAGCATCCGCTTCTGGGTGACGTACTGGTGGAGGGTGTAGCCGGTGACGGATTTGAACCGGTGCATGAGGTAATAGCGGCTGAGATAGAACCGGCCTGCCAGGGCGTCCACGGACAGGTCGCCGGAGAGGTTTTCCGCGATGTAGCGCAGCACCTCGTCCATCTTCGGGTCCACCCGGTAGCTGTCCCGCTGCTCCTGGGCGGTGCGGTCCGCCAGAATGTCCCGGTTCACGCGGATCAGCAGCTGCTGGCACAGGGTATCCGCCATGCGGGCGGCGCCGAATTCCTGACTGCGGACGGCGTCCTCCATCTGCTGGATGATCTGCATGTACTGGAGCCGCTGCTCCGGACCAAAGCGCAGCAGGTGGAAGCCGCGATGCCGGGCGGTGTCGAAGCAGGTGTCCAGCGATTCGCCGGGGTCGCTGCGCTGGCGGAGCCAGTCGTGGCCCAGCCAGATGACCACACGCTCGTAGGGCTCCGTGGGGTCGATGATGGGGCAGTGGATCATGTTGTGCTGCACCAGCAGCATATCCCACGGCTGGAGGAAATAGGTGACGCCCTCCACGGTGTAGGTAACCTTGCCGCCCAGCAGGAGGATGAGCTTATCGAATTCGTGGTAGTGGTAGTCCAGCTTCTGGGCGCGGCTGTCCTTTAAGTGGAACAGGCGGAAATCCTCGTTCAGATAGCCCCGCTTGCCCACCTCGCTCCGATCCAGCATATGGTCACCTCCCCGTTGGTTGCTTTATTTATCTTATCGTAAATCCGCACGTTTTACAATCTATTTTGATTTACAATTTGACCCGCTCCTGTTATACTGGTAGAGTACGAAAGAAGGCGCACTTTGCGCATATTCCATAGAAGGAGGTCTACGCATATGAGCTACGCGGATATCCGCTTCATTGAAAACTGCCGTGACATTCTGGAAAACGGCGTATGGGACACCGACCAGAACGTCCGCCCCCGCTGGGAGGACGGAACCCCCGCCCACACCGTGAAAAAGTTCGGCATCGTCAACCGCTACGACCTCCAGAAGGAGTTCCCCATCCTGACCATTCGCCGCACCTACTGGAAGACGGCGCTGAAGGAGCTGCTGTGGATCTGGCAGAAGAAATCCAACAACATCCACGATCTGGACGCCAAGATCTGGGACTCCTGGGCCGACGAGACCGGCTCCATCGGCAAGGCCTACGGCTATCAGCTGGGCGTGAAGCACCACTATCCCGAGGGCGACATGGACCAGGTGGACCGGGTGCTGTATGATCTGAAGCACAACCCCGCCTCCCGCCGCATCCTCACCAACATCTACAACTTCCAGGATCTCCACGAGATGCACCTGTACCCCTGTGCCTACTCCATGACCTTCAACGTGTCCGGCAACACCCTGAACGCGATCCTGAACCAGCGCTCTCAGGACATGCTGGCCGCCAACAACTGGAACGTGGTGCAGTATGCCATGCTGGTGCACATGTTCGCCCAGGCCAGCGGTCTGGAGGCCGGCGAGCTGGTGCACGTCATCGCCGACGCCCACATCTACGACCGCCATGTGCCCATCATCCGGAAGATGCTGGAGCAGACTCCCGTGGACGCTCCCAAGTTCATCATGGATCCCGACGTGAAGGATTTCTACGCCTTCACCCCCGACCACTTCCGCATGGAGGGCTACACCCCCGCCCCCTTCGAGGACAAGATCCCCGTGGCCATCTGAGGAGAGACGCTATGAACTGTATCGTTGTTGTTGACAGAAACTGGGCCATCGGCCATGAGGGCGGACTGCTGTTCTCCCTGCCCACCGACATGAAGCGCTTCCGCTCCCTGACCATGGACGGCACCGTGATCCTGGGCCGCAAGACGCTGGATACCTTCCCCGGCGGCAAGCCCCTCCCCAAGCGCCGCAACATCGTCATCTCCCGCAACAGCGAGTTCCAGCGGGAGGGCGTGGAGGTGGTGGCCACCCCCCAGGCCGCCCTGGAGCTGGCCGCCGGCACCGAGGACGACAAGCTGTGGGTCATCGGCGGCGGCAGCGTGTACACCGCCCTCCTCAGCCGCTGCAAGCGGGTCTACCTGACGAAGGTGGACAACGCCGCCCCCGAGGCCGACACCTTCTTCCCCAACCTGGACAAGCTGCCCGGCTGGGAGGTGGAGCGTGTCAGCGAGGACGTGGAGGAGAACGGCTGCACCTACCGCTTTGTTGATTATGTAAACACCAAGCTGTAAGCCATCCGGCGCGGAGAGCCCCCCTCTCCGCGCTGTTCTTTTCGCCGCTTCCGCCAATATAATAGCCTTTTTGTATGCTATATAAGGCAATTTCAGAGCAGGCAGCCGCAGGAGCCGCTCCGGCCCCCAACCTCTGCGCCGGTGGCGCATGGCGGAGAGGTTGGCCGTTACGTCACCCTGACCGTGACCTTTACCCTTACCTTTACCCTTACCTTTACCCTTACCTTAACCGTAACCTTAACCTTTACCTTAACCGGAAGATTTTGGTGGATTTTCAAAAAATAAAAAAACTTTTGAAAAACGTGTACGGTTTCGTACACGTTTTGCCCTTTGGGAGCCAAGGGTAAAAGGAGGTTTTTTTGATGGACAACCAAAAGAACAGTTTTCTCATTCATCTGGACACCTGCCAGCATCTGGTGCCCCTGTCCATGGAGCAGCGGGGCCGGCTGATCTCCGGGCTCATCTGGTTCGCCGGGGAGCTGAACGCCCGGCAGGGGAAGCTCTCCGCCATCGAAGCGCTGGAGGAGCTGGAGGGTCTGCTGCCGGAGACCCGCATGGCCTTCTCCTTCATGGCGGCCTCCGTGGCCCGGGACTACGAGAAGTGGCACGAGAAAAAGACCAACTATCAGGCGGCGGCCAAGCGCCGCCAGACCGAAAAGCAGCCCATGCCCTTCCGGGGCCGGGGCATCGACCTCTACCCCACGAAGGCCGAGCAGCGGGCCCTGCTGGGGGAGGACTGAAAAGCGGCCCGCCGGAAAAACCGACAGGCCGCCGCGCTTATGTTTCGTAGGTCAGGGGGATCTCCACAGCGCCCCACCGGAGGGCCGTCACCGCCTCCACGTTCAAAATCTCGTCGAACTGGGCCCGGTAGGTGACGCTTCCGCCGCCGTAGCCGCCGCCATAGCCCATGGACAATTTCCGCAGGGGCGTCTCCGCCCCGTTCACCACCAGCGCCAGCTCCGCCGCCAGCGCGCCGGAATTTTCATACCCGCCGCCGTAGTACGACACGTTCACGGAGAAGGGCGACACCGACGCCCGCAGCGTTCCCTTTTCGTTCCTTATCTCGCCGCATTTCGCCCGCGCCGTCTGGGTGGGCCGGAAGGTGATGAGGGCCGGGTGGTCGGCCAGCGCCGCCGTCTCGCCGTCCACCGTCACGGAGGGCGGGTACACCAGCACCGTCAGGGGATTTTCCGTCAGGCCGCCGTCCGCCCGGTTGTAAAAGGCCAGGAACCGCATGGTGCCCGTCGACTGGTCGAAGTCCACCGTCTGGACCCCCGCCGCAGCGCCGCCCGGGAAGTCATAGTCCTCCAGCGGGTGGGGCAGGGAACGGTAAAAGGCCTCGTTCCGCTCCGTCAGGTAGTCGCTCCCCTCAAATTGGGGCCGCCACTCGATATCGGGCCACCAGCGGCCCATCTCCGCTTCATAATCCGCCCAGCTGACCGCGTCCGTGGCGTAGTAGGCAATGGTGGGCAGATGCAGCTGTCGCGCCGGGTCATCGCTGCCCCACGCCTGCGCCGCCAACTCCACATCCGCCTCCGCCGGCAGCCGGTACTCCAGAATGTAGTAGATGGTCTGGCTGTCGCCCAGCGCCTCGGAAATCCGCAGCGTCACATCGCCGCAGACGGACTCCGCCCCCACGCTCTGGAACAAACGCTCCGCCGCCGGCACCTCTTCCACCGTCTGGCCGAAGCGGCGGGTGAACACCGCGTCCCACTCCACCAGCACCGCCGCGCCTACGCTGACGCTGAGCAGCGCCGCGAGAAGCGCCGCCAGCAGTGCCTTTTTCGCAAAGCTCATGGGACGGATGACGGACTTTTTTTCCACAGGTACCGCCAGCACCCGCGCTGCAAGCCGCTCCTCCAGTCCCTCCGGGATGGGGCAGCCGGCCATGGCTCGTCTGTACTCGTTCATTCCGCTCCCTCCATTTCCCGCCGCAGAGCCTCACGGCCCCGCTTCAAGCGCATTTTCACCGCGCTGACGCTGACGCCCAGAAGCTGCGCCAGCTCCTCCACGGTGTAGCCCTCGTAATAGTGCAGGTGGATGACCGTCCGCAGCTTTTCCGGCAGGGCCGCCACCTGATGTAAGATGTCCCGCTCCTCCTGCGGCATGGCCGACAGGGCCGCCGCCTCCAGGGGCACCTCCGTCCGCCGACTGCGCCGCAGCTCGTCCCGGCACTGGTTCAGCGCCACACGGAACAGCCACCGCCGCTCGTGCTCGGTTGACGCAAACTCCGGCGAGCGGTACAGCCGCTTCAAAAACACCTCCTGCAATGCGTCCTCCGCGTCGGCGGGGTTTTTCAGCTGCAGCAGGCAAAACCGGTACAGGGCCGGGCCGTACCGCTCATAGACCTGATGGAACAGCGCTGCGTTTTCCACGGCTGTCACCTCCTTCTGCTAAAACTACGGTTCACAGGGAAAAATGGTCACAAAAAACACGCCCTTTTTTCAAAGAGCGTGTCCTGTGCGTGTCGCTTCAGCGGGCCTGACGGGAGAAGCTGGGGTCGAATTTGCCGCCGCAGTAGGGGCAGTAGGCCCGGGTCCGGCCGACGGCGTTGACGCTGCGGCCCATCTGCTTCAGGGTGGTGGGAGGCAGTTCCTTGTGGCAGTAGGGGCAGACGACCTTCGTCTTTTTGGCGTGGCGGGTCATGGCCACAAAGCCGTATCCGAAAAATGCCACGGCGCCCGCTATCATAATCACGGCGCCCAGCGTCTCGTTGGTGGCCGCGATGGAGCTGCCGACGCCCATGCAGACAAAGCAGATCACCAGCGTGATCAAAGTACCTTTTGTCACAGTATTCGCCCTTTCTTGTTTTTCATGATGACTTATTATATAATACGTTCACCAGGATTGCAAGAAAGGGGGAGCATTTATGGCAGATCTGTCTACCAACGTCCGCTTCATCAAAGGCATCGGCGAGCAGCGGGCCAAGGCGCTGGAAAAGCTGGGCATCGAAACCCTGCGGGATCTGATCGGCTGGTTCCCCCGGAAATACGACGACCGCACGGAGACAAAGCGCATCGCCGACCTGGCCCCCGGAGAGACCGCCTGCGTGGAGGCTATGGTCGCAACGGAGCCCCGGCTCAGCCACATCCGGAAGGGCATGGATCTGGTGAAGCTGCGGGCCGTGGACGAGTCCGGCGTGCTGGACGTCACTTTTTTTAACCAAACCTGGCTGAAAAACAACCTGCATGTGGGCGAGACCTACATTTTTTACGGCAAGGCCGAGGGCAATCTCCTGCGGAAGACCATGGCCTCGCCGGTGGTGGAGCATGAGTCCCGCCGGGAGGTCACCGGCCGCATCGTGCCCATCTATCCCCTGACCGCCGGCGTCTCCCAGCTGATCCTCTCCCGCTCCATCCGGCAGGGACTGGACCAGTGTGCTGACATTCTGCCCGACGCGCTGCCGGACGAGGTGCGGCAGGCGCACAACCTGTGCCGCATCGGCTACGCCTATGAGAATATCCACTTCCCCGAGTCCCCCGAGGCGCTGGACCTGTCCCGCCGGCGGCTGGCCTTTGAGGAGCTGTTCCTCTTCACCCTCGGCCTCAAGCGGATGCGCACCCACCGGGAGACCGTATCCGTGCCGCCCTGCAAGGCCGTGGACATGGGGGAATTTTACGCCGCCCTGCCCTTTACCCTTACCGACGCCCAGCGCCGCTGCATTGATGAGGCCATCGCGGATATGCGCTCCGGCACGCCCATGACCCGCCTGTGTCAGGGCGACGTGGGCTCCGGCAAGACCATGGTGGCCGCCGCCTGCGCCTACTTCTGCGTGAAAAATGGCCGGCAGGCCGCCCTGATGGCGCCCACGGAAATTCTGGCCCAGCAGCACTACGCGGGCCTCGCGCCCCTGCTGGAAAAACTGGGTGTTCGCTGCGCCCTGCTGACCGGCTCCACCACCGCCAAAACCAAGCGCTCCATCACCGCCCAGCTGGCGGAGGGCGACATCGACTTCGCCATCGGCACCCACGCCCTCATCAGCGGCGGCGTGGAATTCCGTGATCTGGGCCTTGTGGTGACGGACGAGCAGCACCGCTTCGGCGTGGCCCAGCGTTCTGACCTGGCCGCCAAGGGTCAGCACCCCCATGTGCTCGTCATGTCCGCCACGCCCATCCCCCGGACGCTGGCGCTGATCCTGTACGGCGACCTGGACGTCTCCATCATCGACCAGCTGCCCCCCGGCCGTGAGCCGGTGGACACCTTCGCCGTGCCCGGCAGCTATCACCCCCGGCTGTACGCCTTCATCCGCAAGCTGGTGGCAGAGGGCCGGCAGGCCTACATCGTCTGCCCCATGGTGGAGGAGAACGACGAGCTGCCCGACGAGCGCAAGGCCGTCACTGCCTACGCGAAGATGCTCCAACAGGAGGTCTTCCCCGACCTGAAGGTGGCCTACGTCCACGGCAAGATGAAGGCCAGGGAGAAGGACGCCGTCATGTCCGCCTTCGCCGCGGGAGAGAGCCACATCCTCGTCTCCACCACCGTCATCGAGGTGGGTGTGGACGTGCCCAACGCCGCCGTCATGGTCATCGAAAACGCCGAGCGCTTCGGCCTCAGTCAGCTGCACCAGCTGCGTGGCCGGGTAGGCCGGGGCAAGCACAAGTCCTACTGCGTCCTGGTGTCCGACAACCAGAACGAGGAGACCCGCCAGCGGATCAAGGTCATGACCAAGACCACCGACGGCTTCAAAATCGCCGAGGAGGACCTGCGGCTGCGCGGCCCCGGCGACTTCTTCGGCCAGCGGCAGCACGGCCTGCCGGGTCTTCGTATCGCGGACATCGGCTGCGACACCCTGCTTTTGCGGGAGGCCCAGGAGGCGGCAGAACAGCTGCTGGAGCGTGACCCGGAGCTTGTCACCTGCCCCGCCACGGCACAGCGGCTGCGGGAGCTGTTTACCTTGAAGGAAAGTACCTTAAACTAACAAAAACGGAGCTTATCTGACGATAAGCTCCGTTTATTTGTTCAATTCAGCGGAATCCCTTTTTCAGCTCCCGGGTATACAGCCGGTTCACATACTGCATGTGGGAGCGCATGGTCTGCTCCGCCCGCTCGGGGTCGTTGGACAGGATGGCCACCATGATGTTCCAGTGCTGAGAGGCCGACTGATCGTCCACCTCCGGGAGAAGGGCGCGGTTTTTACTTAAGTACTCCGTGATCTCCACCATCAGGCTCTGCAGGCAGCGGCGCAGGTACTGGTTGTCCGCAATGTCGGCAATGGCCAGATGGAAGTCGAAGTCCCGCTCCAGCTGATAGTCGATGTCCCGGGCGATGGCGTAGCTGAGGGGCTGGCGCAGCTTGTCGCCGTCAGTGGGGACGGCCTTCTGGGCCGCCAGATACACCAGCGCGCACTCCAGCGCGCCCCGGGTCTCCAGTAAGGTTTTGAACTGTTCATCCATAGGTGTTCTCTCCATCCAATGTCTTACTTCAGCTGGTCCAGCGTCAGGGAGAAGCTGTCCATAAAGGTCTCCATAAACCACGCCACCTCCGGCAGGTCGTAAGCCTCCAGCGCGGCGCGGGTCTGGGCAGCGGCCTCCCGGAATTCCATGTTGCCGGCCTTCAGCTCCTCCACGCACTTGATGTAGGCAGACAGCTTATCCGCCGCCTTGACAAGGCGCTCGATATCGCCGCCGGGGCCGGTGAGGATCGGCTCATACACCCGCTGCAGCTCTTCGGGCACCATGTCCAGCAGCTTCCGCTCCGCCACGGCCTCCACGTCCTTATAGGCCTTGCGGATGGCCGGGTTGTCGTACTTGATGGGGGTGGGCATGTCGCCGGTGAGGATCTCGCTGGCGTCATGGTACAGGGCCGCCACCGCCACGGCTCCGGCGTCCACGCTGCCGCCGAACTTCTCGTTGCGGATGACCGCCAGGGCGTGGGCCAGCACCGCCACCTGATGGCTGTGCTCCTGAACGTTCTCCGGCGCGGTGTTGCGCATCAGCGCCCAGCGCTGGATGAACCGCATGCGGGAGATGTATGCAAAAAAGTGACTCTTCATGTCGTTACTCCTCGATGGTTCCAAACAGCACCTGTCCGTCGGTGCCGGTGATGCGGACGTTCTTCACGGTGTTGTGGAGATCCTCGCCCTCCGCCAGCACCTCCATGTAGTTGGGGGCGTGACCGAAGAACTGACCGTCCTTGGGCTGCTCGAACAGGACGGGGTACACCTGACCCACGCACTGCTCCAGATACGCCTGCCGCATCTCCGCCGCCACGGCGGCGCCCTGACGGGCACGCTCCTCCTTAACGGACTTGGGTACCTGTGTCATCTTCGCCGCCGGCGTGCCGGGGCGGATGGAGTAGGGGAAGATGTGCATCTGGGCAAAGCCGCAGGTGCGGATGAAGGCGATGGTCGCCGCGAACTCCTCCTCCGTCTCCTCCGGGAATCCCACGATCATATCGGTGGTGATGGCGGGATGTTCAAAATATTGATTCAAAAGTACAATAGATTGTGCATATCGGGCAGTATCGTACTTTCGGTTCATGCGCTTCAAGGTGGCGTCGCAGCCGCTCTGCATGGACAGGTGGAACTGGGGACAGAGGTTGGGAAGTGCTGCTGCACGGCGGCAGAAGTCCTCCGTGATGGTGCGGGGCTCCAGACTGCCCAGCCGGATGCGCACGTCCGGTGCGGCGGCACAGATGGCCTCGATGAGGTCGATGAGCTCCAGGCCGTTCTTCAGGTCACGGCCCCAGGAGGAGATCTCGATGCCCGTCACCACGATCTCCCGGTAGCCGGCCTCCACCAGCTGGCGGGTCTGGGCCACCGCCGTCTCCAAAGATGCAGAGCGGATGGGGCCCCGGGCGTAGGGGATGATGCAGTAGGAACAGAAGTTGACGCAGCCGTCCTCCACCTTCAGCATGGCGCGGGTGCGGTTTTCCATGCCGCCGGCCGGCAGCACCTCGAACACCCGCCGCTCGAAGGACTGGTCGATGGACTCGATGCGCTCTCTACCCTCCATGGCTTGCTCCAGCAGGTCCACGAAGCCGGCGCGGTCACCGGTGCCGCCCACCAGGTCCACGTCCAGCTTCCGCACATCCTCCGCATGGGTCTGGGGATAGCAGCCGCACACAGCCAGCAGCGCTTCCGGATGCTCCCGCCGGACACGGTGGAGCATCTTGCGGGACTTCTGGTCGCTGACGGCGGTGACGGAGCAGGTGTTCACCACATAGACGTCCGCTGCGGACTCAAATTCCACGGTCTCATGGCCCCGCTGCCGCAGCAGCTGCTCCATGGCCTGGGTCTCGTATTGATTCATTTTGCACCCGAGGGTGTAAATGGCAACTTTCATGGATTCTCCTTGCACTTTTCAGGGTTTCTGACTATAATGGGCATGATTTCATTCTTTATATTTTAATTTATATATTATACTGATAATTTCTCCATTGGGCAAGACCCCAATGAAAGGAGACCGCTATGATTTATCTCGATCACGCCGCCACCACGCCCGTCCCCCGTGAAGTGGCTGACGCCATGTATGAGGCACTGACCGGCAACTTCTGCAACCCCAGCTCCCAGTACGCCGCCGGCAGCGACGCGAAGAAGCAGGCGGAGGCCTGCCGCGCCACCGTCGCCAAGGCGCTGGGCTGCGACGCCAAGCAGGTGTTCTTCACCTCCTGCGGCACCGAGGGCGACAACTGGGCCATCCGGGCCGCCATCTGGCAGAACCGCCGCCTGGGCCGCCACATCGTCACCACCACCGTGGAGCACAAGGCCATTCTCAACTGCTGCAAGCAGCTGGAGGAGGAAGGTTACGAAGTCACCTACGTGGCTCCGGACACCAACGGCGACCTGACCGCCGAGATGATCCTGGACGCCGTGCGGGAGGACACCGCCCTCGTTTCTGTCATGATGGTGAACAACGAGCTGGGCAACATCTATCCCATCGCGGAAATCGCGAAGGGCCTGCAGAAAAAGAACCCCAAGACGCTGCTGCACACCGACGCGGTGCAGGGCTTTTTGAAGGTGCCCTTCAGCGCCAAAACGCTGGGCGCCGACTTCATCACCATCTCCGGCCATAAGGTGGGCGCGCCCAAGGGCGTGGGCGCTCAGTACATCGGCCCCCGGGTCCGCAATCCCCGTCCCCTGCTGCCCGGCGGCGGTCAGGAGAACGGTCTGCGCTCCGGCACGGAGGCCACCGCCCAGATCGTGGGCTTTGCCAAGGCCGTGGAGCTGCGTTGCGACCATTTGGAGGACAAGCTGCGGCATATGGCCGACCTGAAGGCCTACGCCATCGAACAGCTGACCGCCATTCCCGACCTGATCGTGGCCGGCAAGGGCACCGCCCCTCATGTGTTGTCCGTGTCTCTGGTGGGCTGGCCCAGCGCCAACATCGTCACCGACCTGAGCAGCCAGGGCATCTGCATCTCCGCCGGCTCCGCCTGCCATCAGGGCAAAACCAGCCATGTGGTGTCCGCTCTGAAGCTGCCCAAGAAGGCCGCCGGCGGCGTCATCCGCATCAGCTTTGGCCCGGAGACCACGAAAGAGGAGATCGACCAGCTGGCCGCGGCGATCCGGAAACACCACGACACTCGTCTTCCTATGCTTTGAGTGTCATCTCTCCCTCCGGCGAAGGATATGAAATGACCAACGATTGAACGGAAACACACTATGTTCAAACATTTACGCGGGCGGGAGCCGGGCTTTTACAAGCGGCTTCTGATGCTCTCCCTGCCCCTCATTCTGCAAAATATCATCACGTTCTCTCTGGGTCTGGCGGACACGTTCATGGTCAGCCAGCTGGGCAACATGGAGATGGCCGCCGTCACCACGGCCAACATCCCCGTCTTTGTGCTCAACAGCATCATCTTCGGCACCCAGAACGGTCTGGGCATCCTGTGCAGCCAGTACTGGGGCCGGGGCGACACCCGCAGCATCAACCGCTGCCTTGGCGTGGCCTGCATGGTGGGCGCCGCCATCACCCTGACCATCTCCCTGCTGATGGCCCTCTTCCCGGTGCCCATCATGGATCTGCTGAGCAACCGCCATGATCTGAGTCTGCTGGGCGCGCCCTATCTGCAGATCATCGGCTTTTCCTATATGTTCAACATGCTCTCCTCCGCCTACATCAGCGCCCGCCGCAGTGTGGAGGACACGGCCTTCGGCATGAAGGTATTCGCCGTCTCCGGCGGCATGAACATCGTGCTGAACTATCTGCTCATCTACGGCAAGTGCGGCTTCCCCGCTTTGGGCGTGGCCGGCGCTGCCATCGCCACCCTCCTCTCCCGTGTGGCAGAGGTAGTCATCTGCGTGGTCAGCGCCCTGCGCTGCAAGCAGCTGCCCTTTGAGGCGGACGCCTTCCTCCGTCCCGGCATGGAGATGCTGCGCCGGTTCCTGCGCTATTCCGCCCCCGTGGTGCTCAACGAGACCGTCTGGGGCACCGGCTCCTCCCTCATCACGGTGATCCTGGGTCACGCGGTGCTGTCTGTGGAGCTGCTGGCCGCCCACGCCGTCATGGGCAACATGAACCGTTTGCTGCAGGTGGTGTGCTACGCTTTGGGCGGCACCACCGCCGTCCTCATCGGCAAGTCCATCGGCGAGGGCAAAACGCGCGATCAGGTGCAGGCTCTGGGCCGGACGCTGCTGAGCTTCTCCACCGCCATCGGCGCAGGCATCGCCGTCGCGGCGCTGCTGCTGATCCCCGTGCTGTTCCAGCCGGTCATCTTCCCCCTGTTCAAGCTGGTGGGCGAGACCGCCCGCATCGCCACGGCGCTGGCCGTCACAGGCTTTGCCGCCATCCCCATCCGCGCCTACATCTTCACCGCCCTCATCGGCGTGCTCCGTGCCGGCGGCGACGTGAATACCGCCGTGGCCATTGACCTGCTGCCCCTGTGGCTGGCAGGCGTTCCCGCCATGGCGCTGGTGGTGCTGGTGCTGCAGCTGGGCTGCTGGCCCATCGCCATCACCATGATTTTGGAGGATTCCATCAAGGTGCCCATCTGTGCCGCCCGCATCCGCACCGGCAAGTGGGTCCACGACGTCACCCGGGAAGGAGGCCCGTCATGAGTTTGTTTCGCTGTCCCGCCTGCGGCGCGCCCCTGACGCGGGGTGAGCGGGCCTACACCTGCCCGGGCCGCCACAGCTACGACATTTCCAAGGAGGGCTATACCCACCTGCTGATGGCCAACCAGAAAAACTCCGCCGCCCCCGGCGACGACAAGGGCATGGCCGCCGCCCGGCGGGATTTCCTGTCGAAGGACTATTACCGTCCCCTGCGGGACGCTCTGTGCAAACTGGTGGACCGCTATACCGGCGACTCCCCCGCCATTCTGGACGCCGGCTGCGGCGAGGGCTACTACACCGCCGGCATTTACCAGTCTTTGCTCTCCGCCGGAAAATCCCCCCGCATGGCCGGCATCGACATCTCCAAGTTCATTCTCCGCACCGCCGCCAAGCGGGAAAAGGCCATCGAATTTGCCGTGGCCTCCAGCTACCGCCTGCCCCTTAGCGACGAGAGCGTGGACGTGCTGGTGAACTGCTTCTCCCCGCTGGCCATCGAGGAGTTCCTCCGGGTGCTGAAGCCCGGCGGCGCGTTTTTGTATGTGGTGCCGGCGGCGGACCACCTGTGGGAGCTGAAGCAGGTGCTGTACGAGAACCCCTACCCCAACGAGGAGAAGGAGACGCCCTACGAGGGCTTCACCTACCAGGAGATCGTCCCCGTGGAGGCCACCATCACGCTGGACAATCAGACGGATATCCACAACCTGTTCCAGATGACCCCCTACTACTGGAAGACCCCCAAGAGCGGCAGCGACCGTCTGGCGGCGCTGGACCGTCTCACCACCCGCATCGCCTTCCGGGTGCATGTGTTCAAAAAGGCATAAGAAAAAGAGAGCCAAACGGCTCTCTTTTTTTGCGTTTATGCGCTTTTTCGGTCATTCTTTGGTGTTTTCCGTCTGGTTTTTCTTCCGGCGGAACAGGCGCAGCCTTTTGCCCTTCAGCGTCCGGACGACCACCACGACCACGGCGATCAGCGCCAGCACCCACATCCAGCTGTAGGCAAGGCCGATGGCGAAGTCCTGCATGCCGTCCACGAAATTCTTCCAACCGTTGGAGAGCGCCGCGGCGAACTGGGCGCCGAAGCCCACCACCGGCTCCTCCACGTTGGACAGCCGCGCCACCTCCCGCAGATTCACATGGATGGTGGAATACGCCACCCGGGCGTCATAGTGCTGCAGGGTGCCGGAGAGGTCGTCGATGAGCTGCTCCGTCTCGGAGATGGCGGACTCGATGGTGATGATGTCCTCCATCAGCTCCGCCTTGGCCAGCAAACTCTGCAGCCGCTCCAGCTTGATCTGCTGGGTTTTTAGGCGGCCCTGGGTGTCGTAATAGTGCTCGCTGACATCCTCCACATACTCCTCGCTGTAGGTCAGCAGGCACAGCTCTCCCGCCTGGTCCAGGAAATTCCGGTAGTGCTCCACGGGGATGCGGACGGTGTAGCTGGCGTAGCGGTAGCCGCTGCCCCGGCTGCCCATGCTGCTGGACTCGTACCAGCCGCCGCTCTCCTCCATGAGGGCGGTGAGGCTCTTTGCCGCCTGGTCAAACTCCGTGGTCTCCAGCTCGATGTTGGCGGTGTAAATGCGCTTGCTGCCGTCCGCCGCGGCCTTGCCGCCGTCCTCCTGCATGGCGGTGGAGGCGTAATAGACCTCCTCCGCCTCGGCCATATCCATCATGGCGCTGCCGGAGGCCTGCGCCATGGGCGCCTCCGCCGGAGCCGACGCCGCTGTCTCCATTTTGGCGCTGCTGCCGCAGGCCGTCAGCAGCGTGCACACCAGCGCCAGTGCCGCCAAAATTGCAAACCATCTTCTCTTCATATCCGTTTCCTCCTTATCCAAGCCAATCTTCCAGTGAAAGTCATTTGTCTTTATAGACGAGGCACGCAGGAAAAAGTTCCCGCTGTTTCGATTTTTCAGGAAACTTTTTTGCCGAACGTTGCCTTTTTTCCGTCGGCGGAGTACAATGTGTTTGTCAAACAACTACAGATACGGAGGATCTCTCTATGACTTATCAGGAAGTTCTGGCCGCCGCCCGCGCCAATATGGGCACGCTCTGCAAATCCTGCCCCGTGTGCAACGGTCTGGCCTGCAAAAACAGCATCCCAGGTCCCGGCGCTAAGGGCATCGGCACCGGCGCCATCCGCAACTACCAGAAGTGGCAGGAGCTGTGCGTCAACATGGACACCATCTGCGAAAACCAGCGGGCCGACACCTCCATCCAGCTGTTCGGCCGCAAGATGGAGATCCCCGTTTTCGCCGCCCCTCTGGGCGCCGTCGCCAAGCACTACGGCGACAAGTACAACGACCTGAGCTATAACGCCCTGCTGGTGCCCGGCTGCGCCGACGCGGGCATCGCCGCCTTCACCGGCGACGGCATTGACCCCGTGGTCATGCAGTCCACCGCCAAGGCCATCGCCGGCGCAAACGGCGTGGGCATCCCCACCATCAAGCCCTGGAACATGGAGCTGGTGCAGGAGAAGGTGGAGCTGGTCAAGACCGCCAACCCCCTGGCCATCGCCATGGATATTGACGCCGCCGGCCTGCCCTTCCTGCGGAACATGCAGCCCCCCGCCGGCAGCAAGACTGTGGACCAGCTGAAGCAGATTGTGGAGTGGGCGGACGGCAAGCCCTTCATCCTCAAGGGCATCATGACCGTTGCCGGCGCAAAGAAGGCGCTGGAGGCCGGCGCCAGCGCCATCGTGGTGTCCAACCACGGCGGCCGTGTGCTGGACCAGTGCCCCGCCACCGCCGAGGTCCTGCCCGCCATCGCCGACGCCGTGGGCGGCCAGATGACCATTCTGGTGGACGGCGGCATCCGCTCCGGCATGGACGTGTTCAAGGCTCTGGCTCTGGGCGCCGACGCGGTGCTCATCGGCCGCCCCTTCGCCAACATGGTCTACGGCGCCGGCGCCGAGGGCGTGCAGGTGTACGTGGACAAGCTGCGCGCCGAGCTGGCCGACACCATGGAGATGTGCGGCGCGCACTCCCTGGCCGACATCAAGCGGTCTATGCTGTTTGGCTATTGATCCGCACCACAAAGCAGTTTACAGGCACAGCAGATCGAAATCTGCTGTGCCTGTTCTTGTTTCATATGCGGTTCCGTGATAGGATACAGATAATCAGATCAAAAGGAATTTGACAATAGGAGTGTGGTAGCGTGAGAAAGATCGCAAAATGGTTAGCCGCAATATCCATTGCCGTATTTGCAATTGATTGGGGTGTTATTGGCTTAAAATTGCTTGACGGCAATTATGATATTACCGCAGATGTATATATTGGATTGATCTTGCTTGTGGTCTTTTTTGTTTCTGTCTTGTATGTAAAACTCACAAATCGCTGCCCGCATTGCGGGAAGATGAAACAATCCTTTGGAAAATACTGTCCTTACTGCGGCAAGGAAATCAACTGACCATTTCCAAATTTATCGAATAGACACGCACAATTCCATACAGACCATTTTGCTGCGCAACACAAACCATGATAAAAGCCAAGCCGAAATTTTCGGCTTGGCTCTTTTCTCAGTATTCAAACAACGCCGTGAAGCACACGCCGTTTTCGCCCACGCCCTCCATGCGGTAGACGCCGTTCTCCCGGTGGCCCAGCAGCCGCAGCTCCTGACCGAGCGTGGCCTCCTTGCTGTAGTTCAAATAGAAATCCCGGGGCATCTCGTCCTGCAGGTCGGCGGGCAGGTAGTCCCAGATGATGTCGCCGTAGCGGCCGCTGTAGAGGTGGCCGTTGCCGTCCAGATCGGACCACGCCACCTTCCGCGTGCCCAGCTCCTCCAGTCCCTCCTTCGGCAGGGCGATCTTCTTCGGCTCCGGGCAGTCGATCTCCACGGGGCAGGGGATGAACTCCTCGTGGACGAAGGAGCGGGGCCGCTGGATCTTATGGTTCTCGGGGTGCACCAGCACCCAGTCACTGCGGGCGGAGACGCACAGGGCGCCGTACTGGTTCTTCATCTGGAACACGCGCTGCATATGGGCGCCCTTGGCGCCGTTCTCCCAGGTCTGCACCGTCAGTGTCTCGCCGTACTTAGGGCGCTGGTGGATGCGGACGGACAGGCGGGAGAGCAAAAAGGCGTAGCCCATCTCCAGCAGCACCTCCCGGGTCATGCCCCGGGCGTCATAGTCGTAGCCGCCGAAGCTGGCGATCTTGCCCAGCAATGCGGACATGCGTAAATTTTCGTTGCGGTCACAATCGCCGAAAATCAGCTCCTCCTGGCGAATGTAGCTGTTTTCGGTCAAAATCTGCTTAAAATCTTCCAAAACGCGGTTCCTTTCCTGACATATTATTCCAATTTTCATAACTTACATTGAAAAAATCATACCACCGTTCTGCATATTTCTCAAGAGACAATCATTGACTTTTTGCGCCGTAGTGGTATGATATTACTATCAAATTTGTTTAAGGAGGACTCTTCCAATGGACAAGAAGGTTATCTCTACTCCCAACGCTCCCGCTGCTATCGGCCCCTATTCTCAGGCTTGGGCTGTGGGCGACATGGTTTTCGCTTCCGGTCAGATCCCCGTTGATCCCGCCACCGGCATCGTTCCCGAGGGCATCGCCGCTCAGGCTGAGCAGAGCTGCAAGAACGCTCTGGCTATCGTCGAGGCTGCCGGCCTGACCGCCGAGAACGTCGTCAAGACCACCTGCTTCCTGGCCGAGATCGCTGACTTCGCCGCTTTCAACGAGGTCTATGCCAAGTACTTCACCTCCAAGCCCGCTCGTTCCTGCGTGGCCGTGAAGGACATCCCCAAGGGCGTCCTGTGCGAGATCGAAGTCATCGCTGTTAAGTAAGCGTTGCTGTAGATGAATAAAAGACTGGCTCTTTCGAGCCAGTCTTTTTTTGCTTAAATGAACTGGGAAACGATGACGGAGGCCACCATCAGGGGGATGTTATAGTGGATGAAGGTAGGCACGCAGGTGTCCCAGATGTGGTCGTGCTGGCCGTCGGCGTTCAGGCCGGAGGTGGGGCCGAGGGTGGTATCGGAGGCGGGAGAGCCGGCGTCGCCCAGGGCCGCCGCGGCGCTCATCAGCAGGATGGTGGCGGCGGGAGAGAAGCCCATCTTCTGGCACAGGGGCACATACAGCACCGCCAGCACCGGCACCGTGGAGAAGGAGCTGCCGATGCCCATGGTGACCAGCAGACCGATGAAGGTGATGACGATGGCGGCGATCCATTTGCTGCCGCCCATGATGGCGATGGCGGCCTCCACCAGGGCGTCCACGGCGCCGGTGGCCTTCATGACCTCCGCATAGCCGCCGGCCACCAGCATGATCATGGCGATCATGCCCATGAGCTTCACGCCGCCGGCGAAGTGGTCGTCCGCCTCTTTCCAGCGAATGGCGCCGCCCAGCAGCATGGCCAGCACGCCGCACAGGGCGGACAGGGCCAGGGAGTCCGTCAGCACCTGCACCACGACCACCAGAATGACGGCGGCGATGGTGACCATGTGGTCCTTCGTCAGACGGTCGGACACGGCCTCGGTGAGGGTGGTGTCCACCTCCACGGATTCGTAGGTGCGGGGCTTGCGGTAGGAGAGGAACACGGCGATCAGCAGTCCGGCCAGCATGGCAAGGCCCAGGATCCAGTTGTACTTCGCCACGTCGGCGATCTCCACCGGCATGCCGCAGGCGGTCATATTGTCAGCGATGATGCCCATGAAGATGGCGCCGAAGCCGAAGGGGATGCAGATGTAGGGGGCCTTCAGTCCGAAGGCCAGAGAGCAGGCCGCCGCCCGGCGGTCGATCTTCATCTCGTTGAACAGCGCCAGCATGGGCGGGATCATGATGGGGATGAAGGCGATATGGACGGGCACCAGATTCTGGGACAGGCAGGCCACCGCCGCCAGCACCAGCAGCAGCACGCTGCCGCTCCTGCCCATGACCCGGGAGAGCTTCTTGCTCATGATGTCGGCCAGACCGGTGGCGGCCACGGCGTTGGCGAAGGTGCCCAGGAAGATATAGGCCAGAGCCGTTCCCGCGTTGGCGCCGAAACCGCCGCACAGGATATCCATGGCCTCCGGCACAGGAATGCCCGCCAGCACCGCGCCGGTCAGGGCAGCAATGATGAGGGACATAAGGACGTTCAGCTTGCAAAGACACAGCAGGCACAGCACCACAACGGATACCAGTACCGGGTTCATCAGAATGGACATGCGTTCATTCTCCTTTTCTCTTTCAATTTACCGAACTAATATATTACCACGTGAGAAAGAAAAAAGCAACAGCTGACAGGAAAATCCCCTTTAACTCAACTGGTTGGTTTTGATCTATTTGAAAATCCTTTGTCGAAATGATGGAAACAGGCCCCGCTCGAAAAGAGCAGGGCCTGTTTGGCAACTAGACCGAAGTAAATCTTCGTTTGTCATAAATGCAGCGTAAATACTCATCGTCAGTTATAATGTCTTCAACAGAGTCTGTGCATCGGCAAGTCCCTGTTCTGCTGCCTTTTTAAGCCAGTAAAGAGCTTTTTCCTTATTGACTGCGGTACCCGCACCGTAGAGATACATTGCTCCGCAGTAGAACTGTGCATTGACATTTCCCTGTTCTGCTGCCTTTTCATACCAGCAAAGAGCTTTTCCCCTATTGGCTGCGGTACCTTCACCTTGGAGATACATTGCTCCGCATGCGATCTGTGCATCGACATGTCCCTGTTCTGCTGCCTTTTCATACCAGCAAAGGGCTTTTTCCTTATTGGCTGCGGTACCTTCACCTTGGAAATACATTAAACCGCAGCAGGTCTGTGCATTGACATCTCCCTGTTCAGCCGCCTTTTCATACCAATAAAGAGCTTTTTCCTTATTGACCGCGGTGCCTACACCTTTGTCATACGCTATACCGCAGTAGATCTGTGCATTGACATCTCCCTGTTCGGCCGCCTTTTCATACCAGTAAAGAGCTTTTTCCTTATTGACTGCGGTACCTTCACCTTGGAAATACATTGTACCGCAGTAGTACTGTGCATCGGCATGTCCCTGCTTTGCTGCCTTTTCATACCAGTAAAGAGCTTTTTCCTTATTGACCGCGGCGCCTACACCTTTGTCATACATGAAGCCGCAGTAGACCTGTGCTGTGACATCTCCCTGTTCTGCTGCCTTTTCATACCAGCAAAGAGCTTTTTCCTTATTGGCCGCGGTACCTACACCTTGGAAATACATTGTACCGCAGTTGAACTGTGCAATGACATCTCCCTGTTCTGCAAGCTTTTCATATCGATAGAGAGCTTTTGCATCTTCCGATGCTTCTGTGGAAATATCACTCCGCTGTTCCTCAGCCTTTTCTTCTGCTGCGGCAGGTTTTTGCTGCCGGGTATCCGGTTGTTTTTCCAGCGGCTTATTCGCCAGCCAGTCTTTTCTGATATCAGCAGGCTGTTCATCCACAAGCAGCAATCTGTAAGAATTGTTTTCCACCAATGGTTTCGCATCATCGGAAATCATATTGTCATAAACTTCATAAGACTCGTATGTGTCAGGACTCATAAAAACAAACACATCATCCGCCTGATAGAGATATTGCACCTGTATATCGTTATATCGTGGCTCTACTTCTTTAAGGTACCAGCTTCTATCCAAGTATCTATTCATGTACAGTATAGACATCACATGTTCAAAAGCCGATGCCTGCTGCTTGCCTTTTACATACAGTGTCACTTCATCTTCTGATGAAGATATAAAATTATTCATGGCATTTACATCAAGCAGATTGTATTTTATTCCACCTTTTGTTCGGAATTCCACCACGTCGACATCGTATTTATAATGCACTTTGATCATAAATCCAAAAAGATTTGCATCCGTAACCTTGCCTCTTCTTGGTCTGGAAAGGCGCTCTTTGTCAATAATTTTCAAATCGCAGGTAAGTGCTGTATCCTGTGTATCTATCACAGCTGTGTCAGGCAGCAGTGCCGCCATCTCTTTTTCACATGTTTCCAGAATTCTTTTATAGTTCTTATAAAAATTGCTTTCTCTGTCTTCAACAGCAAGCAGATGCATTTTGATAACTTCAATAAGCTGTCCATAATATTCCACAGAGCCGGCTTCTTTCAGCAAATCCATCAGATATAGCATACGGATTGGACCCAACGGCTCAACAGAGCATTCGTATATCAGTTTCTCAATGTGAACAATATTTTCAGGTTTTTCTGCAGTAATGTCCTCCTGTTCAGCTTCCGGTGATGTCTGCTGTGATAATTCAAGATACTGTTCCTGACTTATTACACCCCTGTTAAACATCTCCTTGATAAATATGTACATAGCAAAATAACGCTGATGGCCCTGTATGGAAACAGTTGCCTCTGTTTCTTTTGAGTTAAGGAAACGCACAAGATCCTCAGTTGAATCAAAGGAATAACGACTGCCATCCTTTGTAATCAATTCTGCTTTCTCTATATCATAGGAAGTTTTTATTTGTATAATGTGCAGTGCGCGCCATCTGTGCGGAGAACGCGGATCAGAAATAAGAAAATTTGACTTGTTTTCAAATATAATTTTGCAGGTAAGTGCTGTATCTTTCCGCTTTTCCTCAGCCTTTTCTTCTGCTGCGGCAGGTTTTTGCTGCCGTACTTCCGGTTCCTGCTCTTTTACAGGCTTACCGCCATCCAATTCTGCTGGGGACTTTTTGATCATATCTCTGAGCAGACTTGTTTTGTTTACCAGTTCGCCGTTTTCTACCGTATAAAATTCTGTATTTTCACGGAAAGACCCATCTTCTTTCAGGGAAGCGGCCAGTTCTTCTTCCGGCACACGGGTCAGCCAGATCACACTGTACATGCGTACATCAAAGTCAGCACCACAGTTAAACCAGTTGAATATGTTAAAATGCTGCGAGATATTAACAGTGTTGGTAAATTGTTCAAAATCTTTGTAAAGATATTTCTTCTTTTTATCGATGGCATCTATGATCAGTGATACACGGTATCTTTGGGCAATAGAAGTACTGCGTGGGAGCCGGTTCATCAGAAACTCACATTCCAAAGCTTTGGCGTGCTTGAAGACATAATGATCCAGAAAATCTCTGCCATCCGCCTTTGGAGTTTTGCTATGGCGCAAGATCAGTTCCGCTATGGTTTTTTTGTTTTTTAATTGAATGGGGCCCAGTTTAACAGGCTCAAATATTTCAGACAGTTCAACCCTGTATTCAGGATGATCTTTATAAACTTCCTGTTCAATGTCAGCGATCTGGCTGTCTGTCAGGCCATAAACTATGGTCAGTCCATCGTTCAATACTTTTTTTACATCGTATGCCATAACACACCTCCGGTATTTTTATTGCTCTTTTGCTTCACTCTATCATATCTCATTGCTTATTTCAACGATCGGTGAAAATGCCGGCTAATTAAGTGAACAGCTGACAGGGAAATCCTGTCAGCTGTTGTCCTGTTTATTCAAAGTCGAATGAGACAGCAGTCCTCCCCCGTCGCGTCGGCGGGGTCATGGGTCACCAGAATGACCGGCTTCCCGCCCGCCTTTTCCCGGATGCACTGCCACGCGGCGGCGCGGTTCTCCTCGTCGAGGCCGGTGAACGGCTCGTCCAGCACCAGCGCGTCGCAGGGGGCCAGCAGCGCCCGGGCCAGCGCCAGCCGGCGCTTCATGCCGCCGGAGTAGTCCCGCACCCGCTTCTCCCCCACGTCGCCAAGACCCAGCCGCGCCAGCAGCACCGCCGCGTCCCGCTCATCGTAGGCAGTGCCCAGCGCGAAGCGCAGGTTGCCCTCGGCGCTCAGCTGGGGTAGGAGGCGGTCCTCCTGAAACACGGCGGACCAGCGGCAGTCCGCCAGGGCCGTCACGGCGCCGGAATCTGCTTTTTCCAGTCCCAGCAGGATGCGCAGCAGGGTGGTCTTGCCAAAGCCGGAGGGGGCCATGAGGCAGGTGATGCGTCCCGGCTCCGCCGTAAACGTGACGCCCTCCAGCACGGGGGCGCCGTCGTAGGCCTTGCAGAGGTTCTCCACACGGATGCTCATGCGTTCACCCTCCTCTCCACGGCGGCCACCGCCGCCAGAAACAGCTTTTCAAAGCCCACGGACACCGCCACGATGACCGCCGTCCACGCGAACAGGTCCGGCGTCAGGAAGTACACCTTGGCGTTGTACAGCGCCTCGCCGATGGACAGGGCCGGCAGGCCGATGACCTCCGCCGCCACGCCGGACTTCCAGCAAAGGCCCAGTCCCAGGGACGCGGCCGAGCGGAAATGGGGCAGCACGGCGGGCAGGTAAATGCCCCGCAGCCGCCGGGAGAAGGGCACCCGGAACACCCTGGCCATCTCCAGCAGCTGTCTGTCCGCGCTCTCGATGCCGGCGAGCACGTTCAGATACACCGGCGGGAACACCATCAGCGCCGCGATGACCAGCGGCAGCGTCTCAGCGCGCAGCCACACCAGCGCCAGAATGATGAAGGACACCACGGGCACCGCCTTCACCACCGCCACCAGCGGACTGAGCAGCTCCCGCAGGACGCGCCACCGGGCGGCGGCCGCCGCCAGCACCACGCCCAATGCGCAGGAGAGCAGGAAGCCGCCGAAGATGTGGCACGCGGAGGAGGCCACCGTCCGCCAGAAGGAGGCCGTGACCGCCAGCTCCGCCAGCCGCGTCAGGGCAGCCACCGGCGAGGCCAGCAGCAGATGGCCGTGGGGGTAGGCGGCAGAGTGGGCCATGCTGCCCCCCTGCCACACCAGCAGCCAGAAGACAACGGCCCAGACGCGTATTTGATTGTTGTCCGGACGCTGCTTCATAGCCGCACCTCGTTTTCGTTAAAAATTAAGCGCCGTAATAGAAATCGTCGCCGGGCAGCTTGCCGCCCACAGCGTTGGGGGCCTGCTCGGCCAGAGCGGCCAGATAGCCGGACAGCATGCCGTGCATCTCCTCGCCGGTGACGCAGACGATGTTGCAGTGGGGCAGAGCCTTGTTGGCCACGCCGGCGGCCACGATGCCGTAACCGCCCACCAGAGAGGCGGCGTCGGCGGTGTTGGCGTTCACCCACTCCACGGAGGCGGCGTAGTCAGAGAGGAACTGCTCCACCTTGGCGGGGTGCTCCTCGATGAAGCTCTTGCGGGCCACCACCACGCCGGTGAGCATGGCGGAGCCGTTGTCCAGCTTCTCCCACTCCTCAGTCAGGCTGACGGCCACACGCAGGCCCTCCACCTTGGTCTGGGCCACGGTGACGTAGGGCTGGGGCATCATGGCGATGTCGGCGGTGCCGGAGGCCAGGGCGGCCACGCACTCGGCCTGCTCGCTCTTCCAGTCGATGGTGAGATCCTTGTCGGGATCGATGCCGTTCTGGACCAGCAGGTGGCGCAGGCCGTACTCAGGCACGCTGCCCTTGCCGGCGGAGACGATGGTCTTGCCCTTCAGGTCGGCCATGGACTGGACGGAGTCGCCCTTGTCCACGATATACAGCACGCCCAGGGTGTTGACGCCCAGAGTGACGATCTCGCCCTCGGTCTTGTTATACAGCACGGAGGCCATGTTGGCGGGGACGCAGGCGGCGTCCAGCTCACCCTTGATCAGCAGGGGGCTGATCTCGTCGGCGGTGCCGGCCAGAGAGAAGGTGTACTCGCTCTCGAGAGAGCCGGAGTCGGCCATGGCGGCCTCGGAGATGGCAGCCATGTCGGTGCCCTCGGCCATGGGAGTGCCGGCCAGGGCCATCAGCTTCACAAGGCCCATGCCGGTGGGGCCGGTCATGGCGGCCACCCGCATGTTGACGGGCTCCTCGGCAGGGACTTCCGGCTCAGCGGGAGTCTCGGCGGGCTGCTCCACCACGGGCTCTTCGGGGGTCTCAACGGGAGCCTCTTCCTTCTTGCCGCAGGCGGCCAGGCTCAGGGACAGGGACAGCGCCAGAACGGCGCTGAGGATTTTCTTCAGATTCATGTGATATTTCCTCGCTTTTTGTTGATGATTGGGTTTACTTCAGTGCGTCCTCCGGGGCGTACACCGTCTTGGCGGTGATGCCCGGCAGGCGGCCGATCTTGCCCGACAGGGCGGAGATCACATCCGCCGGAGCGTCCATCGCCACACTGATCACGTTGACGCCCCGCTGGTGGTAGGGGATGCCCATGCGGCCGATGATGTGGCCGCCATACTGATGCAGCAGCTCATTCAGCGCCGCCACGGAATTGCCGTCCCGGACGATGATGGCCAGCACAGCCACGCGGGTCTCCATAGTAAAAACTCCTTTCGTAAAAAAATCATCCCTCCCGCCGTTCATGGCAGGAGGGATGACAGCAAAGCATATCACGCAAGACGCAGTTCCCTGCGCCTGATTCCTCTCCTCTTTCGGCTGGGACGCATCCTCACCGGCAGAACGACAGAATGAAAGTATTGGTGTCGGCGGTCAGAAAATACTTCCCGCGAACAGGGAGATTATATCATATCCGCCGCAGCGGGGTCAACCCCGCCCTCCACACCTTGAACGCGGCAGGAATCTGTTTTATAATAGGATAAACTATATGTGGGGGGAGCCATATGACGCGAAAACCAGACGAACAATGCATTGCGATCTGCGGCCTGTTCTGCGGAGCCTGCCCAGCTTATCCGGAAACCTGTCATGGCTGTATGTCAGATCATGTGCGGGAAGGCTGCAGGGAGTGCAAAAACGGGTTTCGTGACTGCGCAAAAGCACACGATGTCAGTCATTGTTATGTCTGTTCGGAGTTTCCTTGCACGCGGCTTGAAGAATTCAGCAAAGGGCCGATCATCAACGGTGTCTGCAACCATGCCAATGTCATCCCAGACTCTTACCGTTTAAGGGAGGTCGGAACCGTCCAATGGCTGGCAGAGCAGCTGGAGCGGCACACCTGCCCTAAATGTGGCACGTTGATTTCCTGGTTCGACATGAACTCACACACCTGCAATTAAACTGGCTTTATCGAGAAGGCTTAATACAGCAAGCCAGCCCTGTCCAGTAGGACAGGGCTGGCTTTTAGCGCTTTATTCCACCTCGGGGCTGGCGCAGCGGCCGTAGGTGTAGGTCAGGGTGCGGATCTCCCGGGCCAGCTTCTTCGTGGTCTTGCGGGGCAGCATCCGCCAGGCCCAGTTGTCCTTGGCCACGCCGGGGACGTTGATGCGGGCCTCGCCGCCCAGCGCCAAATAGTCCTGCATCTGGGCCACGAACAGATTGGCCACGCTGCCCTGGCCGGCACGCAGCACGGCCTGGCGCAGGGTCTCCGTGTCGCCCTTGACGCCCAGATAGTCTTCGATGAAGCGGCGCTCCTCCTTTCCGGCCTTGGAGAGCCAGCCCACCAGCGTGTCGTTGTCGTGGGTGCCGGAGTAGCAGATGCAGTTTTCCTCGTGGTTGTGGGGCAGGTAGGCGTTATAGGGCTTGTCAAAGGCGAACTGCAGCACCTTCATGCCGGGCAGGCCGGAGGCCTTACGCAGCTGGTGCACCTCATCCGTCAGCAGACCCAGGTCCTCGGCGATGTAATCCACGTCGGCGTACCAGAACCAGGTCTTCAGCACCTGCAGCAGATCCATGCCGGGGCCCTTCTCCCACTGGCCCACCTTGGCGGTGTCGGAGTCGGCGGGCACGGCCCAGTAGCTCTCAAGGCCGCGGAAGTGGTCGATGCGGACGATGTCGAACAGGCGGATGGCGCCGTCCACGCGGCGGATCCACCAGCCGAAGCCGTCACGCTTCATGTACTCCCAGTCGTACAGGGGATTGCCCCACAGCTGGCCGTCCTCGGCGAAATAGTCGGGGGGCACGCCGGCCACCTTGGAGGGCCGGCCCTCCTCGTCCAGCAGGAACTGCTCCGGCTCCGCCCACACGTCGGCGGAGTCCAGAGACACATAGATGGGAATATCGCCGATGATCTTGATTCCGAGGCCGTTGACATAGCTCTTCAGGGCGGCCCACTGGGTAAAGAACCAGTACTGCACGCAGGTGTGGAAGGCCACATCCTCCGCCAGCAGCACCCGCCAGCGCCACAGGGCGTCCTCCTCATGGCGGCGCAGCGCCTCATCCTCCCACTCGTACCAGGGGCAGCCGAAGTGGGCGCGGGCGGCGCGGTACAGGGCGAACTCCTTCACCCAGGGATTCTGGTCGGCGAAGGCGCGGACGGCCTGGGCGTTCTCACCGTCCACACGGGAGAAGGCCTTCCGCAGCAGGGCCTCGCGGCTGGTCTCCAGCGCGGCGTAATCGATCTTGTCGGAGGCGGGCACCTGGGCGCTTCTCAGCTCCGCGTGGGTCAAAAAGCCCTGCTCCGCCAGAATGTCCAGGTCGATGAACAGGGGGTTGCCCGCAAAGGTAGAGGGGCTGGCGTAAGGGGAGTTGCCTGCGCCCACCAGGCCCACGGGCAGGATCTGCCACCACTTCTGGCCGGCCTCCTTCAAAAAGTCGGCGAAGGCGCGGGCCTCCTTACCCAGGGAGCCGATGCCGTAGCGGCCGGGCAGAGAAAAAATCGGCAGTAAAATGCCGGCAGAACGTTCCATAAACGGGTCACTCCTTTTGTCTTAGTTACCGTTCTCTATTTTAATTTCCGCCACCCGGTCTGTCAAGCCGCACCTGTTCTACCACAAGTCCCGCCGCCGCGGCCCGTTTTTCCAGCGCGTCGGCCTCAGCGTTCGGTCCGGTGGTGAAAATCAGCAGCTTGTGGCAGTGGTCCAGCAGGTACTGGTCCCGTTTTTCCCGGTTTTTCTCCGTCAGGCGGGGCTCCAGGATGATCTCCTTGCTGCACGCCTGAAAGGCCCGGAACCACCAGTCGCGGATGCGCTCCGGCCAGTAGGCGGCCTGTTCCTCCCACAGCATGACGGCAGTGTAGTGAACGCCGAACAATTGCAGTTCCCCCACGCGCAGGGAAATCGCTGCCTGGAGCCCAATAAAGCTGTCCATGATGATCACATAATGTTTGATTCCCGCCTGAAGCTGCCGGTCGATCGCAGCGTTCATCTCCATGATCTCCTCAGCGCCCGAACCCCCGTCTTTTTCGCTCCACGCGGGTACCCGATCCACAAAGCTCACGATCCCGCAGACTGCCATAATACGTCCTCCTTTTAGTCTATATATAGCCCAATAGTATCATATATCGCCTATTCTCTGCAAGTATGGTGGATAAACTACTTGCAGAGGAAGGTGGTGACTGGGATGGATACCCGACAAGCAGTGGCGGTACGCTTAATCCAACTGTGCGGCCAATACAATATTTCTATCAACCATTTAGCAAACACCTCCGGTATTCCGCCATCCACCTTAAAAAGCATCCTCTACGGCCGCAGTCAGAATCCCGGCGTCGTGACGCTGAAAAAGCTTTGCGACGGGCTGGGCATCACCCTGGGTGAATTCTTCTCTACCCCGGAATTTGACGCGCTGGAACAGGAGATCAAATGACAGCACAAGGTCCCCGGAACAAAAGTTCCGGGGACCTTCTTGTTTACTTCATCAGCTCGTACATGACGGCCTTGATGGTGTGCATGCGGTTTTCCGCCTCGTCGAAGACGATGGAGGCCTCGGATTCGAACACCTCGTCGGTGACCTCCATGGCGCTGCGTCCGAATTTTTCGCCCATCTCGCGGCCCACGGTGGTCTTGTGGTCGTGGAAGGCGGGCAGGCAGTGCATGAACTTACACTGGGGGCCGGCGTTGTCCATCAGCGCCTTTGTCACCTGATAGGGGCCGAGGGCCTCGATGCGCTCCGCCCAGACCTCCACAGGCTCGCCCATGGATACCCACACGTCGGTGTAGAGGACGTGGGCACCCTTTGTGGCCTCCATGGGATCCTCGATGAACTCCAGCACGGCGCCGGTCTGGTTGGCGATGGCCTGACACTGGGCCACCAAGTCCTCGTCAGGCATATAGGCCTTGGGGGCGCAGGCCACGAAGTGGATGCCCATCTTGGCGCAGCCCACCATGAGGCTGTTGCCCATGTTATAGCGGGCGTCGCCCAGGTACACCAGCTTCACGCCGCGCAGACCGCCGAAGTGCTCCTGAATGGTCAGGAAGTCCGCCAGGATCTGGGTGGGGTGGAACTCATTGGTCAGGCCGTTGAACACGGGGACGCCGGCGTGCTTCGCCAGTTCCTCTACCAGTTCCTGTCCGAAGCCGCGGTACTCGATGCCCTCGTACATGCGGCCCAGGACGCGGGCGGTGTCCGCGATGGACTCCTTCATGCCGATCTGGGAGCCGGTGGGGCCCAGGTAGGTGCTGCCCATGCCCAGATCCTGCGCCGCCACCTCAAAGGCGCAGCGGGTGCGGGTGGAGGTCTTTTCGAAGATGAGGGCCACGTTCTTGCCCTCCAGATACTTGTGGGGGATGCCGGCCTTCTTCTTGGCCTTCAGGTCGGCGGCAGTGTCCAGAAACTGCTGGATCTCAGCGGGGGTGAAGTCCAGGAGCTTTAAAAAATGGGTGTGGTTTTCCATAAAATCGTCCTCACTTGCGGTTTTTCCGTATACTTATATAACCACAGCGCGCCGGAGGATGCAAGTCCTCCGGCGGCGTGCGTGAACTTCATTGTCAGCTCAGGGTCTTCTTCATGATGGCCAGACCCTTGTCCATTTCCTCGTAGGTGATGGCCAGAGGAGGCAGCAGACGCATGCCGGGGCCGGCGGTCAGCACCAGCAGGCCGTTGGCCATGAGCTGGTTCAGGATGTCGCCCTTATTGTAGCCCTCGGCCACCTCAATGCCGATCATCAATCCCATGCCGCGGGTCTTGCCGAAGCAGGGCAGGTTCATCTCCTCGATCTTGCTGCGCAGATACTCGCCCTTGGCGGTGACCTCTGCCAGGAACTCGTCGTTCAGGGCGTCCTGCACCACCAGAGCCGCGGCTGCGGCGATGGGGTTGCCGCCGAAGGTGGTGGCGTGGGTGCCGGGGCCGAGAACGGCCTTGCACTTCTCGTTGGCCATGATGCCGCTCATGGGCAGGCCGCCGGCGATGCCCTTGGCGAAGGAGACCACGTCCGGCAGCACGTCATACTGCTGGAAAGCGAACAGCTTGCCGGTACGGCCGATGCCGGTCTGGACCTCGTCGGCCAGCAGCAGCAGATCCTTCTCGTCGCACAGGGCCTTCAGCTTCTGGACGTAGTCGTACTCCAGAGGCAGCACGCCGCCCTCGCCCTGGACCATCTCCACCATGATGGCGCACACGTCGTCGCCCAGAACCTCTTCCAGAGAGGCCCAGTCGTTGGCGGCCGCGTAGCGGAAGCCCTCGGTGAAGGGGAAGAAGAAGTTGTGGAACACGTCCTGGCCGGTGGCCTTCAGGGTGGTGATGGTACGGCCGTGGAAGGAGTTCTTCAGGGTGATGATGGTGGAGCGGCCGGCGCCGTACTTGTCGAAGCTGTACTTTCTGGCCAGCTTGATCATACCCTCGTTGGCCTCGCCGCCGCCGTTGGCGAAGAAGACACAGCTCTCGCCGCTGCGCTCGCACAGCTTCTGGGCCAGCAGAGCAGGACCCTCGGTGTAGAACAGGTTGGACACGTGGCTCAGCTTCTTGGCCTGCTTTGCGATGGCGTCCACCCAGGCGTCGTTGCCGTAGCCCAGGCAGGTGACGCCGATGCCGCTGGTGAAATCGATGTATTCGTTGCCCTCGGGGTCGTAGAGCTTGGCGCCCTCGCCGTGGTCGATGACCACGGGGAAGCGTCCGTAGGTACCCATTACATACTGGCCGGTCAGGCTCTTGATCTCGTTGGATGTCATATCAGTTATCCTCCCTTTTCAACATGGTGCCGATACCCTTGTCACTGAGCAGCTCGATGAGGATGGAGTGAGGGATCCGGCCGTCAATAATATGAACTCTGTCGACGCCGCCATTGATGGCGTCCACGCAGCACTGCATTTTGGGGATCATGCCGCCGGAGACAACACCGCTTTCGATGAGTCCGGGGACTTCGTAGGTGTGGATCTCGTGGATGAGGGTCTCCTCGTCGCCGGCGTCCCGCAGAAGACCGCGGGTGTCCGTCAGCAGGATGAGCTTTTCCGCCTGCAGGGCCTCCGCCAGCTTGGCGGCGGCGGTGTCGGCGTTGATGTTGTAGGCGGTGTCGGCGTCCACGCCCTGGGCCACCGTGGAGACCACGGGGATGTAGCCGCTGAGGAGGGCGTTGTTCACCGGGTCGGGGTTGACGGCGGTGATCTCACCCACCAGACCGTACTTCTCGTTCAGCTGCACCGCCTGGAACAGCTGGCCGTCCATGCCGCACAGGCCGATGGCCTGACCGCCGAGGCGGTTCAGCTGGGCCACCAGATTCTTGTTGACCTTGCCGCAGAGGACGGACTGGACGACGTCCATGGTCACCTCGTCGGTGTAGCGGAGGCCATCCACGAAGTGAGAGGTGTGGCCGATCTTCTTCAGCATGTCGGAGATCTCCGGGCCGCCGCCGTGGACCACCACCACCCGGATGCCAACCAGGCTCAGCAGGATGATGTCGCTCATGACGGCTTTTCGCAGCTCCTCGGAGATCATGGCGTTGCCGCCGTATTTGACCACCACGGTCTTGCCGGTATACTTCTGGATATAGGGCAGGGCCTCGACCAGCGTCTGCGCCTGCTGTGCATGTGTTGACATAGTCGGTACCTCGTTTTCAGGATTTCAGGAAAGCTAATTAAGTGCGGTAATCGCCGTTGATCTTCACATAATCATAGGTCATGTCGCAGCCCCAGCAGGTGCAGGAGGCTTCGCCCTCGCCCATGGTAATGTTGATTTCAATATCATGCTCGGTGAGGATCTTCTTGGCCTTTATCTCATCGAAGTCCACGCCCCGGCCCTGGCTGCACACCAGAATGTCGCCGGCGGCGGAGACGAAGTGGACGTCCACCTTGTCGGGATCGAACTCGGCGCCGGAGTAACCCATGGCGCACAGCACGCGGCCCCAGTTGGCGTCAGCGCCGAAGATGGCGCACTTGGTGAGCGTGGAGCCGATGACGCTCTTGGCGATGGTGTAGGCCTGGTCCTCGTCAGCGGCGCCGGAAACGGAGCAGGTGATCAGGTGCTTGGCGCCTTCGCCGTCGGAGGCCATCTCGCGGGCCAGCTGGATGCACAGGGTCTGCAGGGCCAGCAGGAAGGCCTCGTAATCCTCGCCCTTCTCCGTGATCTCCGCGTTGCCGGCCAGGCCGTTGGCCAGGACGATGCAGGAGTCGTTGGTAGAGGTGTCGCCGTCCACGCTGATGCGGTTGAAGCTGACGTTCACCGTCTCCAGCAGAGCGGTCTTGATCATGGCGGGAGAGATGGCGCAGTCGGTGGTGAGGAAGCAGAGCATGGTGCCCATGTTGGGGTGGATCATGCCGCTGCCCTTGGCGATGCCGCCCATATGAACGGTCTTGCCGCCGATGACGGTCTCAACAGCCGCTTCTTTCTTCACAGTGTCGGTGGTCATGATGGCGTGGGCCGCGGCCAGGGAGCCGGCGGCGGAGTGCTCGATGGAGCCGTACAGCTCCGCCATGCCGTCCTCGATGACGCCAACGTTCAGGGTCTGGCCGATGACGCCGGTGGAGGACACCAGCACGTCGGAGGGGTCGCAGCCGATGGCCTTGGCAGCCGCCTGGCACATGCGGATGGCGTTTTCCTCGCCCTTGGGGGCGCAGGCGTTGGCGTTGCCGCTGTTGGCGATGATGGCCCAGGCCTTGCCGTTTTCCAGATGCTTTTTGTCCACATGGATGGGGGCGGCCTTTACCACGTTCTTGGTGAACACGGCGGCAGCGGAGCACTCCACCTCGGAGACGATGAGGGCCACGTCCTTCTTGTCGGTCTTGTGGCTCTTGACACCCACATGGATGCCGCCGGCCTTGAAGCCCTGGGCGGCGCAGACGCCGCCGTCGATCATTTTCATTGCCATAGAAATCTCCTTATACGCTCAGGCCGGTCGTCTCGTCGAGTCCCAGCATCAGGTTCATGTTCTGTACGGCGGCGCCGGATGCACCCTTGCCCAGATTGTCAAACAGGGCGGTGATGGTGAAGCGCTCGTCGGTGCCGGATACGATCAGTTCCAACGTGTCCTTCCCTGCTTTGGCGTTGCCGAACACCTTGCCGGTGCCGGTGCCCTCCGCCACGGTGACCATGGCGGCGCCGGCGTAGTAGTCAGCCAGCTTCTGCTGCACCTCCGCCACGGTGGTGACGCCGGTCAGCTGGGCCATGTGGAAGGAAACGGTGGTGGCCATGCCCTTGTAGTAATCATCCACGATGGGGACGAACACGGGCTTATAGGCAAGTCCGCAGATCTTCTGCATCTCCGGCAGGTGCTTGTGGGTCTGGCCCATGCCGTAGGGGGCGGGGGCGAACAGGCTCTCCGCCTTGTCGGGGGACTCATAGTCCGCGATCATCTTCTTGCCGCCGCCGGAGTAGCCGGTCAGGGAGAAGCAGGAGAGCAGCGCGTCCTCCGGCAGGAGGCCCATGGCCACCAGCGGGTACACCACGGAGATGAAGCCGGTGGCGTGGCAGCCGGGGTTTGCCACCCGCTTGGAGGTTTGGATGGCCGCCTTGTGCTTCGCGGACAGCTCCGGGAAACCGTAATCCCAGTCGGGATCGGTGCGGTGGGCGGTGGATGCGTCGATGACGCGGGTGTTTGGATTTTCAATAAGGCCGACGGCCTCGATGGCCGCCGCATCCGGCAGACACAGGAACACGATATCCGCCGCGTCCATCAGGGCTTTTCGCTCCATCGGATCCTTTCGCTTGTCCTCGTCGATGAGCAGCAGCTCAATGTCGCTTCGCTGCGCCAGTCGGTCGTAGATCTGCAAGCCGGTGGTGCCTTCCTTGCCGTCGATGTATACCTTCGGTTTCATACCGCGTTCCCCTTTCTGTCAGTTTCTTTCTGCGATAAAGCTCTCGATGGCTGCGATCTGGCGCTCCACCTCAACCTTGGCGGGGCCGCCGATGGCCTTACGGCCGTTGACGCAGTTGTTCATGTACAGAGCCTGATAAATATCCTCGTGGAAGTAATCGGACACCTCCTGGAACTCCTCCAGCGTCAGGGTATCCAGCTTCTCACCCTTTTCGATACAGGTGTGGACCAGCTTGCCGACCACCATGTAGGCCTCCCGGAAGGGCAGGCCCTTCTTCACCAGATAGTCGGCGCAGTCGGTGGCGTTGATGAAGCAGCCGTCCAGAGCGGCTCTTCTCATGTTCTCCGGCTTGACGTTCATGGTGTCGATCATGGCGGCGAACACGGGCAGGCACATCTTCACGGTGTCGATGGCGTCGAACACCGGCTCCTTGTCCTCCTGCATATCCTTGTTGTATGCCAGGGGGATGCCCTTCATCACGGTCAGCAGGGTGATGAGGGAGCCGTAGACACGGCCGGTCTTGCCGCGGACCAACTCAGCCACGTCGGGGTTCTTCTTCTGGGGCATAATGGAGGAGCCGGTGGAGTAAGCGTCGTCCAGCTCCACATATTTGAACTCCCAGGAGCACCACAGGATGATCTCCTCGGCGAAGCGGCTCAGGTGCATCATCAGAATGGAGCAGGCGCACAGGAATTCGATGGCGAAGTCACGGTCGGACACGGAGTCCAGAGAGTTGTCGGTGGGCTTTGCAAAGCCCAGCAGCTCCGCGGTGCGGCAGCGGTCGATGGGATAGGTGGTGGTGGCCAGAGCGCCGGCGCCCAGGGGGCACTCGTTCATGCGCTCCAGGCAGTCCTCCAGACGGGTGATGTCACGCTTGAGCATGTTGGCGTAGGCCATCAGGTGGTGACCCAGGGTAGAGGGCTGGGCACGCTGGAGGTGGGTGTAGCCGGGCAGAAGGGTGGAGACATGCGCCTTGGCCTTCTTCACCAGGATCTTCTCGAAGTCCAGGATCAGATCGATGATGTTGGCGATCTCCTCCCGCACGTACATACGGAAGTCCACAGCCACCTGGTCGTTACGGCTTCTGGCGGTGTGCAGGCGCTTGCCGGTCTGGCCGATGCGGCCGGTCAGCAGGGACTCGATGTTCATGTGGATGTCCTCGTTGTCCACGGTGAACTCCACGTTGCCCGCCTCGATATCCTCCAGAATGGCCTTCAGGCCGGCAACGATCTTCTCCGCCTCCTCCGGCTGGATGATGCCCTGCTCGCCCAGCATGGTGGCGTGGGCGATGGAGCCGGTGATGTCCTGACGATAGAGTCTGGCGTCAAATGCGATGGAGGAGTTAAAGTCGTTGACCGCGGTATCGGTCTCTTTCTGGAAGCGTCCTGCCCAAAGTTTCATAGTGTGTTCCTTTCCTTATGGCACGCGGGGCGGAGTTTCCTCCGTCCCGCAGCCTCTGTTCCAATCAAAAAGCTCACGCTTTATTTCAATTATGTTTTGTCAGGGCGTGTACCTGACAAAACATTCCTCTCAGCCTGCAAACGTGCGAGCAGAGCGAGTCCTCCAGAGGAACTTCTCTTGCCGCTTTGCGGCAATTCACCTTTTGCGCTGCAGCAGGCTGTATGGGGGATCTAAAGGGGGAACCTGTTCCCCCTTTAAGCTCTTAGAGCTTGCCCTGGTCACGCAGAGCCAGCACCTTATCGGGCAGGCCCCACAGGTTGATGAAGCCGGTGGCGTCGGTCTGATCGTAATCGCTCTCCTCGAAGGTCACGATCTTCTCGGAGTACAGGCTCTCGGGAGAGGTGACGGAGGCGGTGATCATGTTGCCCTTGTACAGCTTCAGCTTCACCTGACCGGTGACGTGCTTCTGGCTCTCCACCGCGAAGGCGGTCAGGGCCTCACGCAGGGGGGTGAACCACTTGCCGTTGTAGATCAGATCGGCGAAGTCCACTGCCAGCTTGCGCTTCATGTGCATGGTGTCCTTATCGACGGTGATCTGCTCCAGGATCTCGTGGGCACGGTACAGGATGGTGCCGCCGGGCGTCTCATAGACGCCGCGGTCCTTCATGCCGGTCATACGGTTCTCCACGATGTCCAGCAGGCCGATGCCGTGCTTGCCGCCCAGCTTGTTCAGCTTGGCGATGATGTCGGAGGCCTTCATCTCCTCGCCGTCAACGGCCACGGGCTTGCCCTGAACGAAATCGAGGGTCACATACTCCGCCTCCTCGGGAGCCTGGAAGGGAGACACGCTCATCTCCAGGAAACCGGGCTTGTCGTACTGCGGCTCGTTGGCGGGATCCTCCAGATCCAGACCCTCGTGGCTCAGGTGCCACAGGTTCTTATCCTTGGAATAGTTGGTCTCGCGGGAGATCTTCAGAGGCACGTTGTGCGCCTCGGCGTAGTCGATCTCCTCGTCACGGCCCTTGATGTCCCACTCACGCCAGGGGGCGATGATGGTCATTTCGGGAGCGAACCGCTTGATGGTCAGCTCGAAGCGGATCTGGTCGTTGCCCTTGCCGGTGCAGCCGTGGGCGATGGCGTCGGCGCCCTCGGCCTTGGCGATCTCCACCAGCTTCTTGGCAATGATGGGACGGGCGAAGGCGGTGCCCAGCAGATAGCCCTCGTAAGTGGCGCCCATCATCATGGCGGGGATGATCACGTCGTCCACCATCTCGTCGGTCAGATCGGCGATGTACAGCTTGGAGGCGCCGGTCTTGATGGCCTTCTCCTCCAGACCGTCCAGCTCGTCAGCCTGGCCCACGTTGCCGGCCACGGCGATGATCTCGGGATCGTTGTAGTTTTCCTTCAGCCAGGGGATGATGATGGAAGTATCCAGACCGCCGGAGTAGGCGAGAACGATTTTCTTGATGTTTTCTTTCTTCATGATGGGTGCCTCCCGAAAGTGTTGATTGATGATGGTTGAATTATACGACATATGCGCATATTTATTCAATTGACAAACTGCACAACAATTTCTCCCTGTACTGCCAGTTTTTTCACATTTCCGTATGCCGTTTGCATTTTTATATTAAATTAATGTATATTTGCGGAATATATTCATCGTCATATTCACCATTTTTAAGTGCCCTTTCCCGGTTTCCGCCGTCTTGCTCCGCTGGATATTCTCCCTGTTTTTCGTGAAAATCGTGCATATCTCCCTGACTGACGCCGCACAGCTGCATATTTTTCCTCCCTCTGCCTCAATCTGACCTTGTAAAAAATTAAAAAACTGGCTATTCAAACAAAGCCAGTTTGCCGCTATGATGGGGTTGTAAAAACTTCCAACGGAGGGTATGTCCCCATGAAACAGCGCTTTACTCTGAGAAAAATCGTCTATATCGGCGTGCTGGCCGCGCTGGTGTGTGTCGTCACCTTCTTCCGCTTTCCCCTGCTGGGCTCCAAGGTCCACTTCGCCAACGCCATGTGCCTGCTGAGCGGACTGCTGCTGGGCCCCATCCCCGGCGGTCTGGCCGCCGGCTTCGGCTCCGCCCTGTATGACGCCCTGTTCGGCGGCTACGGCATGCTGGACTGCGCCGTTACCTTTGTCACCAAATTCCTGATGGCCTGGGTCTGTGCCAAGATCGCCTTCGCCGGCGACAAGGACGCCAAGCGCCCCCTGTGGAACATCGCCGCCAGCGTCATCGGCGCCCTGACCTATGTGGGCCTGTACATGTGCAAGACCTTTGTGTTCCAGAAATTCATCTACGGCTATCCCGCCGAGACGGTGTTCGCCACCATGCTGGCCAAGCTGCCCGCCTCCCTCATCAACGCGGTGGCCGCCATGATCGCCGCCCCCATCCTGTACACGGCGCTGCGCTCCGCTCTGGAGACCGCCGGCATCCTGAAGACCATGCGGGAGTGATCTTTCAAACAGAAAAAGACGGTTGGCCGTGCCAACCGTCTTTTTTTGTCCTTATGTGGGGATGTACGGCGCGAAGATCATCCGCCCCAGCCCCTGGTATTCCACGGTGCCCAGAGTCTCCGTGTTTTTCATGGCGTAGCGCACCCGGAACACCCGCTCCGCCGGGTCGAAGACCACGGCGGTGGAGTTGGCGCCCCAGTTGTCGTGGTTCGGCAGGCCGGACAGATCCGGCACGCCCCGCCAGATCCCGTCTTCCCGTCTCTGGTAGACGTACACCGTCCGGTGGCCGTCGCCGCCGTACTGGACGTTGGCCACCAGCTCCCTCCTGCCGTCGCCATCCAGGTCCACGGAGTAATCCCGCGGCCCGTCAAAGCCGAAACTCTCGGCGATTGGAAACGGGCGACCGCCCTCCGCCACGGCAAAGTACCGCCGGATGGTCCAGGGCGCGGCGGCGTTGTCCGTTCTCATGTATCCGTTGTAACCCAGAATGTCATAAAAATTCCGGAAGGTGACCGCCGGCTCCGATGGCGGCAAAACGCGGGAAGCGTTGTCCCGCAAACGATCCTGTTCCATCATCAGACCTCCTTTGGTCTATTCTTATCGGCTTTCCGCCCTGTTCAGTACAGCAGAAAAGGCCCTCCCGTTTCGGGAAGGCCTTTTTTACCGGGTTCAGCAAGCTTGCCGTGTCACCGGCAGCTCTCAGGGGAACAGCACCGCACGGGTGACCGCGCCCGTTTCATCCCGCCAGACCAACAGCTGCCGCTCCGGCGCGATATCCTCCAGCCGCACGATCTGCCGGGTGCGCCAGGGGGAGATGTCCGCCGTGGGCGGAACGGTAAACGCGGCGCCATCCGCCGCCGTCACGGCCACACCGGCCTCCGACAGCTCTGCCGTCACCACGGAATGATATCCCACGGCCATGCCCTCCGGCAGGTTCACCACCACCGCGGCCGCCACCGCCTGGGGCGGCAGGCTCATCATCACAGCAGGGCCGATCCAGGCGTCCAGCCGGTCGCCGTCCGTAATACTCTCCACGCCAACAGGCAGACCCAGCGCGCCGTCCGCCACCGCCGTTTCGGGGCTGACGTGCAGGATCACCTCGTTGTACGGGTCCTCGGGATCGGGGTTGACCAGATGCAGTCCGTCCCGCATCCAGCCCTGAACGGTGCCCCAAACATGCACCCACATCTGCTCCATAAGCCTCTCCCCTTTCTTGTTCTCCCTTGATTGTATCGGCCCCGCCCTGTCCTGTCAACGAAAAAAGGCGGCGCCGAAACCGGCACCGCCTCTAGCAGTTCAATAAATTTTTGCCGCGGCGTGTACGTGGCAAAAATACGTTGACTCAGCCGCCTTGGGCGGCGTTCACCAGTGAAGATCGCTTCACTGGTGAGGGGGAATCTACTGCGCAGCCGTTAGCAGCTCTGCTGCTTTACGGATGCGGCGTACCCCTTGCGGGTAAAGGGGGGATAAAATCCCCCCTTTAAATGCTTTATTTCTTGCCGTGCAGGGCCTTCATGCGCTTCTCGTGGTCCAGAATGGACTTGCGCATACGCAGGCTCTTGGGGGTGACCTCCAGCAGCTCGTCGTCGGCCAGGAACTCCAGGCACTGCTCCAGACTCATCTGGCGGGGAGGCACCAGACGCAGAGCGTCGTCGGAGCCGGAGGCGCGGGTGTTGGTCAGCTGCTTCTTCTTGCAGACGTTGACAGTCATGTCCTCGCTACGGGGGTTGACGCCGATGACCATGCCGCCGTAAACGGGCACGCCGGCACCGATGAACAGCACGCCGCGCTCCTGGGCGTTGAACAGGCCGTAGGTGATGGACTCACCGGTCTCGAAAGCGATCATAGAGCCGTTGCCGCGGCGGGAGATCTCGCCCTTGTAGGGGGCGTAGGAATCAAACACGGAGGCCATGATGCCCTCGCCCTTGGTGTCGGTCAGGAAGTCGTTGCGGTAGCCGAACAGGCCGCGGGCAGGCACCAGGAACTCGATCTTCATGCGCTCGCCCACGGGGGTCATCTCCACCAGGTCGGCCTTGCGCTGACCCAGCTTCTCGATGACGGAGCCGACGCAGTCGCCGGGCACATCCACCACCAGACGCTCGATGGGCTCGCAGTGGACGCCGTCGATCTCCTTGTACAGCACGCGGGCGGGAGACACCTGGAACTCATAGCCCTCGCGGCGCATGGTCTCGATGAGGATACTGAGGCTCATCTCACCGCGGCCGGCCACGTTGAAAGCGGTCTCCTTGTCGGTGTCGGTGACGCGGAGGGACACGTCCTTCAGAGTCTCGCGGTACAGGCGCTCGCGCAGCTGACGGGAGGTGACGAACTTGCCCTCGCGGCCGGCGAAGGGAGAGTCGTTGACGGAGAAGGTCATCTCCATGGTGGGGGCGGAAATCTGCACGAAGGGCAGGGGCTCCACGCAGTCGGGCACACAGATGGTGTCGCCGATGGTGATGTCGCCGATGCCGCTCATGGCGATGATGTTGCCGGCGGAGGAATCGGTGACGGGCTTCTTGGCCAGACCCTCGAACTCATAGATGGCGGTTGCCTTGGACTTCTTGGCGGGAGCATCGGGGGTGTGGTAGTTGCACACCACGATCTCCTGATTCTGGTGCAGGGTGCCGCGCTCGATGCGGCCGATGGCGATACGGCCCACAAACTCGTTATAGTCGATGGAGGAGACCAGCATCTGGAAGGGCTCGTCCACGTTGGCCTCGGGGGCGGGGATATACTCCAGAATGGTCTCGAACAGGGGCTTCAGGTCCTCGCCCATCACGTCGGGAGAGTAGGAAGCGGTGCCCTGACGGCCGGAGCAGAACAGCATGGGAGAGTCCAGTTGCTCGGGGGTGGCGTCCAGATCCATCAGCAGCTCCAGCACCTCGTCCACCACCTCGTGGATGCGCTGGTCGGGGCGGTCGATCTTGTTGACCACCACGATGACACGGTGGCCCAGCTCCAGGGCCTTGGACAGGACGAAGCGGGTCTGGGGCATGGGGCCCTCGGCGGCGTCCACCAGCAGGATGACGCCGTTGACCATCTTCAGGATGCGCTCCACCTCGCCGCCGAAGTCGGCATGGCCCGGGGTGTCCACCACGTTGATCTTCGTATCGCCGTAGCGGATGGCGGTGTTTTTGGCCAGGATGGTAATGCCGCGCTCGCGCTCCAGATCGCCGGAGTCCATGACGCGGTCCACAGTTTCCTGGTTCTCGCGGTAGGCGCCGCCCTGCTTGAGCATCTCGTCCACCAGAGTGGTCTTGCCGTGGTCGACGTGGGCAATAATGGCTACGTTTCTCAGATGTTCATTCTGCATAAGGAAACGATCCTTTCTTTCATAAAATCAGCATATCCGAATGTTATATCATCACACACAACCAAATATTATATTCCGCCTCTAACCGTATTTCAAGATAAAAGTCCACATTTTTTCGCATTTTTCCGCACTTTTCTCCGGCAAAACAACGGATTCGTCCCCGTCAGCTTTTTTCACAAAGAAACGGCCCGCCCCCTCCCACTTTTTGGGTCTGCCGTACGTTGACATTTGTCTTTCAGCCAGACTATAATGAGAACGCTGCAGCAGAAGCGGCGCCAGCGCCGCACGTTCTGCCGCAAGTAACGTGATCCGCTGGGATCACCCAGGAGGCAATACCCGTATGTACCACATCAAGACATTTAACAAGATCTCCCCCGTGGGTCTGGAGCGCTTTGACCCCGAGCTGTACGCCGTCAGCGACAGCACCGATCACGAGGAGGGCATCCTCGTCCGCTCCGCCAAGCTCCACGATTACGATTTCCCCGCCCAGCTGCTGGCCATCTCCCGCGCCGGCGTGGGCGTGAACAATATTCCTCTGGACCGCTGCAGTGAGTCCGGCATCGCCGTGTTCAACACCCCCGGCGCCAACGCCAACGCCGTGAAGGAGCTGGTGCTGTGCGCCATGCTGCTGGGCTCCCGGGACGTGGACGGCGCCATCCACTGGGTCCGCCAGCAGGTGGACGCCGGTGTGGACGTGACCACCGTGGTGGAGAAGGGCAAATCCGCCTTCATCGGCCCGGAGATCTATAAAAAGACGCTGGGCATCGTGGGTCTGGGCGCCATCGGCTCTCTGGTGGCCAACACGGCCATCTCTCTGGGCATGGACGTGTACGGCTACGACCCCTACCTGTCCGTGGACACGGCGCTGAATCTGGACCGCCACATCCATGTGGTGAAGGATATCAACGACCTGTATAAGCGGGCGGATTATATCACCTTCCACATCCACTTCACCTCCAAGACGGAGCACATGATCAACGCCGACGCCTTCGCCCACATGAAGCGGGGCGTGCGCATCATCAACCTGGCCCGGGGCGAGATCGTGGATGAAGAGGCCATGATCGCCGCGCTGGACACCGGCAAGGTGGCCGCCTATGTGACGGACTTCCCCAACAACCGCATCGTCAAGGCCCCCCACGTCATCGCCATGCCCCATCTGGGCGCCTCCACGCCGGAGAGCGAGCAGAACTGCGCCGTCATGGCCGTGCGGCAGATGCGGGACTATCTGGAAAACGGCAACATCCGCAACAGCGTGAACCTGCCCAACGTGACCATGGAGCGCAGCGGCGTCATGCGTATGTGCATCATCCACAAGAACATCCCCGCCATGCTGGCCAACATCACCACCCTGCTGGCCACGGACGGCGTCAACGTGGAAAACCTGAGCAACAAATCCAAGGGCGACTACGCCTATACGCTGGTGGACCTGGGTTCCCGTGTGGACGAAAAGGTCATCGCCGACGTGACCCATCTGGCCAACGTGATCCGTGTCCGGGTCATCGAGTAAGCTGTCAAAAGGACGCATTGCAAAATCGCAATGCGTCCTTTTTCTGTCTGTTCAGATCTCCGTCTGCCGCTCCCGCAGCATCTCCTCCACGATCTCGGCAGCGGTGACCGCCAGAACGGAGCAGTGGTCCTGAATGTTCAGCGCCCGGGCCGCGGGTACCCGGTCGTCCAGCGGCAGCTCCATGGGCAGCAGCTGCTCGCAGCGCACCGCGCCAAACCGCGCCGAAAACCGCCGCAGAAACTCCCGTCCCTGGGCCACGGAGCGCAGCTTGCTGCCGGCGGGGTCGCCGGTGTCCACCGGCGTCAGCATGCCCAGCACCATCATGGCGCCCGCGGCCGCGCCGCACAGCTCGCCGGAGCCGCCGCCCCGGCCAAAGCAGCCGGAAACGCTGAGGCTCTCCTCCTCGCTCAGTCCGGTCAGATCGGAAAACGCCGCCAGAAGGCTCTGGCTGCAGTTGTAGCCCTTCATGTGGTAGTAGTCCGCCAATTCGCAATGTGTCATCGTATGTGCTCCTTTCCGGCCCGCAGGCCTCCGCTGTCGCCTGTTTCTATGTCAATTATAGCTTGCGCGGCGGTGGAGGGAGATATATAATGGGGAAAGGAACTATTCCTTTTATCGATAGTTTTGCAAAGACGGAGCGTGATGGCCATGCTGGATCTGCAGCTGCTGAAAACCTTTCTGACCGTTTTGGAAACGGGAAACTACTCCAACGCCGCCCTGCAGCTGGACTATGTCCAGTCCACCGTCACCAAGCACATGCAGCTGCTGGAGGGCGCCTATCAGGGCACGAAGCTGCTGCAGCGGCAGGGCAACCGCATGGTGCCCACGGAGCAGGGGCTGGTCCTGCAGCGCTACGCCGTCCGGATGCTGCAGCTGTACGAGGACTCCCGAAGTGAGCTGATCCTGTCTCAGCGCCGCACCATCCGCATCGGCACCATCCACGCCCTTTCGGAGACGTATCTGCCTGTGGTCATCCGGCAGATCAAGGCGGCCTATCCCCAGCTGAACATTCATTTGACCAACGGCAGTCCGCCGTTTCTCCACGCCCAGCTCCGCAGCGGCCAGCTGGACGCGATCTTCCTCGTGGATACCCGCCGCCGCTATGACGGCTTCACCGTCCGGGAGATCCGGCAGGAGCCGCTGGTGGTGGTGACGCCGCGGAAGCACCCGCTGGCAGGCCGGGAATCCGTCTCCTTTGAGGACATCCGGGACCAGCAGTTCATCCTCACCCAGAACGGCTGCAGCTTCCGCAAGTTCCTCCTGCGGGAATTTTCGGGCCGGGGTCAGACGCCCCGCATCGTCATGGAGCTGGACAGCATGCAGGCCATCCGGCAGGCCGTGGCCCAGCGCTACGGCGTCGGCTTTATGCCCGCGCTCCTCGCGGCGGAGGACGACGACCTCTGCTCCATCCCCTTTGCCGGCGGCCACGCCCCCATCCGCAGCATGATGATCTACGCCCAGAACGACCTGCTGACGCCCCCGTTCATGGACCGCCTGGCAGACGCCATCACGGCTGTATTCCCGCCGCAGGGCTGACCGGCCGCCAGCCGCCGGAACAGGCCCCAGTTTTTCTCGGATTGACAGACCGGACGGAAATGGGTAAAATAGTTCCTGCCGGTCCAACTTAAGCCCCCGTAGCTCAGTTGTATAGAGCGGTCGCCTCCTAAGCGACAGGCCACCAGTTAGAGTCTGGTCGGGGGTGCCAAAACACCGCGGAAAGCATAGCTTTCCGCGGTGTTCTTTTCTGTCCGGATGATTATGCCTCGTGCACCCGCTTCCCGCTGATGTGCTCCGGCGTCAGCCGCAGCAGCAGCGTCCGGTGGGCGTGGCCCTCGATCTCCTTGCGGATATAGTCCGCATCCTGTGTAAACTGATAGCTGAGCTTCGTGGTGATGTCGATGATGGTGTCCAGATCGTCGAGGATCTCCACCCGGCCGAACACGATGACGCTCTTCACCCACCAGGACCAGTCGTCCGCCTCGTCCTTCCACGGCTTGCCGCAGACGCAGAAGGAGGCCTTGTCGTTCTCCCGCAGGGCGTCCAGCCGGTGGCCAATATTGCCGCAGTGGAAGTACACGGCGCCGTCGGCCTCGTTGTACCAGTGGTTCATGGGCGCGCCGTAGGGATATCCGCCGTCGCCCACCACGGACAGAACGCCCCGGGTCTCCTGCCGCAGGATCTCAATGCACTCCTCCCGAGGCAGCTGCTGATTTTTTCGTACCATCTCTCTGAACATATCCGGTTCCTCCCGTGCGTTTTTTTCAGTATACCACCCTTTGTGCCCACTGCAAAGGCGGAATTCCCGGTTTCCGCATTGACAGGCACGGGCATTTGAAGTACGATGCTGGAAACGACAATTTTCTGATCGGTCAGGTGACTTTATGACGATTCACAACCGCGCCCGGGCCATGATGGCCTTCGCCAGCTTCGTATTCGGCACGCTGGCTCTGTTCACCCGCAATATCGCCGTGGCCTCCAGCGAGCTGGCCCTGTACCGGGCGGTGCTGGCCTCCGTGCTGCTGGTCGGCTACCTGCTGCTGAGCCGCCAGAAGCTGGACTTCGCCACCATCAAAAAGCAGCTGCCCCTGCTGCTCCTCTCCGGCGCCGCCATGGGCTTCAACTGGATTTTGCTATTCGAGGCCTACCGCTACACCACCGTGTCCGTGGCCACCCTCAGCTATTACTTCGCGCCGGTCATCGTGACGGTGGCCTGCCCCATCCTGTTCCGGGAAAAGCTGACGAAAAAGCAGATCCTCTGCTTTGCCATGTCCACGCTGGGTCTGGTGCTCATCACCGGCATCGGCGACCTGTCCGCCGGCAGCTCCCACGGCAAGGGCATCCTGTTCGGTCTGGGCGCCGCCTGCCTGTACGCCACCGTGGTGCTGCTGAACAAGTTTATCAAAGGCGTCACCGGCATCCACCGTTCCCTGTTTCAGTTTCTGGCGGCCATCCTGGTGCTGACGCCCTATGTGGCGGCCACCTCCGGCTTCCATCCAGAGGTGCTGGACGGCACCGGCTGGCTGTGCCTGCTGGTGGTGGGTCTGTTCCACACCGGCGTCACCTACTGCCTGTACTTCTCCGCCCTGAAGGATCTCAGCGGTCAGGAGGCCTCCATTCTCAGCTATGTGGACCCGCTGGTGGCGGTGCTCATCTCCGTGCTGGTGCTAGGCGAGTCCATGACCCCCGTCCAGATGCTGGGCGGTGCCCTGATCCTGGGCTTCACCCTGTGGAACGAGCTGTCCGCCTGACGCCCCCTCAAATAAAAAACGCACCGGTTTCCCGGTGCGTTTTTCTTATGGTTTCGTCTCCGGCGGGGCCTCCCGACAGTCTCCGCCCTCGCAGATCTGCTTGAGATAGTCCGTTTCCTCGGTCTTTTTGCTGGGCACGAAGCTTTGGGCCGGCGTCCTGGTCTCTCCCTTGCTGCGGGCGTAGAAATAGCCGGTGACAGAGAACACCACCGCGCCCACAAAGTTCACCAGCAGATCCTTCATGGTGTCGATGATGCCGATGTCCAGATAGCCGCCCACGCCCAAGCTCTCTCCATTAACCAGCACATCGGTGATGCCCCGCACCGCCACCACCCGGTTGGAGCGGGTGGTGTCCAGCGTCACGGTATAGAGGTTGTGGATGACCGTATCCTTCTGCATATCCGTGTGGAGGAAGAAGTCCATGGCAAACTCGAAAAACTCCCACATCACGCCAATGGTCATGGAGAAGCAGAAGGCCACCAGCGCCAGAAAGAACGGCGAGAGGTCAAAGGTCAGCCGTTCGTCATCGTTGAGCAGCAGCACCAGCGAAAAGCCCACCGCCGCGGCCAGAAAACCATTGAGGGTGTGGAGCATGGTGTCCCAGCCGGGGATGTTCACATAAAAGGCGTTGACCTCGCCCAGGATCTCCGCCGCGAAGATGAAACAGAGAATGGTGATCTCCAGCGGCGGCGGCAGCTCGATGCGCAGCCTCACCTGCACCCAGCTGGGCACATACAGCAGCAAAATGGTCAGCACGCAGAAGAAGGCACCCTCATAGTTGCCCAGCATGATCTGGCGTACCAGCGAAGCGATGACCAGCAGGCGCAGGGTATAAAAAACCACGAAGGAGCTTTTATGCTCCTTCAGCTCTTTTTGCAGCGCCTGGCGGAACTGCCGTTTTTTGATTTTCTTCTCCTGTTCGCTCTTCTTCACCCGGCATCTCCCCTCCCCTGTTTTTTTCAGGATATCATATTTTCCCCTGCTCCACAAGCGTTTCCGCCCGATAGTTTTCTCAACAATTGTTGTAAAAAAACCGCAAATTCCGCAAATTTTGCCGCCGTTTCAATACCCCGCATTGACAAGGTCGACCTTTTCCGCTATGATAGCTTCTGAATGAAAACTGGCGCGCCGCGCCGCGAAGGAGGAGCCCATGAAGAAGCCCATCATCGGTGTAATGCCCCTGTGGGATGACGAGAAAAACAACATCTGGATGCTGCCCCATTATCTGGACGAGCTGCGTGAGGCCGGCGCCATTCCCGTGATCTTCTCTCTTGATATGGAGGAATCGGACATCCAGCAGCTGTATTCCCTCTGCGACGGTCTGCTGTTCACCGGCGGCCACGACTCCGACCCCGCCCTGTACGGTCAGGAGAGAAAGTCCACCTGCGGCGGCCTGTGCCTGCGCCGCGACGCGCTGGAGGCCGGACTGTTCCGTCTGGGCTTTGCCGGCCGCAAGCCCATGCTGGGCATCTGCCGCGGCTGCCAGCTGTTCAACATCCTGCTGGGCGGCACCCTGTATCAGGATCTGCCCACGGAGCACCCCAGCGATATTTCCCACCGCATGACCGCGCCCTACGACCGGGCCGTGCACACCGTGTCCGTGGCGGAGGGCGGTATGCTGCAGCGGATCACCGGCTGCGACGAGATCGGCGTCAACAGCTTCCACCATCAGGGCATCTGGGACCTGGCTCCCGCCCTGCGAACCGAGGCCGTGGCCCCGGACGGCATCGTGGAGGCCGTGTCCTGCCCCGACCACCCCTTCCTGCTGGCGGTGCAGTGGCATCCCGAGTACCTGCAGTCCCACCCCTCCAGCAAGGCCCTGTTCCGGGCCTTTGTGGAGAGCTGTCAGTAAGCAAAGAAAAATGCCTGTGGAGATTCCACAGGCATTTTTTTGCGTTTTACGGATCCCGCCACTTCTCCTCCGGCACGCGCTTTTCCGCCAGCCGGATCTTCACATAGTCCCGGAACAGGGCGTACAGCACGGAGCACAGGGGGATGAATACCAGCATGCCGATGACGCCCATGAGCTTTCCGCCCACGGTGACGGCGGCCAGCACCCAGATGGACGGCAGGCCCACGGAATTGCCCACCACATGGGGGTAGATGAGGTTGCCCTCCACCTGCTGCAGCACCAGAAACAGCACCACGAAAACGAGGGCCTTGACCGGGCTGGTGACGGCGATGAGCAGCGCGCCCACGATGCAGCCGATGAAGGCGCCCACGATGGGGATGAGGGCCGTCAGGGCGATGAGCACGCCCACCAGCAGTGCATAGGGCAGCCGGAACAGGCTCATGGCCACCACGAACAGCGTGCCCAGAATACAGGCCTCCAGACACTGGCCGGACAGGAAGCTGGAGAATGTCCGGTTGGCCAGGCGCAGGATGTCCAGCGCCCGGTCCGCCTTTCTCTCCGGCAGCAGGGCGTAGAGCACCTGCCGGCCCTGACGGGCCAGCCGCTCCTTCTGCATCAGCAGGTAGAAGGAGAAAATCAGCGCGATGATAAAGGTGCTGACGCCGCTGACCACGCCGCCGATGAGTCCGCCGCCGGAGGTCACCAGACTGCCGCCCCAACCCTGCAGCAGCTCCGCCGCCTTCTGGGCCAGACTCGTCCAGTCGGACAGCTCCCACTGGCCCAGCGTCTCCGCCAGCAGGGGGAGATACTGCTCCAGCACGGTGACCTGCTGCCACAGGCGCTCCATAGCGTAAGGCAGCTGGTCTCCGATGGAGGCCGCGGCCTCGCCGATACCGGGGGCGATGACGTATACCGCCAGCGCCAGCACGCCCACCACCGCCGCCAGCGCCAGAATCAGCGCGCCGGCCCGGCGGCCCCGGGTCTTGCCCCGCAGCAGCCGCGTTTCAATGGCCCGCATGGGCACATTCAGCACGAAGGCGATGGCGCCGCCCAGCAAAAAGGGCGTGAAGATACCCAGCAGCGCCCGGACAGCGCTCACCAGCGTGGCCGGATTCTGCAGGACACAGAACAGCACCACGCCGGTGCAGACAACGGTCAGCCAGCCCCGCAGGGTCTGCTTGTTCCATTCCATAGCGGTTTACAGCTCGCCCTTGCGATACAGCTCTGCAATGTGCAGGTAGCCCCGCATAGACTCCCGGTTACCCTCGATCTCCGCCTCCGTCAGCTGCCGCACCACCTTGGCGGGGCTGCCCAGGATCATGGAGCCGTCGGGGGCGTCCATCTTGCCGGTGACCAGAGCGCCTGCGCCGATGATGCAGTTGCTGCCGATCTTGGCACCGTTGAGCACGATGGCGCCCATACCCACCAGCGTGTTGTCACCGATGGTACAGGCGTGGACGATGGCGTTGTGGCCGATGGTGCAGCCCTTGCCCACCACAGTCTCCTCGTGCATGATGGCGCCGTCCTGGATGTTGGTGTTCTCGCCCACGGTGATGGAGCCCTCGTCGCCCCGCAGAACGGCGTTGTACCACACGTTCACATACTGGCCCAGGGTCACGTCGCCCACCACGTGGGCGCCCTCGGCGATCATCACGGTCTCGTCAAACTGCTTCTTTGCGTATGCCATATGTGTCAGCCTCTCTTTCTCTTAAATGGCGAAATTGCCGTTTACAAACACGGGGATCTCCGCACCGTCGTGAGTGGTGCCCACGATGGAGAGGTCCGGCGTGCCGATCATGAAATCCACATGGGTGATAGAATCGTTGAGACCCCGCTCCTTCAGCTCCTCCTTGCTGAGACCGTGGCCGTCCTTCAGGCAGGGATAGGCCTCGCCGAAGGCGATGTGGCAGGCGGCGTTCTCGTCGAACAGGGTGTTGTAGAACAGGATGTTCTGGTTGGAGATGGGGCTGTCGTAAGGCACCAGCGCCACCTCGCCGAAGTAGCTGGCGCCCTCGTCCACGGAGATGGCGCCCTTGAGGGTCTCCTCGCCCACTTCGGCATGGGCCTCCACGATCTTGCCGTCCTTCACCACGAAATGGAAGCCGTCGATGATGTTGCCGTCGTTGACCAGCGGCATGGAGGCGTACACCACGCCGTTGACGCCGGTCTTGAGGGGAGCGGTGAACAGCTCCTCCGTGGGGATGTTGGCGATATAGGTCTGGCCGGAGAGGGTCACGTCGTTGCCGGCCTCCCACACATGGCCCTCGGGAAGCTCCACCGTCAGGTCGGTGCCCAGAGAATTCGTATAGTGCAGGGACTTGAAATTCAGCTCATTCAGCTTGTCCAGCCGCTGGCGCAGGGTGTCCAGATGCGCCTGCCACTTGTCCACGCAGGTGCCGTCGCCGTCGATGCGGACGGCGGAGAAGATGGCGTTCCACAGCTTTTCCATGGCCTCGTCCTCGCCGCAGCCTGGGAAGACCTTCTTCGCCCAGGAGGGGATGGGGATGGAGGCAATGCACCAGGGGAAGCCGCCGCACATCTGCAGACGGTCAAAGTCCTTCAGAGCCTTGCCGGAGGACTGCTGGGACTTCACCAGGCGCTGGGGATCCACACCCTTGAGATTTTCGGGGTCGGTGGCGGAGATGGCAAGGTAGGCGGCGCCCTCCTTGGCCTGGTCGTTGAAGAAGCGGGCGCGCCACTCGGGCACATTTTCAAACACGCTCTCCTCCGCCTTCAGATACTTCATGCGGGTCATGGCGTCGTCATGCCAGTTCATGACCACCTCCCGGCACTCCGCCTCATAGGCCTCGGCGGCGCACAGGCGGGCGAACCACGCGCACTCCACCGGGCAGGAGATGACCAGCTTCTGGCCCTTCTGTACATTCAGGCCCACCCGCACCAGAAGGCGGGCGTATTCCTGCAGTTTCTCATGCATAGCGTTCAAAGTCCTTTCCAAAAACTTGTTCCTATTATACTGCGTTTTTCACCGGATAAATCAACGTTCTATGAACATTTTCCGGATTTTTACAGCAAATTATACGCAAAGTGCTCCCGGTCCTCCTCCAGGATCAGATGCCGCATGCTGTCCGCCTCCGTGATGGGGCGGATGGGGCGGCAGGGATTGCCATACGCTAACCAGCCGGCGGGGATGTCCTTGGTCACCACGCTGCCCGCGCCGATGACGGCTCCGTCGCCGATGGTGACACCGCCGATCACCACCGCGTTGCAGGCGATCCACACGTTGTCGCCGATGTGGATCTCCTCGGCGTACTCCGCCATGGTGGTGCGGCCCTCCGCGTCCATACCCATGCGCTCCTGGGCGGGCAGAGGGTGATTGGTGGCCATGAGGGACACGTTGGGGCCGAAGCACACGTTGTTGCCGATATAGATGCGGGCGTCGTCCATGACCGTCAGGTTGAAGTTGGCGAAAAAGTTCTCGCCGATGAAGGTATGGCTGCCGTAATTAAACTGAATGGGACCCTGGAAGTAATAGGTCTTTCCGATGGCGCCGATGAACTCCCGCACGATGGGCAGCCTCTCCGGGTCGTACTCGTCCATGGCGTTGTAGCGGCGGCAGGCCTCGTGGGTCTTGTGCTTGATGTCCCGCAGCTCCTGCTTCCGGGGGTCGAACATGTACCCCGCGAAGATCTTCTGTTCCTCCGTCATGGCAAAGCCCTCCCTGCATCATTCTGATATCCATCATACCAGTTTCTTCCCGCTTTCACAAGTGGCAGCCACTCCGACCAACGGCGGGATATTTTTTATAAAAGGGGCTGTTCTTTTTCGCTCCGCCATGGTATTATGTCAACAAACCATTTTCCCCGAAAGGATCCCTTATGAAAGTTCTCCGGACACTTGTCTGTACGGTCATTTTATGTGCGCTGGCGCTGCTGGGCCTCCGGCTGGCGCCGGAAAAGCCCCCTGTCGTGCCCCTCCCCCCGCCTGTTCAGCAGGAACAGCAGCCGGAGGCCGAACCCGAGGCGGCCATTCCCGCCTATTCCGGTCAGCCTTGGGTGCAGGTGGGCGACGGCACGCCCCGCTTCACCGAGGCTGAGCTGACCGCCGAAAGCTTCGAATCCTACAGCCCGCTGGACGCCCTGGGCCGCTGCGGAGCAGCTACTTCCTGCATCGGCCCCGACCTCATGCCCACAGAGGAGCGGGAGGCCATCGGCATGGTGCGGCCCAGCGGCTGGCAGCTGGTGAAATACGACTTCGTGGATGGCAAATATCTCTACAACCGCTGCCACCTGATCGGCTTCCAGCTGACCGGCGAAAACGCCAACGAGCAGAATCTCATCACCGGCACCCGCTACATGAACACGGAGGGCATGCTGCCCTTTGAAAACCAGGTGGCCCGCTACATCCGCAAGACCGGCAACCACGTCCTCTACCGGGTGACGCCGGAATTTGACGGCGAGAATCTGCTGTGCACCGGCGTGCGGATGGAGGCTCTGTCCGTGGAGGACGGCGGCGAGGGCGTCCGGTTCCACATCTTCGCCTACAACGTCCAGCCCGGCGTCACCATCGACTACGCCACCGGCGACAGCCGCCTGACGGACGAAACCGCCGGCGAGACCGCTCCCGCCGAATTTACCTACATCCTCAACACCCGCTCTCTGAAGTTCCACGACCCCGGCTGCACCGGCGCCGCGGACATCAGCGAGAGTAATCGCCAATCCTACACAGGCAAACGGGAAACCCTCATCGCCGAAGGGTATGTTCCCTGCGGAATCTGCCAGCCATAACCATCGTCTGTGCCTCAGGATGGAATCTGCCCCCAGGTTCTTGCGCCTTATGGGCAACTATGGTATATTTTATCCAAGAGATTGACGGAGATGGTTGTATGAATACTTTACTGGAACACATTATTTCAGATTGCAGACAATATACCGCCCAAGGCCATGTGGCTACCTATATTCCGGAGCTGGCCAATGTGGATCCGGATCAGGTCGGCATCTGCATTTCGCTGGACAACGGCAGGGAATATTTCGCCGGTGACTGCCAGGCCCAGTTTACCATGCAGAGCGTGGTCAAGCCGCTGATTCTCCTGCAGGCGCTGATGGACAGCGGCGTTGACACCATTCACTCCCTTGTGGGTGTTGAAGCCACCGGAAAACCGTTTGACACCTTCAACTACAGCGACCAGCCTCTCAGCAGAACCAATATCAACCCCATGATCAACACCGGTTCCATTGCCCTGTGCACGCTGATCCACGGCGCCACCTACCGGGACAGATTCGGCCGTCTGCTGGAGCTGGCCCGGAAGCTGGCGGGCAACCCGCAGCTCACGGTCAATGAGTCCGTATACCAGTCCGAGAAACTGACGGGCAGCAAGAACCGCGCCCTTGCCTACCTGCTGACGGCCTACGGCATGATCTCCGATCCGGTGGAGGAGGTTCTGGATTGTTATTTCCGCGCCTGCTCCATTTCGGTCACCTGCAGGGATCTGGCCAGAATCGCCCACATCTTTGCCAACCACGGCGCCCATCCCGTGACGAAGGAACAGCTGTTCCCCGCGGAGTATGCCAAATATGTCAATGCCACCCTCGTCACCAGCGGCATGTATGACGGCTCCGGCGAATTCGCTCTGAACGTGGGATTCCCGGCCAAAAGCGGCGTCGGCGGCGGCATCATGGGCGTCATCCCCCGCCGCATGGGCGTCGGCGTCTTCGCCCCGGCGCTGGATCAGCGTGGAAACAGCGTAGCCGGCATCAAGGCGCTGGAGAAACTCAGCCGGGAGCTGGATCTGAGCATCTACTGATCCCGACCCATTTTGAATGTAGTGCAAAACAAGCCTCCGGACGATTCCCATGATCGTCCGGGGGTCTTTTGATTTCTGAATCAAAAAGCGGCGCCCAATAGGGCGCCGCCGGCATGATTTGTGATACGGTTTCTTACGGTTGGCTATGACTGCGTTTTCTTTTAGGGTTGGCGGGAAACCACCCTTTTTTTACACGTTTTTCCTGCTCAAACAGCTCCTTGATGCTCCACAGGCAGCTGATACCCACGATGGACACCAGAATACTGGCTGTCGTGTCTGCGATCCACAGGGAGACCGCCATCAGTGCCAGTCCCACCACCAGAAACACCGGCCAGCATTTTTTGGAAAAATAATACTCCGCCTTGATGACAATGGGGTGAAACAGGCCGATCAGCAGAAATGTGGCTGCACCCACCAGAATACCATTGAAATTCATACGCCGTCCCTCCTTAGCCGTAAGAATGGAGGCCCGGCAGCAGGGTATTGACACCGACAAACGTAAACAGCACCACCGGAACGGCGATGACCGTGAACCACGCCATGACCCGGCCGCTGCGCTTCTTCCGCATCCGCAGATGCAGATAGATGGCGTACAGGATCCAGGTGATGAGCGCCCAGGTCTCCTTGGGGTCCCACGTCCAGAAGGCGGACCAGGCCTGCTCCGCCCAGATGGCGCCGGAGAGGATGACCACCGTCAGCAGGAGGAAGCCCAGCGCCACCAGCCGGTAGCACAGATAGTCCATCTGGGCCAGATGGGCGCTGCCCGCCTCCCGCTTTTCCAGCTGGAGATACCGCAGGCCGCCGCAGCCGGCCAGAATAAAGGCCGCGTAGGAGAACACGGCGGAGCCGATGTGCAGACCGAACCACATGCTCCGCAGGGCGGGCATCAGCTCGGTGATCTCCTTGGGCTGGAGGGCCGCGTAGGACAGCACCAGAAACACCATGGGCATGGCCACCACGGACACCCATTCCGCCCGGAACTTCGTCCGCAGGACGATGAGCATCACCGCGATGCCCCAGGCGAAGGCGGTGGCGAACTCAAACTGGTTGGCCAGAGGCAGCCGGCCCGCGATGACGCCGCGGATCACCAGATAGGCGGTGTTGCAGGCGGCGCCCGCCAGAAGGGCCCACCAGGCGCCCTTTGTCACAGCGTTCTTTTTGAATACCATTCCGCCGAATTCCAGCAGCACCGCGATAAAATACAGCGCAAGGCTGGCAAAAAACAATACATTCAGCATAAATCATCCTCTTTTTCCGTTTCAGATTCCAGCAGCGCCGCCAGCTCCAGCTCCAGTCCCTGAGGCTTGGGGCCGCCCACGGCGTAGCCGTCCTGCCGCACGGTGATGATCTGGGGCGTCTGGAAGAAGCAGAACCACAGGCCCACGATCATCAGCACGAACACGGCGCACAGCAGCGCGTTGACCAGCGCGGGGGTCTTTTTGATCCGCAGGCCGGGGTATTCCACGGGATCCTCGAAGGTGAAGTCCACCCCCGCCACGGATACCGTCTCCCCCGGGAAGGCCATGACCGGCGTGTATACGCCGTCGGAGGCCAGCAGAATCTGATAGACAGGATCCTCATAGGCGCCGGAGGTCTGGGTGATGAGGGTGAAGTTGCCCGCCTCGTCCCGGATATAGCCGGGATACAGGGCCTCAAACCAGATGCCGTTGACGCCGTCCAGCGACAGGAAGCACATGGAGTCCAGCGTGAAGACATCCTCGCCGCCGGTGGCGGTGTTGCGGACCCGCACCGCGCCGGCGGTGCCGTAGGTCTGCTGGTAGATCTTATAGCCGCCGAAGGAGTAGGGGTAGTTGACGCTGACCCGCTCCGGGCCGCCGACACGGCCATCCGGCAGGGTGACCGTGACGACGCTGGCGTAGTCCAGCTGGCCGCTCTCGTTTTCAATACGGAAGGACTCCACGCCGATGCGGGTGCCGTCCTCCATGGTCAGGGCCTGGCCGGGCATGCAGGTCTGATCGGTCACGGTGGGCAGATACAGCGCCGCCGCGCCGAAGATCACCGTCAACAAAATGGCCAGATGGGTGATGAAGGAGCCATACCAGCCCAGCGCGTTCTTCGTATAGACCGCCGCGCCGTCAAACTCCGTTTTTTTGTACCGCCGCGCCGCCAGATACGCCTGCAGCTGCTCCACCCCCGCCGGAGTCAGACGCGCGCGGGTGCGCGCCTCGGCGGCGTGCTCCGGCGCGTGTTTGGCGGCCTTCGCCACCCGCCGGATGCGGATCAGGGAGCACAGGGTCAGATTCAGACACAGCAGCACCAGCAGCGTGATGAAATACCAGCTGTTGAACACATCGTCCAGTCCCAGCATCAGCAGCGTTCCGTGCCAGCCGGGATAGGTCTGCACATACCATGCGGGGTCATTGCCCTGGGCGATCAGGGAGCCTGCCAGGGAGCAGATCAGGATCAGCACCAGCAGGATCATGCCAAAGGCCATGGACCGCAGAAATTTCAAAACTTTTTTCAACAAATTTCGCCTCATTTCAAAAAAAGCGCCGTCCGCTGTACCTGCGGACGGCGCTTTTGCGCATGATTACCGCTTGAACATGCCCATGGCCTGGTTGGCCAGAGCCTCCGCCTTGTTCAGGCAGTCCCTGTTCAGGGCAGAGTTATGGGCGCCCTCGCTGTTCTCCACGAACACGAAATCCCAATAGAACTGGGCGTCACGGGCCACCGCGCGGATGGCGTTCAGCTCATCCTCGGTGTACTCGCCGCTCTCCACAGCCTTGACCAGCTTCTCCGTGAGAGCCTCCAGCTCATAGCCGATGGCGTAGCTGCGGCGCTCGGTCTCCTCCTGAATGGCGCGGACCTCGCCGGCCAGATCGGTGTGGCACTCGGCACAGGTGCTCTCCAGCAGCGCGTCGTTGTCCAGGGGGCTGGTCCAGTTGTGGCTGGTGTAGGTGGAGCCGTCCTCAGCGGTGGCCTCGCCCATGTGGCAGTCGGCGCAGGTGAAGGTATCGGCATGGACGCTGCCGGCGCCCATGTAGGTCTCAAACTCGGGGTGCTGCACCTTGATCTGGCGCACGCCGGTTCTGGGGTTGGTGTAGTCGGCAAAGGGCTGGCCGTCCACGATGGTGCGGTTGTAGTAGTCCAGAATCGCGTCGGGGGTCATGGTGTCCAGACTCTGATAGGGCAGAGTCGTGGCCTTGGTGCCGGGGGCGAAGTAATACTCCACATGGCACTGGCCGCAGGACAGGGTAGCGGGATCCACGTTCTCCAGATCGCTGCCCATGGCATCGGCCAGATAGGTGTGGGTCACCA
>JAFUNB010000022.1 GCA_017482345.1 Oscillibacter sp.
GAAGCGGACGAAAGGAAGCGGAAGTCAGGCGTCGGCCCCGGAGGAGAGATCTGAAAGGGGATCACCTGTGGAACAGCTGCGGGAGCGAAGCAGGGAAGGACGAAAGGAAACCAACAGAAAGCCGAGTACGGGAACCAGGAAAGAATGCATGAGAAATCAGGCAGGAAAGAATGGGGAAGCCCGGGACGCGAAAGCGGAACGGGAGCACCGAAGAAGCCACTGTGAGGCAGAAGCGGGAAGAACGGAAAGGAAGAAACAGAAGGCTGAGTAGCCGGAAGCGGAGCAGAAGCGGACGAAAGGAAGCGGAAGGGACGCGGAAAATACGGAAAGCGAAAGCTGGAAGTAAGCACCTGAGGAACAGCTGTGGGAGCGAATCAGGGAAGGGCGAAAGGAAACATACAGTAAAGCCGAGTACCGGAACCGGGAAGGAATGCACGGGAAACCAGGCAGGAGAGAACGGTGAAAACGCAAGAAGCGAAAGCGGAAGACGAGCACTGAGGAAGCCACTGTGAGGCGGAGACAGGAAGACGAGGGAAAGGAAGAAACAGAGGCTGAGTAGTCAGAACCCAAAACTGACGCAGACGAAAGAACGCGAAAACAGCGGGGGTCAGAAAGCGGAAGGGAAACGGCGATGAGCCGTGGAACGGACGGCCCAGAGAAGTCAGAAACGAAAGTAGAAGACAAGGGTGAGCCAGCAGAAGCAGCTGCAGAGATTGAAGCTGGCGGAAGACGAAAGGAAATTGCAGACGAAACTATTCATTAAGCTGCGTGTGTGGAAGCCGAAAGGCTGAAACCACCTCTTAATGATAGTGGAAATATAAAACAGAGATGTCTCGACTGAAAAGTCGGGACTTTTTTGTTATAATAAGCTGGCAAAATGGCTTAATAAACAAATAACATTCTTGAAAAAAGATTCTAATATATGGAGCGGGATTCATGTCGGACACCCTTGCCAAAAACAGCCGGATTTCGATAAGAAATCCGGCTGTTTCTATGTTTTACTGCAACATAATTGCACAGTTTTAAAATGTTTGCTATGATATGAGTAAACGAAAGCGATTGGAGATTTGTTATGAAACGACAGAAAAAACAATATCGTCCGATTGCTGGACAGAGATGGTACGAAAAGGTTCTGGGCTGGATCACGCAAGAAGAAAATTTTCGATGGTCCGTTATTGGGATGATTTCATATGCAGGTATTTTAGTCCTCGGAGGCTATATTTCAGCTAATATTATGAATCGGCCTGACATTGTGGGCGCGGTTATAAAAGTATGGTTTGGCTTTTTCCCGGTTGTAATAGTATTAGTTATGATTAATCCCTGGAGTGGCGGATGGGGTGTTCAAGCTGAGAAAAAGTTGCAGGGACCAATTAAAGAGTATCTCAGGATACATGGATACAGCACATATAACGAGCTGGTCGCCCACTGTATGCCCCTAAAGATTCATTTGGGAATTGATTGGACCCTTGAATCTATGCTGCAACATCGGGAATTGATATTGGAAGAAGATGGTCGTTACCGCCTGCCTACAGATGAAGACCGAAAGAACTGGCGGGAAGAAGACCTTGCAGAATTGAAATGTCTGCAGTTTTTTATACAATCTTTTTTGGACTGTATAAAAACTGCAGGCATTTTCTTGCTCCTGCCTCCGTTGTATAGTACAATGGATATAGAAATTTCCTGTTCCCGCTTACAATAAATTTATGTGGAGGAAACAACTATGGCAAAGATTCTCATCAGCCCCGGCAAGTACGTTCAGGGCGCAGGCGAACTGAAGAAACTGGGCGAGTACGCCGGCGTATACGGCAAGAAGGCTCTGGTCCTCATCAGTGCCGGCGGTCAGAAGCGCAGCGGCAAACTGGTTGAGGACAGCTTCGCTGCCGTGGAGACCGCAATGGAGTTTGCGATTTTCAACGGCGAGTGCTGCAAGACCGAGATCGAGCGTCTGCGGGGCGTCATGCAGGCCTCCGGCTGCGATATGATCATCGGCATCGGCGGCGGCAAGATCTTCGACACCGCCAAGGCTGTCGCCTACTATGAAAAGACTCCCGTTATCATCTGCCCCACCATCGCCTCCACGGACGCGCCCTGCAGCGCTCTGTCTGTCATCTACACCGATGACGGCGTGTTTGAGGAATACCTGTTCCTGCCTGCCAACCCCAATCTGGTGCTGATGGACACCGATATCATCGCCGCCTCTCCCACCCGTCTGACCGTGGCCGGCATGGGCGATGCGCTGGCTACTTATTTCGAGGCCCGCGCCTGTGTGACCAAGGGCGCCGGAACCTGTGCCGGCGGCTTAAGCACCGAGGCTGCCTACGCGCTGGCCAAGCTCTGCTTCGACACGCTGATGGAGGAGGGCGTCAAGGCCAAGATCGCCCTGGACGCCGGCGCCTGCACCACCGCTGTGGAAAAGATCATTGAAGCCAACACTCTGCTCTCCGGCATCGGCTTTGAGAGCTGCGGTCTGGCCGGCGCTCACGCCATCCACAATGGCCTGACGGTGCTGCCCGAGTGCCACCACATGTACCACGGCGAGAAGGTCGCCTTCGGTACCATCGCCCAGCTGGTGCTGGAGAATATCCCCGCCGACGAGCTGGAGGAGATCATTGGCTTCTGCATCGAGGTGGGCCTGCCTGTCACTCTGAAGGGTCTGGGTCTGGAGGAAGTCACCGACGAGAAGATCATGGCCGTGGCTGTGGCCGCCTGCGCCGAGAACGACACCCTCCACAATATGCCCTTCCAGGTCACCGCCGAGAGCGTGGCCGCCGCCATCAAGGCCGCCGACGCCTATGGCCGCTATTTCACGGAAGGCTGATCCCTGCAAAATCACAGGAAAGCCCTGAGGCATCGCCTCAGGGCTTTTTGTGTGGGCAGCTATGTGGGATTCCTGTGGCCGATCAGACCCGAAACCGTATCAGGCGACCGGGACGACAGCGCCGTCAAAGGACTCCAGAATGAAGTCGTGGATCTCCTCGGACTGCAGAGCGGTTACCAGCGCCAGGATCGCGGGGGAGTTCTCGTTGCCCTCCTTGACGGCCACGATGTTCACATAGGGGGAATCGGCCGCTTCGATGGCCAGTGCGTCTTCGGAGGGGTTGAAGCCGGCCTCCAGGGCGTAGTTGACGTTGATGACGGACAGGTCCACTTCCTCCACCGCATTGGGGATCATGGCGGCCTCCAGCTCCTTGAAGGTCAGGTTCTTGGGGTTCTCCACAATGTCGTTGGGGGTGGCTTCAAGATTGCTGCTGTCCTTCAGCTTGATGAGACCCAGAGACTCCAGCAGCAGGAGCGCGCGGCCTTCGTTGGTGGGATCGTTGGGGACTGCGATGACAGCGCCGTCGCTCAGCTCCTCCAGCGTGGCGGTCTTACCGGCGTAGACGCCCATGGGCTCGATGTGGACGCCGCCCACGCTGACCAGATGGGTACCCTCCTTGGCGTTGAAGCTCTCCAGATAGGGGATGTGCTGGAAGTAGTTGGCGTCCTCTTCGCCCTCCTCCACGGCGGTGTTGGGCACGATGTAGTCGCCGTATTCATGGATCTGCAGGTCGATGCCCTGCTCCGCCAGATCATCCACTACCTGCTCCAGAATGACGGCGTGAGGAGTGGAGGAGGCGGCCACGTTCAAAACCGTGGTCTCCTGGACGGGCGTTTCAGCGGGCGTTTCAGCGGGAGTCTCGGTGGGAGCGGCTTCTTCCTTGCCGCCGCAGGCGGTCAGGGAAAGGGTCAGGATCAGTGCGAATACAAGTGCAAAAATGTTCTTCATTGTAAATACCTCCAATAATCAGTTGAATCGTTTGTTTGAGTTACCGCAGACGCTTGTCCAGGTGAACGGACAGGCGGCTGAACAGGGATTGAATACATTGGACCAGAATGAGCAGGAAGACCACCGTCACCCACATCATACTGTCCTCCCGGCGCTGATAGCCGTAGCGGATGGCCAGATCGCCCAGACCACCAGCACCGATGGCGCCGGCGATGGCGGTGTAGGCCAAAATGGTGATGATGGAGATGGAGCCGCCCAAAATCAGAGAGGGGACGGCCTCCGGCAGATAGACCTTCCAGACGATCTGCCACACGGAGGCGCCCATGGACTGGGCGGCCTCCACGGTGCCGGAATCCACCTCGGACAGGGAGGACTCCACCATGCGGGCGATGAAGGGGGCCGCGGAGATCACCAGCGGCGGGATAGCGCCCAGCACGCCGATCTTGGTGCCCACCAGCCATTTCGTCAGGGGCATGACACACACCATCAGGATGATAAAGGGCAGTGACCGGCCCACGTTGATGACCCAGCCCAGGATCCGGTTTACCAGATGGACCAGCCGGGACAGGACGGGATCGGTCTGCTGGGTGCGTAGGATGCCGTGGTCGCCGGTCAGGACCAGCAGCACGCCAAGGGGCAGGCCCAGCAGATAGGCGAACAATGTGGAGAACAGCGTCATCAGAAGGGTGTCCCCGCAGCCTTCCAGCAGCAGGCGTCCGTACTCAGACCAAAACGCGGATGTGAACAATTCAAACACGATACTCCACCTCCTCTGCGGTGATATTGTGCTGGGAATGAATATAATTGAGGGCCTTTGCGGCCTCATTGGCATCCTCCGGCAGGCTTAACAGCATGGTGCCGAAGGCGTGGCCGTTGATGCTGCGGGTATCGGCCGCCAGGATGCTGACCTTCACGCCGCAGTCGATGGCGAGAGAGGAGATCAGCGGCTGATACACGGTGCCTCCGTTGAAGGAGATGCGGACCGCCCGGGAGGCGGAGGGGATGTGGTCTGTACGGACGCCATTGGGATACACCAGCCGGCGGGCGGCGTCCGTGGTGGGATTGGAGAAGATGTCCTGCACCACGCCCTGCTCCGCGACGCTGCCGCCGTCCAGAATGGCCACCCGGGAGCAGATCTCCTCGATGACCTGCATCTGATGGGTGATGACCACCACGGTGACGCCCAGGGTCTGGTTCAGCTGCTTGAGCAGGGACAGGATGGAGGCTGTGGTGGTGGGATCCAGCGCGGAGGTGGCCTCGTCACAGAGGAGGACCTTCGGATCGGTGGCCAGTGCCCGGGCGATGGCCACGCGCTGCTTCTGGCCGCCGGAGAGCTGGGCGGGATAGGCGTTGGCCTTGTCCGCAAGACCCACCAGCTCCAAAAGCTCCATCGCCCGGCGTTTGGCCTGGGCAGAGGGGATGCCGCACAGCTCCATGGGGAAGCACACGTTTTTCAGGCAGGAGCGCTGCATGAGCAGGTTGAAGCTCTGGAAGATCATGGTCACATTCCGGCGGGCCTGCCGCAGGGCGCGGCCGGAGAGCCGGGTCATGTCCTGCCCGTCTACCAGCACAGTGCCGGAGGTGGGGGTTTCCAGAAGATTCATGCAGCGGACCAGCGTGCTTTTGCCGGCGCCGGACAGGCCGATGATGCCGTAGATCTCGCCGGGGAAGATGTCCAGATTGATGTCCTCCAGCGCGTGGACAGCCGTTTCGCCGCTGCCGAAGGTTTTGGTCAGATGCTGGATCTGAATGATGGGATGGTTCATATGTTTCGCTCCTCTCCGGAGAAATGGTGATAAAAAAACGTCCCTGATGCACGCATGCATCAAGGACGATCGTTAATAAACGTCGTGGTACCACCTTGTTTCGCGCACTCCCTCGCGGAAGCGGCCTTTGAGGGTGCCAACACACCCCTGCGCTGTGACGTGCGCTCACGTCGTGACCTATGCCATAGGCGGTCGGCCACGCAACTCCGAGACCATGTTCGGCAGACCCTTCCGTATCCCGTCGCACCATACCGGGACTCTCTGTGACGTATCCTTCTGCGTACTCTTCTCTTCATCGTCTTTGCGGTGTTCAGTTTTGTTATCTGTTGCATAGTGTACTCGTTATCGCTGAAATCGTCAACGTAAAATTAGAACGATTATTTTAGGCGTTTTGACGGATAAAATTGTCGAAGCACACAAAGGTGGACCTTGAAGACCGGACGGCAGAATCGATTTTTGCGGTGCCGCGGCAGGAAACAACGTTGACAACACCGGCCTGAAACCGTACGATAAATCCATAGAAAAAAAGGGAGGGAATTCCATGGAACTGTTATGGCAGCCGGGGAAGATCGGCCCGATGGACGTGAAGAACCGGGTGGTGCGTTCCGCCACCAATGAGCATCTCTCGGAGCCCAACGGAGATTTTACGCAGGCCTGGGTGGATACGCAGGTGGAGCTGGCGGCGCATGAGGTGGGACTGGTCATCACCGGCCACATCTGCGTGGACCGCACCCAGCGGAATGATATCGGCCAGCCGGCCATTGACCGGGCCACGGATCCGGCCCTGCTGCGGCAGGCGGCGGAGCGCGTCCACGCCTATGGAGGAAAGCTGGTCATGCAGCTGAGCCATACGGGTATCAAGGCGCCGGAGGCCGTCAACGGCCGCCCGCCCAAGGGGCCCGCGGACTTCACGGCGGAGGAGCTGGATCAGCTGACGGAGAATTTCGTCTTTGCGGCGAAGCTCTGCCGGGATTGTGGCTTTGACGGCGTGCAGATCCACCACGCCCACGGCTATCTGCTGTCGGAGTTTTTGAATCCGGAGGAGAACACGCGGACGGACGAATACGGCGGCAGTCTGGAAAACCGCTTCCGCCTGCCGGGACAGATTATCCGGGCGGTGAAGGAGGCCTGTGGGCCGGAGTTTGCCGTACTGGTGAAGATGAACAGCAACGGCTGCGGCGATCTGCCCGGCGCACTGCGGCTGTTTGAGGAGAGCGGCGTGGACGCCATCGAGGTCAGCGGCGTGGATTTCGCGGGCAGACCCGGCGTGAAGGAGCCCTTCTACCTGAAAGACCTGCTGGCGGCCCGGGAGGGGATCCGGACGCCTCTGATTTTGGTGGGCGGCATGTTTTCCCGGGAAACCGCGGAGCAGGTGCTGGCACAGGGCATTGACTTTGCGGCTTTCTGCCGTGCGCTGATCTGCCAGCCGGACTTTGCCGCCAGAATGAAACGGGGCGAGGAGAGCGCCTGCCTGGCCTGCAACGGCTGCTACCGGGTGTACCGCCAGCGAGGCGTCCGCTGCGTGCAGCATGCGGAGCCGATCCCTCAGCTGGAAAAGCTCTTTTCAACCTGAATAGAAGCATGAAAACCGCCCTTCGTCGTCGAAGGGCGGTTTTTGCAGGGAGGTCATCGCTTTTTGTAAACGACCAGCTCGGGATCGGAGCCGTTTTCGCCGTAGGTGCACACAAGGAGAAACTCCATGTTGGCGGCAATGCCAAAGCATCTGTCCCCGCCAAATTCACAGGCCAGCTGGTTTCCCAGATAGGTGGCGTCGTCGTCCAGAAATTTGACGCACAGTCCGTTTGGCAGGCGGTATTCCAGGTTGATAAAGCTGCCGGAAAGTACATTCAGATCTTCGATTTTGGGCAGACCCTCGATCTGCAGCGCATTGAATTCCTCGATGAGCCGGCTTTTGAATTCGGAGAATTTTGCGTCACCGCCGAGGTTTGCATACCGTTTCCAGAAATCCAATGTGAATTCTCCGTCCGTGTAGCACCATTTGCAGTATTCTTCGTTGAAGCCTCCGTCTTTTTCCTTGCTGGTGGTAGCGTCATTGAGCGACATGCCGCAGCAGTGGCAGACCATCTGCCGGGGGGAGCCGAGAAGCGTGTTGATCGAAACATCGAACAGCTTTGACAGCAGCTTCAGTGTTTCGGTGTTTGGCGTTGTTTCGCCGTTTTCCCAGCGGGACACTGCCTGACGGGTGACATATACTTTTTCTGCAAGCTCATCCTGAGATAACCCTGCCTGATTCCGCAATTCCAGTATCACATGTTTGGATTCCATAAGCCGTCCACCTCCACGGATAGTATATACCGGATCGCTCCGTCTGCAAAGCAACCTGCTGTTGCGGGTGCTTTTGGATAACATTCACCTGACAAAGAAAAACCACCGGATTTTGACGGAAATCCGGTGGTTTGCAGATTCAGGGGCGCTCTTCGTCCAGAAGCTCCTCGTGGGACTTCGGCCGGAGATCGGGATACTGGCTCATGAGCCAGTGCAGCAGCTGCATCTCACTTTCAAAGTGGAAGCTGGAGTGATCCGTTTCCACCGTGCCCTGCCACGTGGCGTGCTCGGCGGACTCGATGCGGATGGTAAACTGTGCGAGAGGGGCCTTTTCTGCCATGCCGGATCCTCCTTTCAGGATGCAGGAATCACAAGAGATATCAAACAAAAGTTGATTTTCTTCATTTTCTCTAGTAAAGTATGTTACAATAATTTACCAAAAGCGTCTACATACAAATCTGTAATAAAGTTGGTTAACCAACTTTATTTGAAAATCGTTTGGAAATTGGAGGACACCGTGGATAAGCGAATCAGAAAGACAAAGCAGGCCCTGTATGCAGCGTTTTTCCAGCTGCGGGCGAAGAAGGAGATCCGCGCCATCAAGATCGCGGAGCTGTGCCAGACGGCGGACATCAACAAAACGACTTTTTACGCTCACTACAAGGACATCTACGAGCTGGCGGACGATGTGGAGCGGCAGCTGCTGTTCGAGATCACCGACAGTATTCCCAAGGATGTGGCGTACACGTTTGAAAATCCCGAGGTCTATACAAGGGCCGTCACGGAGGCCTTTGCGCAGCGCACCAGGGAGCTGGAGATCCTGTTCAGCGGCAGCGAGTTTCCCAAGCTGGGCTTGTATCTGGAACAGGTGATCAAGCAGGCGGTATTTGCCAAACGCCCCCACCTGAAGGATGACGCGGAGCTGCAGGTTCTGTTGTCCTACTGCATCCACGGCGCGTTCCACGCCCAAATGAGCAACCGCAATCTGCCCCTTGAGACCGTCATGGCGGTCACGGAGCGGATCCTTGTGGCCATGCGGCCGCTGATGCGTACCTACGAGCGTCAGCCGTAACCAACTCGATCACGCAAAAAGCTCTGAGTTGCCTCAGAGCTTTTTCTGTGGGGGGTTACTCCTCGGAGAACTGGTCCTTGCCCACGCCGCACAGGGGGCAGACAAAGTCATCGGGGAGGTCGTCAAACTTCGTGCCGGGGGCAATGCCGTTGTCGGGGTCGCCCAGAGCCTCTTCATAGATCCACCCGCAGATATCGCAAACATATTTCTTCATAAAAATGATCTCCTGTCATGAATTTTTGTTATTTTATCAATTGCTCGGTGGGAAAAGGTTCATCGGAACCATTCCCTTATGTTGATATAGTAATATAGTTTTCAAAAATATGGTGTTGCAGAAGCAACAGGTTTTGAAAAATTTTCATCTTTTTCCGGCGGCCGCTTCGGGACTTCCTTTTTCGACCACCGTATGCTATGATGAAGGCGATTTTATAGTTGGCGGCAGGCGACGGCCCGGCCGCAGAAGGAGTGCGCATGAGCATTTTGAATGTTGAACACCTGTCTCACGGCTTCGGTGACCGGGCCATTTTTGAGGATGTCTCCTTTCGCCTGTTGAAGGGCGAGCACATCGGTCTGGTGGGCGCCAACGGCGAGGGCAAGTCCACATTTATGAACATCGTCACCGGCGCACGTCAGCCGGATGATGGCAAGGTGGAGTGGAGCCGGAATGTGCGGGTGGGTTATCTGGATCAGCACACGGTGCTGGCGCCGGGCATGACCATCCAGGACGTGCTGCGGGGAGCTTTCTCCTGGCTGTTTGCGTTGGAGGAGCGGATGAACAGCCTGTGCGACAGCATGGAAAACGCCGACGAGAACGAGATGGAGCGGCTGCTGGAGGAGCTGGGCGAGATCCAGGAGACGCTGGACTCCCACGATTTCTACCTCATCGACACAAAGGTGGAGGAGGTGGCCCGGGCGCTGGGCCTGATGGCCCTGGGTCTGGAGCACGACGTGTCCGATCTCAGCGGCGGACAGCGCACGAAGGTGCTGCTTGCCAAGCTGCTGCTGGAGAAGCCGGACATTCTGCTGCTGGACGAGCCCACCAACTATCTGGACGAGGAGCACATCGCCTGGCTGAAGCGGTATCTGCAGGAGTATGAGAACGCCTTCGTCCTCATCTCCCACGACATTCCCTTCCTCAACGAGGTAGTGAACCTCATCTACCACATGGAAAACCGGAAGCTGACCCGCTACGTGGGCAACTACGACCACTTCCAGGAGGTCTACGCCGTTCAGAAGGCCCAGATGGAGGCGGCCTATAAGCGCCAGCAGCAGGAGATCAGCGAGCTGAAGGACTTCGTGGCCCGGAACAAGGCCCGCATCGCCACCCGCAACATGGCCATGTCCCGCCAGAAGAAGCTGGACAAGATGGACCTCATCGAGCTGGCGGCGGAGAAGCCCAAGCCGGAGTTCAACTTCAAGGTGGGCCGTACACCCGGAAAGTTCCTGTTTGAGACGAAGGAGCTGGTCATCGGCTACGACGAGCCCCTGTCCGTCCCCCTGACCCTGACCATGGAGCGGGGCCAGAAGATCGCTCTGGTGGGCGCCAACGGCATTGGAAAAACCACCCTGCTCAAGAGTATTCTGGGCCTGATCCCGCCCCTCGGCGGCTCTGTGGAGCTGGGAGAGAACCTGCAGATCGGCTACTTTGAGCAGGAGGGCGACTATGACAACGCCACCACCTGCATCGAGGAACTGTGGAAGGAATTTCCCGGCTTCTCCCAGTACGAGATCCGGGCGGCGCTGGCCAAGTGTGGCCTGACCACCAAGCACATCGAAAGCCAGGTGCGGGTGCTCAGCGGCGGCGAGCAGGCCAAGGTCCGCCTGTGCAAGCTCATCAACCGGGAGAGCAACATCCTCCTGCTGGACGAGCCCACCAATCATCTGGACGCGGACGCCAAGGAGGAGCTGAAGCGGGCGCTGCAGGCCTACAAGGGCAGCATCCTGCTCATCTGCCACGAGCCGGAATTCTACACGGATGTGGTTAGCCAGGTCTGGGACTGCGCCAGGTGGACGACCCGTATCATCTGAAAAAAACGCCCCGCTTTCCACACCGGAAAGCGGGGCGTTACTGCTTATTTGGAGACTTTTTTGCGCTTGAACAGGCGGCTGCGGAACAGGATGATGTTCATGACGATGAAGAAAATGACGAGGATCACAAAGGTCAGAACCGGCTTCACGGGAGCCAGCGTGGCCAGCAGCATCAGGGGGAAGCCGAACACGATGGCGGGGAAGTTCTGATACACCAGATTGTCCGCGGCGGGGGAGGCGAAGTCACCGTCGATCTCACGCAGCAGGATGATGCCGGTGGAGGCGGTGCCGGTCAGCATGCCGTACATGGCCAGGAACTGCTCCTCCTGATAGTGGGGGAACAGGGTCTTTGCGATGTAGTGGTTGTAGTAGTAGGTGATGACCAGACCCACCACGCCCATGATGAGGATGATGCCCCAGTAGTTCTCCAGCACGCCCAGACGGATGGCGGCGATGCCGGCCACCACCATGATGTCGTAGAAGAAGTTGCTGGCGCGGGTGAGGAGGAAGTTGTTGGTATACTCCCGCTTGATGAAGCCGCGCTTTTTCAGCTGGTTCATCAGCGTCTTTACCAGCGTTGCTGCCAGAACGCCCAGCAGGAAGTTGAAGCCGTAGATGACGGAGCGCATGCCCGGCAGGAGCTGGCCAAGACCGAACATCAGCAGATAGGCCAGCAGATAGGCCAGCGCGATCAGAGCGATCTGCACGGTCAGCTTGTCGATGCTCTCCTGCATGGGGATCTCGTTTTCGGACTGGATCTCCTCAGAGGACAGGGCGCCCTCCTTGCCGGGGCCGGTCTTCAGCAGACCCCGCTTGCGCAGCAGGTTCAGGTGGATGACGCCGCCGATGCTGGCGCTGAGGAAGCCCAACGCGGCGATGGTGAGGCCGAAGCTCTTGCCGCCCACAAAGCCGAAGTCATTTTCAAAGATCGTGCCGTAGTTCATGGCCTGGCCGGTGCCCTGACCGTAGCCGAAGGGCAGCAGGATGCCTGCGGCCACGAAGAAGTCCTTGATCACCAGCGTGGCGGCCATGGAGATGGCCAGACCGAAGATGGCCTGCAGCAGATAGGTGGCCACGGTGGTCACGCCGGTGTTGAAAATCTCCACCGTCCGCTCCCGGGTCAGCTTTTCATTGGAGCTTTTCAAAGAGGCGGCGATGAAGCCCAGTGCCAGGGTGTGATAGGTCAGCAGCTCCAGGGTGGCGGTGCCGTTGCCGCCGAAAAACGCCGTGTCGAACATAACGTCGCCGGTGATGAGCTTATAGATACCGGCCACCACGATGAGGATGCCGCCGCCCAGCACGGAGATGGGGATCAGGGAATCCTGCAGCCACTTAATGGATTTTTTCAAAATGTTGGCCGCCAGCAGGCTGACCAGAAGCACCGCGATGACGTGGTAGGTGCCCCATACGTTAAAGTCCCAAAAATTTTCCATCTCGATCTCCCTTGATGATATTTTTGTGGCGGAAGTAGAAGTTCACGTATTTCAGCGCGTTGAAGCGCTTGCCGCTCTTGAGCTGGTAGACGTGACCGTCATGGTAGATGTTCAGCTTATTCCGGCCCAGCACGGACATGGCCGTCACTTCGGTGAAGGGGATGGTCAGCGCGTTTTCCAGACCCTCGTCGATGACGATCCGGTCGCCGTACAGGCAGACGCCGGCGTCCTGGCGCAGCAGGCGCTTGTGTTTGTAAATCACCACTTCGGACAGCGCCGCCCGGTCCCGGTACAGGGGGGCGTCGGTGAACTCCGACAGATCCAGACCGTTCACGAAGTTCTCCTGATACTCGTACCAGCCGGAGACGAATTCGAAGGGGAAGTCGAAGCCAACGCCGGTCAGGCGCTTGTCGGCACCGTAGGTGATCTTCCTGTGACAGAGCTTGCATTCGATCTCATGGCCGTGGCTCTCAAACTCGGACAGGCCGCAGTAGGGGCACACATACATGGCCCGTTCCAGATATTCCGCCCGGGCGGCGCACTCGAAGTTCCGGTCTGCCACGCCCTCGTCCACATACAGGCCTTCCTCGATGGCGGCCAGCAGCTCCTTGCCGCTCATCTCCGCGTATTCCTCCGGCTCGATGACCCGGGAGACATAGGCGTGCATGGTGCCCTTGCGGGTGCCGTCGCTCCAGCGGGGGTGGACGCCGTAGCCGCCCTCGATGCGGTAGAGGGCGATGGGCAGCTTCAGCTTCCGGGCCAGGGAGGCGATGGCGGGATTCATGTAGCCTGTCCGGCCGCTGTAGGTGCGGTTGCCCTCCGGGGCGATGGCGATGGTGCCGCCCTCCTTGGCCACGCGGATGCAGTTTTTCACGGCGGCCATGTCTGTCACCTGCTTCTTGATGGGGATGGGGGCCACCAGGAAGCGGATCAGGCTGGAGACCCAGCCCTTGGAGAAGATGTCCTCGGAGGCCACATAGTAGACGGGACCGCGGAAGGACATGCCGATGAAGAACTGGTCAAAGGCGGTCTGATGATTCATCAGGATCAGATAGGCCCGGTCGCCCTGCTCCCGAAAGGGATCGGCCTGAACGCCGTATTTCCAGCGGGAATAAGGCCCCAAAACCACCTTCAGCAGGCATTGTACCAGCCGGTGGCGGGGCTTTGTCCATTGGTTATTTCCCATAGTTTCTCTCTTTTCTCTCTCGTTTGCGCGGTGCGCAGTTTCCATACACAGTCATTTTAGCACGAAATATGGGGATAACTCAATAGCTGAACGGAGAAGTCTTTGGCGGGAAGCTGAAAGAGCCGGGCCTCCCGGGGAAAAACCGATGAGAAAACCGCTGGTATTTTCTTGCAAATGTACGGCGGATGTGATATCTTATGCACCGGATTTTGTCGAAACGGAGGGTGATCCAGAATGGGTCGTATTCGTGAGTTTTTTAAGAAAGAAACGGTGCTCTGCGTGGCTGCGGTCTGCGCGGTGGGCACCATGTTCCTGGTCCCGCCGGACGGGACCTACATCGGCTATATCGATCTGCGGGTGCTGTGCCTGCTGATGTGCCTGATGGCGGTGGTGGCAGGATTCCAGACCTGCGGCGCCTTCCGCTGGCTGGCCTTCCAGCTGCTGCGCCGCAGCAGCGGCGGACGGGTCCTCGGTGTGATTTTGGTGATGCTGCCCTTTTTCAGCTCCATGCTGGTGACCAATGACGTGGCGCTGCTGACCTTCGTGCCGTTTACGCTGCTGCTTCTGGAGCAGATTGGCTGCACATCCGCGGTGATCCCCGTGCTGGTGCTGCAGACAGTGGCGGCCAATCTGGGCAGCATGGCCACGCCGGTGGGCAACCCCCAGAACCTGTATCTGTACGCGGCCTACAGCCTGACGGCAGGGGAGTTCTTCTCCGCTGTGCTGCCGCTGGCGTCGGTGAGCCTGCTGGGTCTGATGGCGGCTGCTCTGCCGGTCCTGCCCAAAGCGCTTCCGCAGCTGAAGCTGGAGCGGGAGGAGCTGCAGAGCCCCCGCAAGCTGGCGGTTTACGGCGTGCTGTTTGTGGTCTGCCTGCTGACGGTGTTCCATGTGCTCCATTACGGTGTGATGACGGTGCTGGTGCTGGCGGCCATCGCCGTGCTGGAACCGAAGCTGCTGCGGGAGCTGGATGTGGCTCTGCTGGCCACCTTTGTGTGCTTTTTCGTCGTATCCGGCAATCTGGGGCGAGTGGAGGCCGTGCGGGATTTCCTGCAGGCCCTGCTGGGCCGCAGCACCCTGCTGACCGCCGTGGGCACCAGCCAGGTGATCAGCAATGTTCCGGCGGCCGTGCTGCTCTCCGGTTTTACGGAGCAGTGGCGTCCCCTGCTGGAGGGCGTCAACATCGGCGGACTGGGCACACCCATCGCCTCCCTTGCCAGCCTGATCACCCTGAAGCTGTATCTCCGCTGGCCCGGCACCCGGGCAGGCCGCTTCCTGGCCGTGTTTACACTGGCCAACGTGGTGGGCCTGGCGGTTCTGCTGGCCGTCGCCATGCTGTTTTGAATCCACGAAAGCTCCGGAAGTTCCGGAGCTTTTATTTTGTCCAAACCGGGGCATACTGGAAAAAACAAAAGGAGGTCATGGACAATGGTGGAACAGGATACAGTGAAGCTGCTGCGGGAGTGTGACGCGGGAGTAAAGATGGGCGTCTCCTCCATCGGGGACGTGCTGGATTTCGTACGGGACAGAGAGCTGAAGCGGCTCCTGACAGACTGCAAAACGGAGCATGAAAAGCTGGAGCGGGAGATCCGGGCATTGCTGGACCGGTATCACGACGACGGCAAGGAGCCGGCCTTCATGGCGAAGGAGATGGCCCGGCTCAAGACCAATGTGAAGCTGACCATGGATATGTCGGACGCCACCATCGCCGATCTGATGACAGACGGCTGCAACATGGGCGTCAAGTCCCTGAGCCGGTATCTGAACCAGTATGAGGCAGCCGACGAGCAGTCCAAAGACATTGCGGAGCGCCTTATCCGGCTGGAGGAGCGGCTGGCCGAGGACATTCGCGGCGACCTTTGAAATTTCCCGGCGGAACGGGGTAAAAATTTGCGGTTCCGGTGGATTTCTCCTGTTTGGTGTGCTATGCTACAAGGCGGAAATATTTGGACAGGAGAGCTCCTATGACACTAAAAGAACTGGAAATCGGGAAAAGTGCGCGGATCCGCACCGTAGGCGGCGAGGGCGCTTTGCGCCAGCACTTTTTGGATATGGGCGTCATTCCCGGCGCGGAGGTGAAGCTGGTGAAGCTGGCTCCCATGGGCGATCCCATGGAGCTGCAGATCCACGGCTATGGCCTGACCATCCGCGTGGCTGACGCTGAAAAAATCGAGATTGACCCAGTGGCCGGCGGCGCCGACACGAAAAGCGACCGCCGGGCCAGCCGGAAGATGGAGCATCCCGGCCTGGGTGAGGAGGGCAAGTACCACCGCCCGGAGGACGGCACCCCTCTGCCGGAGGGCACCCGCCTGACCTTTGCGCTGGTGGGCAACCAGAACTGCGGCAAGACCACGCTGTTCAACCAGCTGACCGGCTCCAACCAGCACGTGGGCAACTTCCCCGGCGTCACGGTGGACCGCAAGGACGGCGTCATCCGGGGCTATCCCAACACCACGGTGACGGATCTGCCGGGCATTTATTCCATGTCCCCCTACAGCAGTGAGGAGATCGTCTCCCGCAACTTCGTGCTGAACGAAAAACCCACCGCTATTATCAACATCGTGGACGCCACCAACATTGAGCGGAACCTGTATCTGACCATGCAGCTGCTGACCATGGGTATACCCATGGTGGTGGCTCTGAACATGATGGATGAGATCCACGAAAACGGCGGCTACATCGACGTGAACGCCCTGGAGCATCTGCTGGGCGTGCCTGTGGTGCCCATCTCCGCGGCGAAAAACCAAGGCATCGACGAGCTGGTGGACCACGTGATCCATGTGGCGGCTTATCAGGAGCGGCCCCAGAGACAGGATTTCTGCGATGAGCGGGATCACAACGGTGCGGTGCACCGCTGCCTCCACGCCATCATCCACCTGATCCAGGATCACGCGGAGAATGCCGGACTGCCGGTGCGCTTTGCCGCCAGCAAGCTGGTGGAGGGCGACGCGCTGGTGCTGGAGGCATTGAAGCTGGACCAGAACGAAAAGGAGATGCTGGAGCACATCATCGCCCAGATGGAATGGGAGCGCGGTCTTGACCGCAACGCCGCCGTTGCCGATATGCGCTTCAGCTTCATCCAGAAGGTCTGCGGCGAGACGGTGTCTAAGCCCCGGGAGAGCCGGGAGTATAAGCGCAGCCGGGCCGTTGACCGGATCCTCACCGGCAAATTCACCGCCATCCCCGCCTTTTTGCTGATCATGGTGGCCATTTTCCACCTGACCTTCAACGTCATCGGCGCCTGGCTGCAGGGGCTGATGGAGGTGGCAGTGGAGGCGCTGACCGGCGCCGTGGCCATGGCTATGGAGGCCGCCGGTGTCAACGAGCTGCTTCAGAGCCTCATTGTAGACGGTATTTTCGCCGGTGTGGGCAGCGTGCTCAGCTTCCTGCCCATCATCGTGACGCTGTTCTTCTTCCTCTCCATGCTGGAGGACAGCGGTTACATCGCCCGCGTGGCCTTCGTGATGGACAAACTGCTGCGGAAGATCGGCCTGTCCGGCCGCAGCATCGTGCCCATGCTTATCGGCTTCGGCTGCACGGTGCCTGCCGTCATGGCCACCCGTACTCTCCCCAGTGAGCGGGACCGAAAAATGACCATCCTGCTGACGCCGTTCATGAGCTGCACGGCAAAGCTGCCTATTTACGCCTTCTTTGTGGATGCCTTCTTCCCCGAAAACGGCGGACTCATCATGTCCGGCTTGTACATACTGGGTATTCTGGTGGGTATTCTGGTGGCGTTCCTCTATAAGGGCGTTCTGTTCCGGGGTGAGGCGGTGCCCTTTGTCATGGAACTGCCCAACTACCGTCTGCCTGCCGCCAAAAACGTCATGCAGCTGCTGTGGGAAAAGGCCAAGGACTTCCTGCAGCGTGCCTTCTCTGTCATCCTGCTGGCTACCATCGTCATCTGGTTCCTGCAGAGCTTCGATTTCCGCATGAATCTGGTGGCCTCCTCGGAGGAGAGCATGCTGGCCGCTGTCTCCGGCGTGCTGGCGCCCCTGCTGAAACCCATTGGCCTGGGCGACTGGAAGATCTGCACCGCCCTCATCAGCGGCTTCATGGCCAAGGAGAGCGTGGTCTCCACGCTGGAGGTGCTGTTTGGCGGCAGCGTTACCGCTGCCATGAGTCCTCTGGCCGCGGCAGCCCTGCTGGTGTTCAGCCTGCTGTATACACCCTGCGTGGCGGCTGTTGCCTCCATCCGCCGGGAGCTTGGTACCAAGTGGGCCGTGGGCGTCGTGGTCTGGCAGTGCGTGCTGGCCTGGATCGCCGCCCTCGCTGTGCGTCTGATCGGCGCCATGCTGGGAATGATCTGAATCACGAAAATGCCTGCGTCCGGCACGGACGCAGGCATTTTTTCTATACCGCGGGGGAGTGGTGTGGTATAATGAAGAAAAAACGTGCGGAGGAACGATGGGAAACAACGGCTTTGTAAATTTATATACCACGCAAGGGGAAAGACTTGACAGTCAGCCCTGGCAGGCCTATCCCCGGCCCCAACTGCGTCGAAAAAGCTGGTGGAATCTCAATGGCATGTGGGAGTTCACCGTGGCGGAGGGCGACGCCCTGCCGGAGCGGTACGACCGCACCATCCGGGTGCCCTTTGCGCCGGAATCCCTGCTTTCCGGCATCCACGAGACCATGCCGGAAGGGAAGTGGCTGTGCTATCGCCGCAGCGTTACCCTGCCGGAGAAGGCAGGAAATGGCCGCCTGCTGCTCCACATCGGCGCGGCGGATCAGGAGACGGAGGTCTACTGGAACGGCGTTTTCGCAGGCCGTCACATCGGCGGCTACGATCCCTTTTCCTTTGACGTGACGGAGTATCTGGCGGAGGAAAACACCCTGACCATTCGGGTGCGGGATCACCTGAGCCGCAAAATCCTGCCCTATGGCAAGCAGCGCCACGACCGGGGCGGCATGTGGTACACACCGGTCTCCGGCATCTGGCAGACCGTATGGCTGGAGCGCGTGCCGGAGGAATATATCCGTTCCCTGACCATCCGCACCGGCGAAAACTGGGCGGAGATCACAGCGAGTAGTGTAAAGTATGGAACCGTTACAGTGATTGCGCCAGAGGGAATTATCAAAACGGATCTGGTGGACGGCGTGGCCCGCATCCAGCTGCCGTCGCCCCGCCTGTGGAGCCCGGAGAATCCGTATCTCTACCGGTTCACCATCACGGCAGGAAAGGACGAAGTGGAGTCCTATTTCGCCCTGCGGACACTAAGCATCGAAACGGTGGACGGGATTCCCCGCCTGTGTCTCAATGGAAAACCCTATTTCTTCCACGGCCTGCTGGACCAGGGCTACTGGTGCGACGGACTGTTCACCCCGGCTGCACCGGAGTGCTATGAATGGGATATCCAAACCATGAAGGCTCTGGGCTTCAACACCCTCCGCAAGCACATTAAGATCGAGCCGGAGCAGTTCTACTACGACTGCGACCGGCTGGGCATGATCGTCTTTCAGGATATGGTCAACAACGGCGCTTACTCCTTCATTCGCGACACGGCGCTGCCCACCATTGGTTTAAAGCGGCTGAATGACCGCTTCCTCAACCGGGGCAGGGAAGCGCGGGAGACCTTCCTGCGGAGCATGGAGCGGACAGTGGAGCAGCTGGGAAACCACCCCTGCATCTGTTACTGGACCATCTTCAACGAGGGCTGGGGCCAGTTCGAAAGCACCAAGGCCTACCGCAGATTGAAGGAACTGGACGGCAGCCGCTTCGTCGACTCAGCCTCCGGCTGGTTTGCCGGGGGAGAGAGCGACGTGGTCAGCGAGCATGTGTACTTCAAGCCCTTCCGGTTCCACAAAACGGAGAAGCCCCTGGTGCTGTCGGAATTCGGCGGCTATGTCTTTGCGCCGGAGGGCCATGTGTTCAATCCCGGCAAGAGCTACGGCTACCGGAATTTTAAGCGCCTGGAGGACTGGCGCGCCGCCGTGGCGGAGCTGTACGAGCGGGAGATCGTTCCCGTGGTGAAGGAGGGCCTGTGCGGCGCCATCTACACCCAGGTATCCGACATCGAGGACGAGGTCAACGGCCTCGTCAGCTATGACCGCAAGGTGGTAAAACCGGATCCGGCCGCCATGCGGGCTATTGCCAAAAAACTGAAGATTTGACGCAAAAAACCGCCCTGTTCAGCAGAACAGGGCGGTTTTCATAACAATTAATTGCTGCGGAAGCGAGAGAGGAAGTCCCGGGTCTCCTGCCGCTGGGGATTGCCGAACAGATCGGCGGGGGTGCCCTGCTCGCAGATGACGCCCTGGTTCATATACACCACCTGGGTGCTGACGTCGCGGGCGAAGGCCATCTCGTGGGTGACCACCAGCATGGTCATGCCCTCCTGGGCCAGGTTCTGCATAACGGTCAGAACTTCGCCCACCATTTCGGGGTCGAGGGCGGAGGTGGGCTCGTCAAACAGCAGCACCTCGGGATCCATGGCCAGTGCGCGGGCAATGGCCACGCGCTGCTTCTGGCCGCCGGAGATCTGGCGGGGACGGGCGTTGATGTAGGGGGCCATGCCGACCTTTTCCAGATAGTAGATGGCCTCCTTGCGGGCGTCCTCCTTGTTCTTCTTCAGGACCTTGATCTGGCCCACCATGCAGTTTTCCAGCACGGTCATGTTGTTGAACAGGTTGAAGGACTGGAACACCATGCCTACGTGGGAGCGGTAGTTGGCGGCGTTCACCTTGCGGCTGGCCACGTTTTCGCCGTGGTACAGGATCTCGCCGGAGGTGGGAGTCTCCAGCAGGTTGATGCAGCGCAGCAGGGTGGACTTACCGGAGCCGGAAGCGCCGATGATGGAAGTCACGTCGCCCTTGGCCACGGTGAAATCGATGTCCCGCAGGACGATGTTGGCGCCGAAGGACTTGGACAGATGCTTGATCTGCAGAATGGTTTCGCTCATCTTACTTCCCCCTCTCGTGTTCCAGATTGCGCTCCAGCAGGTCTTCCGGCTTCGCGGGATGGCGATAGGTACCGGCGGACATGGTCAGAGCATCCACCTGAGCCAGCTCGTAGCTGTCAGCACCGTCCATCTTCTTCTCCACCCAGCGCAGGATGACGGAGGCGATGACGGTCATGGTCAGGTAGCCCACCATTTCGATGGCGGCGGAGGGGAAGTACAGGTACGTAGCGCCAACCACGGTCTTGTGGACGGCGAAGAACTCCGTGAAGCCGATGATGGACATGACGGAGGTATCCTTGATGTTGATGATCAGGTTATTGCCGATCTGAGGAAGGATGTTGCGCAGCGCCTGAGGCAGGATGACGTTGGTCATGGTCTGCCAGTGGGTCATGCCGATGGCCTTGGCGCCCTCGGTCTGGCCGGGATCAATGGAGATGATGCCGCCGCGGACGGATTCGGCCATATATGCGCCGGTGTTGATGGAAACGACAACGAAGGCTGCCAGCCAGATGCTGGTGAACTTCACGGCGTTGTCACTGAAGTAGGGCAGGGCATAGTAGATGACCACGGCCTGCAGGATCATGGGCGTGCCGCGGAACACTTCCACATACAGCCGCACGAAGCCGCGGATGACGAGAAGTACACAGCGCTTGACGATGTTGTCGTTTTTGGAGCTGGGGATGGTCTGAAGAATGCCGCACAGCAATCCGATGAGGCAGCCCACCAGAGTGCACAGCAGTGCCAGCGTGATGGTGCTGTACATACCGCTGAAATAGCTGGACGCATACTTTTCCCAAAGCTTTGCAATGTCGGCGCCCAGCTGGAAGATCTTTTCCATGCTGAAAAACGCTCCCTTCCTTTTATGTAATAGTATAGATGTGATTCACAATGAAGTGAAAGGCGAGAGTGCGCTCACTCCCGCCTTTCATTATACACAAAACTGTGTGCCTTGCAAATGATTCTTAGCCGATGGGCTGGACGGCGGTGGCGTCGGCCATCATGGCGTTGAAGTCGTCGGCAGTCATCTCAGACAGAACACTGTCCAGAGCCTCGCGCAGGACGGTGTTGCCCTTGGCGATGGAGATGCCGATGTTGACGTCCTCGTCAGAGACCTCAAAGTCATCGTCGGTGGTGGTGAAGTCCAGGATGGTCAGGTCGGGATAAGCAACCAGAGCGCCCTGAGCGGTGGGCATATCGGTGCAGACGAAGTCAACCATGCCAGTCTCCAGAGCCATCAGCATAGCGGGAGCGGTGTCCTGAGCGGGCTGAATGTCAGCGCCCTCAATCTGGGGCAGGCAGGAGTCGTACCAGATGGTGCCGCGCTGAGAGGTGCAGGTACCGGACAGCTCGGAGATGCCAGCGGCGGAAGCCAGAGCGCTGTCAGCCTTGGTCAGGCAGACGATGGAGGCGTACAGATAGGGGCCAGCGAAATCGACCTGCTCAGCGCGCTCGGCGGTCATGGACTGACCGGCGATAACGGCGTCAACCTGGCCGGTCTGAACGGCGGGCACCAGGGAGTCCCAGTCCAGTCTCAGAACTTCCAGCTCCCAGCCATTGGCCTCGCACAGCTTCTTGGCCATCATCACGTCGTAGCCGTTGGCGTACTCGCCGGCGTCGGAGTTGGCGATGGGCACTGCGCCGTTGGAGTCATCGGGCTGAGCCCAGTTGTAAGGAGCGTAAGCGCACTCCATAGCGACGGTCAGAACGCCGTCCTCAACACCGGTGGGAACGGATTCTTCAGCAGGAGCTTCGGAGGGAGTTTCAGCGGGGGTATCAGCGGGAGCTTCTTCCTTGCCGCCGCAGGCGGTCAGGGACAGGGCCATAGCCAGGGCCAGGATCAGGGCGAAAATGTTTCTTCTAGTCATGATGTTTCTACCTTTCTAAGATACGTATTTCCGGTACGTTCTCTCCTGTACCGTTGGGAGAAAAAATTGGACCGCTTTGTTAAAGCGGTCCATGGAAATACGGAAATAGCACTCCAAACAAGGGAGCAAATCCGAACAGCCAATGATAGCGCTTCACAAAGTACATTGTGACAGTCCGGCAGATCTTATCTGCCGACCCAGCACCGAGAAACCAGGCAGTTTATCGGAACTTCGGCGGTTTCCCCTTTCCCGTCAGCGGCTGCCTGCCCTTGCTGATCGGTACTGATGAACCCCGCGCCTCTATCTAAGCGATTCAATTTTGAGGACATATTACCACCACATACGGACACTGTCAACAGTCTTTCCAACAAAATCTTGTTTTTTTGTGCAAGATGTCAAATAAAGCCTATACAAGTCTGAGGGCTTTGTGGTATAGTAATCATACAGAACTGACGTTTAGTTGACATAATGGATGGAGACGCTATGGAATTTGCGATTTTGGACTGGATCCAGGCGCATCTGCGCTGCGGATTTCTGGATGCGGTGCTGCCGGCTGTCAGCTGGACCAGCAACCACGGCGAGATCTGGATCCTGCTTGCGGTGTTGCTGCTGCTGTTTCGAAAGACGCGTCGGCAGGGAGCCACAGTGGCGCTGGCGCTGGTGATGGATCTGGTCTGCTGCAACCTGACCCTCAAGCCGCTGATCGGGCGTGTCCGCCCCTTTACGGTGAACACGGCGGTACAGCTGCTGATTGAGGCGCCGCTGGACGCCTCGTTCCCCTCGGGACACACGGCGGTGTCCTTCGCAGCGGTATTTGCCCTGCGGGCCGGCGGCAGCCCCCTGTGGAAGCCGGCGCTGGCACTGGCATCGGTGATCGCCTTTTCCCGCTTGTATCTGTATGTACACTGGCCGACGGATGTGCTGGCCGGAATCCTGCTGGGCGCCGCGCTGGGACAGCTGGCGGGCGTGATGGTGAAGAGACTAATGGAGAGGATGGAGAAGAAACGATGAATTGCCCCTATTGCGAAAAAGAGATGGATGAAGGTTATATCCAGAACATGGGTCTGGCGAAAATGGATATGGGCTGGTATCCCAAGGATGGCGGCTTCCTGTCTGTAGAGGAGCGGCTGACTACCAGCAAGGCGTTCAGCGGCCGGAAAGTAGCTGCTTACCGTTGCCGGAATTGCCGGAAAATGGTGATCGAATTTTAAGAAAACAGGGCTGTTTCAAACGAAACAGCCCTGTTTTTGCACATATCAGAAGTCCAGCCGCATCGCCACATGGGGGATGCCGTCCTCCAAAAATTCTTCCGAAACGGGGTGAAAGCCCTCCCGCGCATAGAGGGGCATGGCGTAGGTTTGGGCCTCCAGATACACACTCTGCATGCCCATCTGCTCCCGGGCGGCCCGGATGCCCGCCTGCAAAACAGCGGTGGCGTACCCTTTGCGGCGCTCTGTGGCCAGCACCCGGCCGATGCGGGCGGTGCGCTCATCGTGGGGATACACCCGCAGATAGGCCAGCAGCTTGCCGCTGCCCCGCAATGTCACGTGCAGGGCCTGGCGGTCGTCGCCGTCGATATCCTGATAGGGACAGTTCTGCTCCACGATAAAAACAGCCGTGCGCACCTGCAGGATCTCATACAGCTCATCGCGGGTCAGCTGGTCAAAGGGTTTTACAGTCAGTTCCATGAATCGCACTCCTGTCGCGTTGTTACAGTCCTGATTTTACCGGAGGTGAGCGGATTTGACAAGGCTTCTTCTTGCGGAACGGGCGGCTTTGCGGTATACTAAAGTGTCTATGTAAAATTTGCTCCACCGGGAGGGAACCCCATGAAACTCATGGTCATTGACGGCAACAGCATCGTCAACCGCGCCTATTACGGAATCCGCCCCCTGACCACACGGGACGGTCTATATACTCATGCCATTTTCGGCTTTCTGACCACGCTGCTGCGTCTGAAAAGTGAAGAGGAGCCGGACGCGCTGTGTGTCACCTTCGACGTCCATGCGCCCACCTTCCGCCACCAGGCGGCAGAATCCTATAAGGCCACCCGCAAGGGCATGCCGGAGGAGCTGCAGATGCAGATGCCGGTGCTGAAAGAGGTGCTGGACAGCCTGAATATCCCCCGCTATGAGATGGCCGGCTGGGAGGCGGACGACCTGATCGGCACCATCTCCCGCAAGTGTGAAGCTGCCGGCTGGGACTGCGTGGTGGTCACCGGCGACAAGGACTCCCTCCAGCTGATTACCGACCACACCAAGGTGAAGCTGGTTTCCACCCGCATGGGCCAGACCACCACCAAGGATATGGACGAGGCGGCCTTCCGGGAGCAGTACGGCTTTGCTCCCATCCACATGATCGACCTGAAGGCCCTCATGGGCGACACCTCCGACAACATCCCCGGCGTGCCGGGCGTGGGCGAAAAGACCGCCATGGGTCTGGTGCAGAAGTACGGCAGCATCGACGCGCTGTATGCCAAAATGCCGGACATCGAGGCCAAGCCCGCCGCCCTGCGCAAGCTGCAGGAGGGGGAGGAGAGCGCCCGCCAGTCCCATTGGCTGGCCACCATCGTCACGGACGCGCCGCTGGAATTTGTACCGGAGGAAAATCTGGTGCGCCAGCCTCTCGAAACTGCCTATCCGCTGTTTTTGAAGCTGGAATTCACGAAGCTCATCGAAAAATTCAACCTGCAGGCTGTGGAACAGTCTGTGGAACCTGTGCAGGAAAAAAACTTTACAGTGACTGCGCGGCAGGTGTTGTCGGAAAATGACGCCGCCGAACTGCTGGAGCTGTGGCGGAAAGCGGACTATGTGACCGTTATGGCTCTGCCGGACCTGACCGGCGTGATGGTGGACTGCGATATCAGCGACACCGAGGCTGTTTCCGCCGAGCTGTTCTTCGAAAAATACCAAGGAGACTGGAACGCGCTGCTGCGCGCGCTGTTCTCTGCTGACATCAAAAAGGTCACCCACGAGCTGAAGGACCTGATCCGCACCCTGCTGGCCAACGACCTGCCGGCGGAGGGCTTTATCTTCGACACAGCGCTGGCGGCCTACCTGCTGGACGCCACTGCCGGCAGCTATGCGCTGGACCGGCTGTTCGTGGCCTATTACAACGCGGAGCTGCCCAAGCCTGTCCATCTGGAGTCGGACGCATTCTCCCTGCTGGGGGACACCGTGCAGGCGGAGGCTGCCTTCCACAGCTATACCTCTGCCGTGGACGCCCTGTATGAGACGCTGGCGCCCAAGCTGAAAGAGCAGGGCATGTGGGAACTGTTTGAAACGGCGGAGCTGCCCCTGTGCCGTGTGCTGGCAGAGATGGAGCTGGCCGGCTGCCGTGTGGATAAGGGCGCTCTGGTGTCCTTCGGCGAGATGCTGGCAAAGCGCATCACCGAACTGGAGACCTCCATTTACGATATGGCAGGGGAGACCTTCAACATCAACTCCCCCAAGCAGCTGGGCGAGATCCTCTTTGGCAAGCTGGGCCTGCCCCACGGCAAAAAGACGAAGACCGGCTGGTCCACCAACGTGGACGTGCTGGAGAAGCTGCGCTATGAGGCGCCGATCGTCAGTGCCGTGCTGGAATACCGCCAGTACGCCAAGCTGAAGTCCACTTATGCGGACGGCCTGCTGAAGACCATCGACGCCGATGGCCGCATCCGCACCAGCTTCCAGATGACCGTGACGGCCACCGGCCGTCTCAGCTCCACGGAGCCGAACCTGCAGAATATCCCCACCCGCACGGACCTGGGCAGTGAGATCCGCCGCATGTTCGTGCCGGAGGAGGGCTGCGTGCTGGTGGACGCGGACTACTCCCAGATCGAGCTGCGCCTGCTGGCCCATATCTCCGGCGACGAGAATATGAAAAACGCCTTCCTCTCCGGCGGCGATATCCATACCGCTACGGCGGCGCAGGTGTTCCATGTTGCGCCGGAGGATGTGACGCCGGACATGCGACGCAGCGCCAAGGCGGTGAACTTCGGCATCGTATACGGAATCTCCGCCTTCTCCCTGTCTCAGGACATCGGCGTGTCTGTGGCGGAAGCCAAGGCCTATATGGCGGCCTATTTCGCAACCTTCCCCGGCGTCCGCACCTACATGGACGCTGTGGTGGAAACGGCAAAGGAGACCGGCTATGTGGAGACCATTCTCCATCGCCGCCGGAATCTGCCGGAGCTGACTTCCTCCAATCATAACCTGCGTGCCTTCGGCGAGCGGGTGGCGCTGAACATGCCCATTCAGGGCACGGCGGCAGACGTGATGAAGCTGGCCATGGTGGCTGTGTGGAAGCGTCTGCGCAGCGAGGGCCTGCAGGCCCGTCTGGTGCTGCAGGTCCACGACGAACTGATCGTGGAGTGTCCGGAGTCTGAGGCTGAGACCGTCTCCCGCCTGCTGGCGGAGGAGATGGAGCGGGTGGCGGAGCTGTCCGTACCCCTGACCGCCGAGGCCCACTGGGGCCGCAACTGGCTGGAGGCCAAGGGATGAAAGAGAAACTGATCGTTCTGCTGGCCGTTGTGGGTGGCTCCCTGGCCGGCGCCTTTGTCCGCTTTGCGGACGCCCCGGCGGCGGTGCTGGTGGTGTGGCGCATGGCTCTCAGCGTGCTGATTTTGCTGCCGGGTCTCTGGCGGGACCGGGTGCAGTTCTCCGCCATGACGAAAAAGGTCTGGCTCCTGTGCGCCGTCAGCGGCGCGTCGCTGGGCCTGAGCTTCGTCACCTTCTTCGAGGCGGTGAAATACACGTCCCTCTCCGCCTGCGCGGTACTGGTGAATATGGAGGTGCTGTTCGTGGCCCTCATCACCGTGGCGGTGTTCCGCCAGCGGCTGGGGGGGAAGAAATGGGCGGCCATCCTCCTGGCCTTCGGCGGTGCGGTGGTCATTGCGCTGGCGGACGGCGCCTCCGGCGGCGGCTCCAACGCCCTGCTGGGTGACGCGCTGGCCACGCTGTCTGCGGTTCTGGCCGCCGTCTACACGGTGTCCGGTTCCATCTGCCGCAAATCTCTGGGCACGACGGTGTATACCTGCCTCATCTACTTCTTCGCCATGCTGGCCGCGGCGGTGCCGGTCATCGCCAGCGGCACGCCACTGCTGGGCTACGGCGTGGTGAATTATCTGGTGGTTCTGGGCCTGGTGGTGTTCTGCACCTTCCTGAGCCACAGCCTGTTCAGCTGGAGTCTGAAATACCTGCCGCCTGCCTTTATTTCCACCATGAAGCTGCTGGATCCCCTGTGCGCCACGCTGTGGGCGCTGGTGCTGTTCCGTGAAGTGCCCGGCGGGCTGGTGCTGCTGGGCGGCGTCATCGTCATCGCCGGCGTGCTGCTGTACAGCCGCGCTGTCCCGGCGGCGCAGAAGACGGAGGCTGGCGAATGAAGCGGCTGATCGTATTGTTGGGCGTGGCGGGCACGTCCCTGTCTGCTGTGCTGGTCCGGTGGTCCACGGCACCTTCCATGGTGCTGGTGCTGTACCGGATGCTGTTTGCGTCGCTGCTGCTGGCACCGGCGGTACTCCTGCGGAACCGGAAGGAACTGAAAAATCTGGACCGGCGGGACATCCTGCTGTGCCTTGCCAGCGGCGTGTTCCTGGGATTCCACTTTGCGGCTTATTTTTCCGCCCTGCGGTATACGGCCATTGCCTCGGCCGTGCTGCTGGTGGATCTGGAAGTGTTTTTCGTGGCGCTGTGCACGGTGTTGCTGTTCCGGCAAAAGCTGCCCGGCGCGGCCTGGATCGCCATCGTGCTGACCTTCGGCGGCAGCGTGCTGGTGGCCTTCGCGGACACCGGCATCGGCTCCGATCCCCTGCGGGGCAACGTCACCGCGCTGGCCGGCGCCTTCTGTATGGCGGTCTACACCATGATCGGCGCCGTCTGCCGCAAGCGGGTCAGTACATCGGTGTATACCTTCCTGGTCTACACCTGCGCGGCCCTGACGGTGCTGGCGGCCTCCCTGGTCAGCGGCGTGCCGCTGACGGGCCACGGGACCGTCAACTATCTGACGGCGCTGGGTATGACGGTATTCTGCACCCTGCTGGGCCACAGCGTGTTCAGCTGGGGACTGAAATACCTGCCTGCCGCTTTTATTTCCACAGTCAAGCTGATGGAGCCGGTGTTCGCCTCTGTCTGGGGCTTGCTGCTTTTTGGCGAGGTGCCCGGCTGGATGGTCGTAACCGGCGGCGCTGTGATTATTTTTGGCATCGCTCTGTACGGCAGAGCGGTCTCCGATGAATGAGAAAGGAAGATCGATATGGATACGAACAAGTCTGTGCGGATCGTACCGATGAACGCGGACCATCTGGATGAGCTGGTGGAGCTGGAGCGCATCTGCTTCTCCACCCCCTGGTCCCGCAATATGCTGGCGGAGGAGCTGGACAATGCCTGCTCCGCCTTCCTGGTGGCCGAGGACGCAAACGGCAAGGTGGTCGGCTACGCCGGACTGCAGGTGGTGCTGGACGAGGGCTACATTGCCAACGTGGCCGTGTTCCCCGAGTATCGCCGCCAGGGCGTTGCCGCCCAGCTGCTGCAGGTGTTCATGAACTTTGCCGAGGCCAACCGTCTGGCGTTCCTGACGCTGGAGGTCCGTGCCTCCAACCAGGCGGCCATCGCCCTGTATGCCAACCGCGGCTTCGAGGAAGTGGGCCGCCGGAAGAATTACTACGAGCATCCTAAGGAGGATGCCATCATCATGACGAAGGAGTTTGCCCCCGATGGAGCTGAGGATCCCAACGCCTGAACAACTGCGCAAGATTTACGAGACCGACATGAAGGAGGCCTTTCCGGCGGCGGAGCTGAAGCCGCTGGCGGCCATTGAGAAGATGTGGCGGGAGGGCTGGTATAAGCCCTATTGCCTGTATGACGATGACGGCGCCGGCCCCATCGGCACGGCTTTCCTCTGGCTGGGCCATCCCGGTTGGGCGCTACTGGACTACCTGTGCGTCTCCGCCGGGTGGCGGAACGACGGCTTCGGCGGCGAGATCCTCCGGCTGCTGACCAAGGCGGAGCCGGGGGTGGTCATCTTCGGCGAGGCGGAGGCTCCCGTCCACGCCCCGGATCCCGCCATGGCGGAGCGGCGGCTGGGCTTTTACAAGCGCAATGGTCTGCGTACCGCCGGCTATGAGACGGAAATGTTCGGCGTCCACTACAAAACGCTGTATCTGGCAGACAGGGAAGTGGATGACGAGGTGCTGATGCGGGAGCATGAATTTGTCTACCGCAACAGCTTTACGGCGGAAAAGTACGCCAAGTACGTCCGCATCCCCTACGACCCGGAGCACCCCTGCGCGCAGGTGCCCTGGGATCAATGAGAGAAAGAAGGGAAGTTGCCCGATGAAAATACTGGCTTTTGAATCCTCCTGCGATGAGACCGCCGTGGCCGTGGTCGAGGACGGTCGAAAGGTCCTCTCTGACGCCATTGCCTCTCAGGTGGATATCCACGCCTTGTACGGCGGCGTGGTGCCGGAGATCGCCTCCCGCAAGCATGTGGAGGTCATTGCGGCGCTGACGGAGCAGGCGCTCCGGGAGGCCGGCTGCACCCGCAAGGATATCGACGCTGTGGCGGCCACCTATGCCCCCGGCCTCATCGGCGCGGTGCTGGTGGGATTGAGCTTTGCCAAATCCATGGCCTTCTCCCTGGGCGTGCCCCTGATCCCGGTGCATCACATCCGGGGCCATATCGCCGCCAACTATCTGGCTTTCCCGGATCTGGAGCCGCCCTTCCTGGCGCTGGCCATCTCCGGCGGCAATACCCTCATCATCGACGTGCGGGACTATACGGACATGGTCATTCTGGGCGCCACCCGGGACGACGCGGCCGGCGAGTGCTTTGATAAGGCGGCCCGTGTGCTGGGCCTGCCCTATCCCGGCGGCGCGCCCATGGACAAGCTGGCCCAGCAGAGCGCGGGCGGCGTTTACCAGCTGCCCCACGCCCAGGTTAGCGGCGCGGAGCTGGACATGAGTTTCTCCGGCCTGAAGACGGCGGTGGTCAATCTGGGTCACCACGCCAAGCAGGTGGGGGAGGAGCTGGACCGTGCCGCTCTGGCCCGGGACTTTGCCCAGGCCGTCAGCGACGAGCTGGTGCCCCGCGTCATGAAGGCTGCGCAGATGACCGGCCGCAAGACCATCGTCGCCGCCGGCGGCGTGGCGGCAAACTCCGTCATCCGGGCGGATCTGGAGCGCGCCTGTGTTGCTCAGGGCTGCCAGCTGTACCTGCCCCCGCTGCGCCTTTGCGGCGACAACGGCGCTATGATCGGCGCTCAGGGCTACTATGAATATCTGGCTGGTAACACGGCGGGTATGGAGCTGAATGCCTACGCCACCCGGGATATCGCGGAATAAAGACCACAAAACGGCTGCCGATCCGGCGGCCGTTTTTGCATATGTGCTGTATAGAAAAATGCATGTAAAGGGAATGAACTTGCTTTTTTTGAAGCGCGGGTGTTAAAACTCTGCAAAAACGTACTTGTCCAGAGGAAATTTGAAAAATAAACGGAGAAAGTTTAGAAATCAAAAATGTTATGTAAAATAAAAGGCGATTTTTAATTTTTGGAAAACTTCAATTCCGGACGATAACATATTTTCCCAAAAACGGACAAAAGTCTTGTGTACCAACGATTTGGAAGGTGTTGAAAACTCTGTGGAAAATGTGAATAACTGTTGGTAAAGGCATCTTACAGATTCGGTTATGTCAAGAAAAAATAACCTCGAAAAAGCTATGGACAGAGGGGAGAAGGAAAAATCTGGACGAAAAATGCCGTAATAGAAAGACATATGTCCTTTGTTTATCCGTAGAGAGTGGTCAAATATGGATGCAAGTATTATTTTTGCTGAAAAGCGCTGAAATTATTTTTGCAGGATTACTTGCAATAATACAATTTGTATTATTCGCTTCGAGGGTGAAAACATGAGAAATGGGTGTTGACGCTCGGGAAAAAATATGGTATCATCTACGGTGGTCAAAAGAGAACGGCGAAAGCCGTCTTTTGTTTACCGGTACGGATCTGCCGGTCCTTCCGTTGTATCGGTAAACAGTTGACTATGCTGGTGTAGCTCAGTCGGTACGCCCTCCGCAGAGGGTGTGCAAGCGCGCAACCGCCAAAGGCGGCTCTTGGCGCGCTGCAGAGCAACCCAGTGATTGATAGAACAACTTGACCATGCTGGTGTAGCTCAGTCGGTAGAGCAACTGATTCGTAATCAGTAGGTCGCCGGTTCGAATCCGGCCATCAGCTCCACGTCGTCGCGGACGTCATATCGTTCGCGACGACGTTTTTATTTATAAAAACGTCACCGTTTACTCATTTTGTCGCTCCTCCTTTCCCAATGCGATCCGCTTCGCTGGGTTCGCATTGGGGTGAGATACCTTTTTTTATGAGCGGTGAATCTGGTTTCTGGGGATCAAACTCTGTCACAGGTGTGGTGGAGTTTTTTGTTTTGTCTTGCGACGCCGCACAAAGCCTGTTACCATAGAAGAAAAGAACCAATGTCTGGGGGTTAGACCATGGAAGCTCTGTACGCCTGCCTGCTTGCAGGGAAACTGGATGACACGCTGCGCCGGCTGTACGGCGGGACGCAGTTGGAGTGTGCCCACAGCCGCTGTGAGTCCGTTCTCGCCGGCTTTGCCGACGCTTTTGGTACTCCGGCGGAGATGCTGTTCAGCGCCCCGGGCCGCACGGAGCTGGGCGGCAATCACACCGACCATCAGCGTGGCTGCGTGCTGGCCGCCGCTGTGGATCTGGACATTCTGGCCGCAGTGTCTCCCAACAAAAGCGGCGTCATCCGGGTCCGCTCGGAGGGCTACCCTGATATTGCGGTGAATCTGGGGGATCTGACGCCCAGAGCAGAGGAGCGGGGCACCTCGGCCGCCCTGATCCGGGGTGTGGCCGCCCGCATGAACGAACTGGGCTGCCCGATGCGGAATACGGGACTGGATGCCTGTCTCATCTCAGATGTGCCTGGCGGCAGCGGCCTGTCGTCCTCTGCGGCTTTTGAGGTGCTTGTTGCAACGATGCTCAATGAGCTGTTCTGGGATGGCAGATGTACCCCTGTGGAGCTGGCCCAAATCGGCCAGTACGCGGAAAATGTGTATTTCGGCAAGCCCTGTGGTCTGATGGATCAAACGGCCTCCGCTGTTGGCGGTGTGGTAGCCATTGACTTTGCTGATACAGAGTACCCTGTAGTGGAGCCTATCGCGCTGGATCTGGCGGCCCATGGCTATGCCCTGTGTATTCTGGATTCCGGAGCCGGCCACGCGGATCTGACGGCGGAGTACGCCGCCATCACTGAGGAGCTGAAAGCGGTCTGCCGCTGCTTTGATAAAGGCGTTTTACGGGAAGTGCCTGAAGCAGATTTCCTGGCTGCGCTGCCCCGAGTCCGGGCAGCTGCCGGCGACCGCGCGGCGCTCCGCGCCCTTCATGTCTACGGGGAAAACCGCAGAGCCGTTGCAGAGGCCCGGGCTCTGCGCTCCGGCGATTTTGAGGAGTTCCTCCGTCTGGTGCGGGAGTCTGGCCGTTCCTCTGCCATGTATTTGCAGAACATCGTGCCTGCCGGACAGACAGAGCGACAGGAGTTGATGCTGACCATCGCCCTGTGTGAGCAGCTGCTGGGCGGCCGGGGTGCGGTCCGTGTCCACGGCGGCGGCTTCGGCGGTACGGTTCAGGCCTTTGTGCCGCTGGAGCTGCTGGAGTCCTTCAGGGGCGGTATGGAGGCCGTGCTGGGAGCGGGCAGCTGTCATGTGGTGCACATTCGCCCGGTGGGCGGCTGCCGGATCGTGTGATGGGGATGAAACAATGGATATAAGTGAGGGCATGAACATGAAGACCATTCTTGTTGCCGGCGGAGCCGGCTATATCGGCAGCCACATGGTGGCCCTGCTGGCGGAAAAGGGTATCGACACCATTGTTGTGGACAATCTCAGCACTGGCCATGCGCAGGCCGTCCGGGGTGCCCGGAAAACGTATATCGGCGATCTGCGGGACGCTGACTTTCTGAACAGCGTATTTGCCGAAAATGACATCGACGGCGTCATCAATTTTGCCGCCTGCTCGCTGGTGGGAGAGAGCGTCACCGATCCCCTGAAGTATTACGGCAACAACGTGGCCGGCTCCCAGTCCATGCTGACGGCCATGCGCAGCCACGGTGTAAAACGCATCGTCTTTTCCTCCACGGCCGCCGTTTACGGCGAGCCGGAGAAGCAGCCCATCGAGGAGTCGGACCGCACTGATCCCACCAACCCTTACGGCGCCAGCAAGCTGGCCATCGAGGGAATGTTGAAGTGGTGCGACAGGGCCTATGGAATCCGCTATGCCGCTCTGCGCTACTTCAACGCCGCCGGCTCCAACACCGACATGGGCATCGGTGAGGACCATAACCCCGAATCCCACCTGATCCCGCTGGTTATGAAAACGGCACTGGGCCAGCGCAGCCACATCGGCATCTACGGCGACGATTATCCTACGCTTGATGGCACCTGCATCCGGGACTACATCCACGTCCGGGATCTGGTGGAGGCTCACCTGCTGGCACTGGAGTATCTGGAGAGGGAGGACCGCAGCGGCATCTTCAATCTGGGCAGCGGCGACGGCTATTCCGTCCGGGAGATCATCGACACCGCCCGCCGTGTCACCGGGAAGGAAATCCCGGCCCTTGTGGAGCCCCGCCGGGCGGGCGACCCCTCCGTGCTCATCGCATCCAACAAAAAGGCGGCCGCGGTGCTGGGCTGGGTGCCCAAGCGCGGTCTGGAGGAGATCATCGCCGACGCCTGGGTCTGGCACAGCGGCCATCCCAACGGCTACGGCAACTGAAAACTGACAAAAATCCCACTGCAAACGGCTGTTTGCAGTGGGATTTATCCTTATTCCCGGGGAAGATCCACCACCGTAACGGCGTGGCCGGTGTGGGGGAGGAACTTCTCCAGCAGGTCGGCGGTCTTCAGCCGCAGACTGCCGTCATTTTGGCAGGGGTGGCAGGCGAACAGCTCCGCCTCATACACCTCCCGGTCCATGACGAAGGTGACCCGGTGCTCCGTGTCGTAGGCCAGCCCCAATACGCTGGCGGAGCCTGGGGCACAGCGGATGAGTTCTTCCATCAGCTCCGGCGGTGCGAAGGAGAGGCGGGAGGAGCCGATCTGATGGCCGACCTCTTTGGCAGAGAAGGGCTTGTCCTCGTACATGGTCACCAGATAAAAGGCGGTTTTCTGCCGGTTGCAGAGAAAGAGGTTCTTGCAGATGGGCAGATCCAGCTTTTCCCGCACGGCGTCGCAGACCTCCGGCGTGTCGGCGGGGTCATGCTCGATGCGCTCATAAGGGATGTCTAGTTCGTCCAGCAGGGCGTAACTCTCTGTCACCACAGGGGCGGAGGACTGGGGAGCGGTGGTGAAAAAACCGGCCAGATACATGGGTGAGGACTCCTTTTCTCGGGTGTTTCCTGTATTGTAAACCCGAACGCGGCCGGTTGTAAACCGCATCTTTCTGTGCTATGCTGAAAACAGAACAGAAAACCGTGAGGAGGAGCGCGCATGGAAGAGAGACTGAAGCAGCTGATCGAGGAGTTGGTACAGATCCCCGGCCCCAGCGGGCAGGAGGAGCTGGTGGCGGCCTATCTGCAGGAGCAGTTCAAGCCCTTTGCCGACGAGGCGTGGATCGACAAGTCCGGCAACAGCATCGCGAAATTCAACGGCACCAGCGGCCGCACCATCGTGGTCACCGGTCACATGGATGAGGTGTTCACCGTGGTGGAGCAGGTGCGGGACGGGCTGGTGTATGTGAAGATCGGCTGCAGTCTGGACCCGGAAAATCTGGCCGGCGTGCCGGTGCAGGTGCTGACGGAGAGCGGCAGGATCATCCGTGGCGTCTACGGCTCCTCCACCATCCATCTGAAAAAGTGGGAGAAGCCCTGCGACCTGTTTGTGGACACCGGCGGCGAAGTGGCAGATATTTTGCCCGGCGACCCCGTCATTTACGCGCCCAACCTGTTCTGGATGAATGACCATGTGGTGGCCAGCAAGGCGCTGGACGACCGCCATTCCTGCGCCATTCTGGTGCAGCTGGCGGAGCGGTTCGCTCAGGAGCGTCCGAAGGATACCGTCTATCTGGTGGGTACCCGCATGGAGGAGATCCGCATGCACGGCGGCGCCAGCTACATCGCAAAGACCATCCCCGCCGACTATTACATCAGCATCGACACCAACTACGGCTATGATCCCCGTCTGCCGGAGAGCAAGTCCTGGAAGATCGGCGACGGCCCTGTCATCCGCCGCTGGGAGCGCTCCACCGGCGCCTTCACCTTCTGCTTCTCCAGCCGTGAGCTGACCCGGGCACTGGCTAAGGCCGGCGAGGAGCTGGGCCTGCCCTTCGGCTACGACATCGCCGACACCTTCACCGACAGCTCCGGCATTTATGTGGAACGGCCGGACGCCAAGGTCTGCGGTATCAATGTGGCCCGCCGTTACTCCCACTCCGCCCACGAGGTGGTGGACATTCGGGACGTGGCCGCCTGCCGTGACATGGTGTATACCGCCATCCAGAAGTATATCTGACGGAGGGCGGAATGAGCAGTCTGTTTACACAGTTTGACCGGATCGTGATCTTTGACACGGAGACCACCGGTCTGGAATTTGACCGGGACGAGATCATCGAGCTGGGTGCCGTCAGCCTGACGGCAGAGGGAGAGGCGGACAGTATGAACGCCCTCATCCGTCTCTCTCCCGGAAAGACTCTGCCGCCCTTCATCACCGACCTGACCGGCATTACGCCGGAGCAGCTGGAGCGGGAGGGCGTGGAGAAGGCCGAGGCCTGCGCCGCATTCTGCCGACTCTTCGAGGGGGCGGAGCGGCCGCTGCTGGTGGCCTACAACGCCCAGTTCGACCTGAATTTCATGTACCACTTCCTGCGGCCCTTCGGCTGCGTGGGTGTGCTGAAAGCGCCCCGCTTTCTGGACGCCCTGACGGTTTACAAGGACCGGCGGGACTATCCTCACAAGCTGGAGCACGCTATCGTGGCGTATAATCTGGGTGACACGGCGGTGAACAGCCACCGGGCTGTGGACGACGCCCGGGCCACCGTGCAGTTGCTCTCGGCCATGGAGGCGGAGCGGAACGATCTGGCGGAGTATCTGGATCTGTTCGGCTATCACCCCAAATACGGCGTTTCCGGTCGGCGGATCGCCTCCGTCACCTACCGGGCGCAGCCCTTCCAGCGGACGATCCCGCTGTATGAGCGCACCGGTCCATAACGCAGAAAAAGAGCGGAGCCATTGGCTCCGCTCTTTTATCGTATATGGGGGTTGGATCAGATGACACCCTGGGCCAGCATAGCGGTGGCGACCTTCAGGAAGCCGGCCACGTTGGCGCCCACAACCAGGTTGCCGGGCTGCTCGCACTCGACAGAAGCGTCGTAGGCATTGTGGAAGATGTTGACCATGATCTGATGCAGCTTGGCGTCCACTTCCTCGAAGGTCCAGGAGTAACGCATGCTGTTTTGGCTCATCTCCAGAGCACTGGTGGCAACGCCGCCGGCGTTGGCAGCCTTGGCGGGAGCGAACAGGACGCCGGCCTCCTGGAAGGCCTTGACGGCGTCGGGAGTAGAGGGCATGTTGGCGCCTTCGCCCACGGCCATGACGCCGTTGGCGATCAGAGCCTTGGCGCTCTCGCCGTTCAGCTCGTTCTGGGTAGCGCAGGGCAGGGCGATGTCGCAGGGGATGGTCCAGATACCGCTGCAGCCCTCGGTGTAGGTGCTGCCGGGCACGCGCTCGGCGTACTCCTTGATGCGGCCGCGCTTGACCAGCTTGATGTCCTTGATGACATCCAGGTTGATGCCGTTGGGATCGTGGATATAACCGTTGGAGTCGCACATGGCGACGACCTTGGCGCCCAGAGAGGTGGCCTTCTCGTTGGCGTAGATGGCAACGTTGCCTGCGCCGGAGATGACCACGGTCTTGCCGGCGAAGCTGTCGTTCTTCATGCAGTTCAGCATTTCCTGGGTAAAGTAGCACAGGCCGTAGCCAGTGGCCTGGGGACGGGCCAGGGAGCCGCCGTAGGTCAGGCCCTTGCCGGTGAGCACGCCGGCCTCATACTGGTTCTTGATGCGGCGATACTGGCCGAACATATAGCCGATCTCGCGGGCGCCCACGCCGATGTCGCCGGCGGGAACGTCCAGGAACTGGCCGATGTGGCGGGACAGCTCGGTCATGAAGCTCTGGCAGAAGCGCATGACTTCCGCGTCGCTCTTGCCCTTGGGATCGAAGTCACTGCCGCCCTTGCCGCCGCCGATGGGCAGGCTGGTCAGGCTGTTTTTCAGGATCTGCTCGAAGCCCAGGAACTTCAGGATGGACAGGTTGACAGAAGGATGGAAGCGCAGGCCGCCCTTATAGGGGCCGATGGCAGAGTTGTACTGCACACGATAGCCGCGGTTGACGTGGACCCTACCGTTGTCGTCAGTCCAGGGCACACGGAAGGTGATGACGCGCTCAGGCTCCACGAAGGACTCAATGATGCCGTTGGCCTCATACTCGGGATGCTTATCAACGATCATGTCCAGGCTCTCGAGAACCTCCAGGACAGCCTGATGGAACTCCTTCTCGCCGGGATCACGGGCAACGATCTGGGAATAGACGCGCTGCAGATATTCGCTTTTCATCATAATGAAACGCCCCTTTTTACTGTGTGGTTTATCACACTAAATTGTATAAGTATAAGATACAAGATAATATATATTTGCACAAGACTCAATTTTCCTAAAATCAAAAAATCGGAAAGAAAAGTTTTCCTGCACTTTTTACAAAAAAGACTCACGGTTGGAAAACTCTGTCAGGCCGGTCAAAAAGAAAAGCGGCACCGAGGCCGCTCAACAAATTTAGTATACACCTGACGGACAAATGTAGTCAAGAGAAAAACTGAGGCGGTGGAAAAAATCTGCGAATCCCACGACTTTATCCATTTAAATTTATGCAGGATTCCGTCTTGCGAATGGGGGCAGGGGATGCTATATTATAGTCAGAAAGGGTGATACCGATGTACAGGTAAGAAACCTGAGACTCTAGGCAAATGAAAAGAGTCAATCAACAGAAAGAGAGGTTAAAATGATGTTAGATATCAAGAATTCAGAGAAATGACCCTTGGCTGTGGGAGACAACGCAGTCAAGGGTCATTTCTTTTTTGCCCGCAGCGCCCGGATGGGGCGCTTTTTTTGTTTTTGTCAGCGGTGGGATTCTATCAAATTGTAAAGATTTGTTGAAATTTTGAAACCGAACTGTCAACGGATTGTATCGGAAAGTTTAAGGCTCATTCACAATTATCCCGGTATATTTGGGGTATAATTTCTCCGGATTCCAATGAAGACGCCGTGCTTACGGCGGGGAAGGGGAGACTATGACCGAACAGAATACGGGAAAGAAATGGTTGAAGCGGCTGGTCCGGGGCGTGCTCGCCTGTGTCGGACTGGCCTTTTGCGGCGTTGCCTGCTTCCTGATCTATATCGTGGCCACGGCACCGAAGCTGTCGGCAGTGGATGTGACTCCGTCCGGCTACCGCACCGTTGTGACCGACGACGGGGGAGAGGTGATCCTGACCATGGCCGGCGAGAGTGCCAACCGCGTCTACGCGGAGCTTTCGGAGATCCCGGACCATCTGGAGCGGGCGGTGGTCGCCATAGAAGATGAGCGCTTTTACCAGCACAGCGGCGTGGATCTGCGGGGCATCGCCCGGGCGGCGTGGCGGAATCTGAATTCCGGCCGGATCACCGAGGGCGCCAGCACCATTACCCAGCAGCTCATCAAAAATAACGTCTTCACCGACTGGACCCAGGAGGAGACCACCTATGATCGTGTGGTGCGCAAGCTGCAGGAGCAGTGGCTGTCTTTGCAGCTGGAGCGTCGGGAGAGCAAGGACTGGATCCTGGAAAACTACCTGAATACCATCAACATGGGCGGAGGTACCTGGGGCGTGAAAACGGCGGCCATGCGGTATTTCGGCAAGGAACTGTCGGAGCTGACGCTGTCGGAGTGCGCGGTGCTGGCGGGCATCACCAAAAGTCCCAACGGTTATAACCCGTTGAAAAATCCGGAGCAAAGCCGGCAGCGGCAGCTGCTGGTGCTGGGCAAGATGCTGGAGCTGGAGATGATCTCTCAGGAGGAGTACGACGAGGCCGTCAACGACAATGTCTACGGCCGCATCCAGCGGGACAACGTGACGCCGGCGGGTGTGGAGATCCAGTCCTACTTTGAGGACGCGCTGGTGTATCAGGTGGTGGATGATCTGCGCAGGGAGCTGGGCTACTCGGAGGAAGACGCGTGGCAGCTGCTGTACCACGGCGGCCTCACCATCCGCTCCACCCAGAACAGCGCCCTGCAGACCATCTGCGAGGAGGAGATCAACCGGGACAAGTGGTACACCTCCGACGCCCAGGCCACCGTCGTCCTCATGGAACCGGCCACCGGACAGGTGAAGGCCATGGTGGGCGGCCGGGGCGAGAAAACCGCCAGCCTGACATTGAACCGGGCCACAACCTCCGTCCGTCAGCCCGGCTCCACCATCAAGGTGGTGGGCGAATACGCCGCCGCGCTGGACAGCCGGACGGCTACCCTGGGCACGGTGTATGACGATGCGCCTCATACCTATTCCGACGGCACTGCCATCCGCAACGCCAGCGGCACCTACGGCGGCCGCACCACCATCCGGGACGCCATCGTGCGCTCGGTCAACGTGGTGGCCCTGAAGTGCTTCCAGGACACCGGCATTGAACAGGTGTGGAGCAGACTGGAGCGGTTTGGCTTCACCCATCTCACGGAAGAGGATCAAGTGGAGGCGCTGGCTCTGGGCGGTACCCACGGCGGCGTCACCAATCTGGAGCTGACGGCGGCATACAGCGCCATCGCCAACGGCGGCGTGTATCTGGAGCCGGCCTATTACACGGAGATCCTGGACCGCAACGGCCGCGTCCTGCTGACGAAGGTACAGGAGCAGCGCACCGCCGTCCAGACCGACACGGCCACGCTTTTGACAGAGGCTATGCAGGATGTGCTGACCAACGGCACCGGAACGCTGGCGGCGGTGTCCGGCGTGCCTCTGGCAGGCAAGAGCGGCACCAGCTCCGGCGTGCGGGACGCGTGGTTCGTGGGCTTTTCCCCGGAGCTGGCCTGCGGCGTCTGGGGCGGCTATGACGATTTCGCGGAGCAGAGCAACGGCCAGTATGTGAAGAAGATCTGGAAAGCTGTCATGGCCCGCAGTCACGAGCTTGTAACGGTAAATTCCTTTACAGGGACGGAGGCTCTGTCCTGCCTGAAGATCTGCACAAAATGCGGTGATCTGGCGGTGGACGGCCTCTGCGACAACACGGTGCAGGGGGATCAGACGTGGATGGAGTACTTCGCCCCCGGCACGGAGCCTACGGAGAACTGCACCTGCCACGCGGCGGTGTCCCTGTGTCAGACCAGCGGCGGCGTTGCCGGCCGCTACTGCCCTGCGGAGCAGGTGGAGAAGGTGGCCTATCTGACGGAGGGCACGGCGGGAACGCCGGACGCCGAGGCGGTACTGGACACCGGCGCGGCGGGCGTCTGTACCGTCCATGACAGCTGGTGGGACTGGATTCTGCCGGAGGACGAGCCGGAGAAACCGGTGCAGCCTCAGCCGCCTGAAAGCGATCACTTCTGGAACGGCTGGTTCAACTGGCGGAACTGGTTCCGCGTATAATGAAAAAAGACCTCTGCTTTACTGAAGCAGAGGTCTTCTGTTTTGGGGTAGATCAGCCGATGCCGCCCAGCTTGGCGCCGAAGTACAGCGCGGCAATGCACAGGGGGACATAGACGAACTTGCCGAAGGGGTGGAACCAGGCACCCACACGCTTGGCAGAGCCCTGGCTGACAGCGTCCAGCGCGGTTTCCTTTTTGAGGACCCAGAAGAACATGATGCCGGCCAGCATGGCGCCGAAGGGGCAAATGTAGATGGACACCATATCCATCCAGGGGGAGGTCCAGGGCTGGATCAGCAGCGCCACGATCAGACCGATGGCATGCACGATCACGACGGCGGGGATGCGGCCCAGCTTCACCTTCTCCTGCATGAAGGCCACGGGAGTCTCATACAGGTTGATGATGGAGGAAACGCCGGCGAACAGGACGGCCACGAAATAGAAGATGCCCACGAAGCGGCCCATGGCGCCCATGCCATTGAACACGTTGACCAGGAAAATGAACATCAGACCGGGGCCGCCGGTCATCTCGGCGCCGGCAGCGGTCATGGCGGGAATGGTGACGAACATGGCCACCAGAGCGGCCAGCGTGTCAAACACAGCCACGTTGCGGGCGGAGAAGCCGATATCCACGTCTTTGGACAGATAGGAGCCGTAGATCACAGAGCCGTTGCCGGCAACGGACAGGGAGAAGAAGGCCTGGCCGAAGGCGTAGACCCAGACTTCCCAGTTCAGCAGGCCAGCAGGATCCAGAGAGAAGATGAACTTGTAGCCCTCGCCTGCGCCGGGCAGCGTGGCAACGTAAACGGCCAGCACCACGAACAGGGCGAACAGGGCGGGGATCATGATCTTGCAGGACTTCTCGATACCGCCGGAGATGCCCAGACACATGATGACAATGGAGGACACGACGGCCACCACGATCCACAGGCCGTTGCCAATGCCGAAGACGCCGTTTTCCAGCATCAGGGAAATGCCCTGGCCCAGATAATCCGTTTCGGGTGCGGCGGCGCTGAAGGTGCCGATGATGGCGTTCATATCCTGGCCCATGGCGTACAGCTTACCGGAAAAGGACATCCAGGTGTACTTGAAGATCCAGCCCATCACGACGGAGTAGCCGATGGCCAGACCCATGGAGCCGATGACAGGCAGTGCGCCGATCAGTTCACCGGGGGTCTTGCTGCCCAGGCGCTCCTCCGTACACTTGCCGAAGGCGCCCACGGGGCCTGCGCCGCCCCAGCGGCCCAGTGCGAACTCCTCCATCACACCGGAGGAGCCGATGACCGCGACGAAGATGAAGTAGGGGATGATAAATGTCAGGCCGCCATAGGTGGCCACCATGTTGGGGAAGCGCCAGATGTTGGCCATGCCCACGGCGGAGCCGATACAGGCCATAATAAATCCCCATTTGCTTTTGAAACCATCGTAATTGTTCTGCGTTTTCTTACTCATATGGTTTCTCCTTTCCATTGGTTTGCGGTAAAAAATGAACGCGGCTCCTGCAAACGATTCGGTTTTGCAAGAGCCGCGCATTCGTCACACACAGCGGAAAGCCTATACTCTTTCCTCGCGGTACAGGTTACGCTAAATTGTCGGAAATGTCAAGTGTTGGGAATTATTTCTCCTCGTTGGCGTAGGGCTCCAGGAAGGCGTGGAAGTGGCGCATGGGCAGGTTCTTACCCTTGACGATGCGCATGTTGGGAATGTTCTCACGGTCCTTGTACAGCTCGGAGACAGCCTCGATGACGTAGTCCAGATGCTCGCGGCTCAGCTGGCTGCGGTTGATGGCGAAACGGACCACGTTGCAGACCTCGGCCTGCTGCTCGGGAGTCTTCAGATCGTACTCCATGGAGTAATCGCCCAGCTCGGAGGTGCGGATGCCGTAACGGCGGATCAGCTCGATGGAGAAGCCCTGGCCGGCAAAGGACTCGTGGCCGCGCTTGCCATCGAAGAACTGGGTCATGTCGATATAGACGCCGTGGCCGCCAGCGGGCAGGATGACGCCCTTGACGCCGGCCTTGTAGAAGCCCTCGGCCAGATAGTTGCACTGGGAGATGCGGTCGTGCAGATAGTGGAAGTTGCAGGACTCCTTCAGACCGACGGCCAGAGCCATCATGTCACGGCCGGACATGCCGCCGTAGGAGTCGTTGCCGAAGCAGGAGATCTGCTTCACCTTCAGGCGGACGCCCACGTCGAAGGTCACGTTGCCGTCGGCGTCGAAGTCGGAGAAGTTCTTCCAGAACAGACCCTTGTCGCGGAAGGCCAGCATACCGCCCATGTTGGCGTGGCCGTCCTTCTTGGCGGACATGCAGAACACGTCGCAGTAGGAGAACATCTCAGTGGCGATCTCAGCGATGGACTTATCCTCGTAGCCGTCCTCGTTCATCTTGATGAAGTAGGCGTTCTCGGCCCAGCGGGCAACGTCCAGGACGTAGGGGATGTTGTACTTGTGGGCGATCTCGGCGGTGGCGCGGATGTTGGCCATGGACACGGCCTGGCCGCAGACAGGGTTGTTGGTGATGCAGGAGAACACCAGAGGCACGTTCTCGGGACCGACGCCCTGGATCAGCTGCTCCAGCTTCTCCAGATCCATGTTGCCCTTGAACGGGTTTTTCTCATAGCGGCCGCCCTCGGGAACTTCGTACAGCAGCTCCTTGTTGTACAGGTTGCGGGGGATGGAGCCCATCTGCTTGATGTTGCCCTCGGTGGTGTCGAAGTGGCCGTTGGAGGGGATGGTGAACACCTTGCCGGGGTGGCGCTCGGCCAGGATCTTCTTGACGATCTCCATCAGGACGGACTCAGCGGCGCGGCCCTGCTGGATGATGAAGGAGTTGGGGCGCTCCATCTGAGCGGCGCCGCCGTTGAACAGGCCGCCCTCATACTCACACAGGTACAGCTCATCCATCAGACGGTCAACGTCCTTGCAGCCGGTGCGGATCAGATCGATGGCGTTCTTCCAGTTCTGCTCGCCGCCGCGCTCGAAAATGTCGCGGAAGGCGTCCAGCAGAACGTAGTAGCCGTTGTTGCGGCCGTAGGCCTCGTCGCCCAGCATCAGCGCGGACCACTGCACGTCGGTCATGGCGGTGGTGCCGGAGTCGGACAGCATGTCGACAGTCAGCATGCCGGCGGGGAAGGCGAACTCATTATAGTGGGTGGAAGCCAGTGCACGCTCGCGCTGCTCGACGGTGACCTCGGGCAGGTGACGGACTGCATAGGTGTAGGAATGGGGAGTTGCTGCTTTCAGGGGATACTGCTTTGCCATAATCTGTTACCTCCATTATGTGGGTGCATAGCACCGGATAAAATCAGAGGATACCCCGGTCGTCGAAAGCAGAAGCCCCCTGCCTTGCGCCTAGCGGACAGTATCGTGCACGGAGCCGGACAGCTGCTTCGCTGCCCCGGATCTGTGCAGGATAATTTTATCAGACCAAAAAAATATTGTCAACAAAAACGGGGTAAAACAGAGGGCATACCGAAAAAACCACACGAAATGCAAAGATTTTAGTGAAAAACAAGCGTTACGATCGAATAAAAAATTATTGCAATGAGAATTAATTGCGCAATTGACAAAAAATTTCTCGCAAACTATAATGAATACATGCAATCATTCTCACGCTGAAAAAGGAGGGGACCACTGTGGCCTGTGCATTGCTGCAGCAGTATGTGAAGCTGGTGGAATTTCTGGGATATGCCCTGGGGCCGTCCTATGAGATCGCCCTGCACGACCTGACGGAAAAGGACAAGAGCATCATCGCCATCGCCAACAGCCATATCAGCGGCAGGGAAGTGGGTGCGCCGCTGACCAACGTGGCCCTCAGCATCCTGCGGGATAAGAGCTATGAACAGATGGATTACCGGGTGAATTGCTACGGCGTGTCCGTCAACGGCAAGGATCTGCGCTCCAGTACGCTGTATATTAAGGACGGCGGTGAGCTGGTGGGTATGCTGTGTATCAATTTTGACGACAGCGGCTACCGGGACATCAGCAACCAGCTGATGAGCCTGTGCCATCCGGATATTTTTGTGAACGATCTGGCCAGCCGAACGGGAAAGACGGTCTGGCCGGAGGCTGCTGCTCCGGTTCCGGAGCAGTTCCACGCCACGGCAGACGCGGCTGCGGCGGACGCCATCGGCCGGGAGCTGGAGCGGTTGGGCGTGACGGCAGACCGCCTGACGTCGGAGGAGCGGTATCAGATCATCGCCAGCCTGGAGGCCGGCGGCACCTTCCTGATGAAGGGCGCGGTGAAGGATGTGGCGGCGGGGCTGCACTGTTCCCAGGCCAGCGTCTACCGGTACCTGAACCGGCTGAAGCAGGAGAAAAACGAACAGAAATGAGACAGAGAACGGGCCTTGGCCCGTTCTTTTTTGCGTTTCCGGATAAAAATTCCGCCTCCGGCGGGAATTGACTGTTGCCGGAAAAACCTTGAATATGTATAATGAAAACATGATAATAAGCTGAGAGACCGTTTTTGAGGGGGAACCACATTGCCGCATACAGAACAGAGATTTGACAAAATTTTCCCTGCCACCATCGCGTTTTCTGCCGCCCTGGTGATCCTGGGCCTGCTGCTGGACGATCCGGCGAAGATCCCGCAGGGCCTTTATAACATCATCACCATGCAGGACCTGCTGATCACCGACTATGTGTATATCGCCGGCCCTGGTGCTGCGCTGATCAACGCGGCGTTGGTGACGGTTATCTCCATCAGCATCATCCGGTTTACGGGAGATCCCTACAATGGCTTTACCATTGTGGAGGTGGGTTTGATGGCAGGCTTCTCCCTGTTTGGCAAGAACGTTGTCAATATCTGGCCCATCATCTTCGGCACCTGGCTGTATGCCCGCTATCAGCGGGAGCCGTTTGCCAAGTACGCCTCCGTGGCGTTGCTGGCTACCTCTCTCGCTCCCATGGTCAGCTACATGGCACTGGGCAGCGTCCATGCCAGTCTCCCCCTGGGCGCGGCCACCGGCATTCTCATCGGTTTTGTCCTGCCGTCCCTGTCCGCCTACACCTATAAGGTGCAGAACGGTATGAACCTCTATAACATGGGTTTTGCCTGCGGTCTGTTTGCCATGATGACCGTTCCTCTCATGACGGCGGCCGGAGACAAGCCGGATTCCGCCCTGTATTGGGCAACGGGCTACAATTTCCGCCTCTCCGTGGCGATCGGCGCAATCTGTGTGCTGTGTATTCTGGTGGGTTTCTTCGGCACGAAGCTGCCTGTCTGGGCTGTGTGGGCCGGCTACCGCCGCCTGCTCTCCACCACGGGCCGCGCGCCCAGCGACTATCTGCGTATGTTCGGCAGCGGCCCGGTGCTGGTGAATATCGGCGTCAACGGCTTTATCAGCATCGCCTATGTGCTGCTGGTGGGCGGCGACCTGAACGGCCCCACGCTGGGCGGCATTTTCACCATCATGGGATTCTCCGCCTTCGGCAAGCACGCCATGAACATCATTCCCGTCATGCTGGGTATTGCATTGGGCGGCGCGTGTTCGGTGCATACGCCGGCCTATCCGTCCCTGCAGCTGGCGGGTCTCTTCGGCACCACGCTGGCTCCCATTGCCGGCCACTTCGGCTGGCCTGCCGGTATTCTGGCAGGCTTTATCCACTCCGGTCTGGTGCTGCAGACCGGCGGCCCTGTGGCGGGACTGAACCTGTATAACAACGGCTTCTCCGGCGGCCTCATCGCCATCGTTCTCTATCCTACCATCACGGCCATCTGGAAGCACCGCCGTCCCACCCTCCGCGACGAGGATTACTACGACCTCTTCGAGGAGACGGCGCCCATCGATACGTCTTTCCTGCACAAGGAGCCCAAGGGTGTTCCTCACACCGACCACGAAGCGCACCCGGAGCATCACAGTATCTGGGATACGCCGGAGTCTCTCCTGCAGGAGGATGACGCGCCGGAGGGCAGCGAGCTGCACATTTCCACCGATCAACCCGCCGGCGAACTGGAGTACACAGAACTTCAAGACTAAAAGAAAAACGCCTCCGTCACGACGGAGGCGTTTTTGCGCTTATTTTCGGTTGTTGGGCATCTCCTTGCGAATGGCCTGACGGAGAATGTCCTGCCCCTCGGGAGAGCGAAGCACGTCCAGCACCACGGAACGGATCATGGTCTGGAAGGACTTGCTGTTCACCAGGGCGCTGAACACGGCGCCATCGCCGCTGCCGCCCTCGGACTGGGCCACCACCACGGGGGCGGCGGGCTTTTTAGGAGCGGGAGCGGGGACGGGATCCGGCTCGGTATAGGCCTTCTCCAGCCAGCTCAGCTCGCCGGCGCCACGCTCATCCACCTCGCCGCGGAGGTAGGGGAGGGAGACGTTAAAGAAGGCGGCCAGCTTCTTCTGCTGGTCCAGAGAGGGAGTCTGGCGGCCGGTCTCAAACTTTTCCGGCGCCATTCTGGGAAATCCCAGTGCGGAGGCCAGAGCGGGGCGGCTGAGGTTTTTTTCCGTGCGCAGAGCCTCGATGCGCTGTGCCATCGTTACCATGAAATTCAATCCTCCTTGGGGTGACGCTGCCGGACGATGGAGAAGGCCTCCTCAGCCACGGCGATGGTTTCGGCGATGTCCTCGTCAGAGAGGGCATAGTTGATAAAGTGATTGTGGTGGGTGGTGAAGAACACGCCCCGCTTGACGCACTCGGCGATCCACTCCTGATGGAGCATGAGGCTGGGATCGTCAGCCAGCCGCAGATAGAACAGGCTGGGCATGCCGGTGACATGGAGATCGAAGCCGTACTTCCGGCCGGCGGCGATCATGCCGTCGCCCAGCTTTTTGCCCTTTTCGTTGAGGATCCTGGGAAGATCCAGCTTTTTCATCTTCTCGATGCAGGCAATGCCGGCGGCGAAGGGTACGGCGCTCATCCAGTAGCTGCCGGTGTAGCTCATGCCAGAAACGGTGTTCTTCAGGAAATCCTTGCCGCACAGGGCGGAGACGTTGTAGCCGTTGGCCAGCGCCTTGCAGAAGCAGATGAGATCCGCCTCGAAACCAAAGTAGTGGTCGCTGCCCTTCAGGTCGATGCGCCAGCCGGCGCGAACGTCGTCCACAATGAGGATGGTCTCATTGTCGGTGCACAGCTTGCGCACCTTCTGCCAGAAGCCCTCGGCGGGCAGCACGTTGTCGGCGAAGTTTCCGTGCATGTAGGGCTGGCCGATGACAGCGGCGATCTGGCCCTTGTAGCGGTCAAACAGCTCCGCCAGCGCGTCGAAGTCGTTCCAGTCCACATACAGGTTGTGCATGACGTCCTCTTCGATGACGCCGGAATAGTCGATCTTCTGGGTCCAGGGAGAGACACCGTGGTAGTAGCCCTTGAAGAAGACGATCTTCTTGCGGTGGGTATGGGCGCGGGCGGTCATGATGGCCAGGGTGGTGACGTCGTTGCCGTTTTTGGCGAAGAAGGCCCAGTCGGCGCACGCCACGGTGTCCACCAGCAGCTCGGCAAAGTCGATCATCTTGGTGGTGGGAACGGTGACGCAGTCGGCGATTTCCCGCTGCCTGCGGGCGGCCTCGTCCACATCGGGATCGTGGTAGCCCAGAATGTTGGGGCCGTAGCCGCACATGTAGTCGATCATGCGGTTGCCGTCCAGATCCCAGAAATAGCTGCCCTGAGCCCGGGAGGAGAACATGGGCCATGCCTCGATGGGGGTGTAGCAGCCCTCTGCGGGGCCCTGGTGGCCGTAGATACCGGAGGGGATGACGTTGCAGGCCCGGCGCAGAGCTTCACGGCTCTTGGAATAGTCGTTGATCTTCATACTGCAGCTCCTCCTTATGCCAGATACAGGGCCACGCGGTCCAGAATACGGTTGATGTTGTCGATCATGGAGATCATACCGCCGATGCGGACCTGACCCTGACCCACGGCGGCGATGGCGTTCACGTTGCCGTCAAACAGATCCCGGGCCAGATGCATGCCCTGGAACTCCATGTAGGCCATGTACTTCTCCGGCGCGTGGTGGATGGCGGTGAGGCGGTGATTGCGGCACAGGAGCGTGGCAGCGGGGCCATCGATAATGGCCAGCTTTGCGGCGCCGTCCACGATGTTGGAGGCGGAGAACTGGCCCACCTTGTCCTCGTTGGCGATCTGGGCGATGGCCTCGGCGATGACGTGGAACATGATGGTGGTGGAGATGCGGAAGAATTCGGGATCCTGCAGATCTGCCGGCTCCGGACGCAGATAGGCGCTCAGCCGGTCGGTCAGCTTGGTGAAGCGCTTCAGCAGGAAGCTGATCTTGGAAAAGCCCTTGGTGGGGATGGGGGTGACGGTGCCGTCGATGAGTCCGTTGAACTTCTCGCAGGAGGCGAAGGGGAGCTTCACCTGGCAGCGGTCGGTGCCGGGCACCATGCGAGCCTTGCCGCCGCCGATAAACAGCGTGGCCTCCGGGCCGCCCTTGACGGAGAAGCCGATGGAGACCTGCTGGCCCTCAATGAGCTTGGCGGCCTCGGGATCCAACTCGCACAGATAGGGGATAGCACCCAGAATGGCAAACAGATTGATGTATGCCAGGGTTCTTGCGTCGTTCATAATGTCCCTCCTGAAATTTGTTGTTGCATTACAATTCAGTATACAGGGAATCGGCGGAAAGCGCAAGAACGGAGAAACAGGCCTGCCGAAAAACGGCAGGCCCGACTGCATAAAAAAACAGGACCGAGCCGCAATCTCGGTCCTGTTTGCCGGGGGAAAAGAGGGGAAGAGGGGAAAACGTAAAGTGGGGGAAATTACTTGCCCAGAGCAGCCTTCTTCTCGGCAACCTTGGACTCAGCGCAGTCATACTCCCAGTTCCAGGGGTCCTTCCGGCAGGCACCATCGGCGAAGGGGATGAAGGTGGACAGGATGGCGAAGACGCCCAGCAGGAAGCAGTACCACAGGTAAGGGATGATGTCCACGGGGGAAATGTTCAGACCGTAAGTAGCAGCCAGGGTGCAGGCCAGCAGGGTCTGACCGCCGTGAGGCAGGATACCCTGGATGACGCAGGACCACAGGTCCAGCAGAGAGGCGGTACGGCGAGGATCGATGTTGTACTCGCGGCTCACGTTGTTGGCGATGGGGTTGGCAATGATGATGGCCACGGTGTTGTTGGTGGTGGCAGCATCCAGGACGCTGACCAGAGCGGCAATGCCGAACTGAGCGGACTTGTTGCCCTTCATGAAGCCCTGCAGCTTATTGACCAGCCAGACAAGGCCGCCCTGCTCCTTGATCATCTCGGTCATACCACCGATCAGGAAAGCCAGATAGAAGCTCTGGTCCATGCCGGTGATACCGGACCAGATGTTCTCAGCGAACTCGATGATGGTGATGGAGCCGGTGACGACGCCAACGAGGCCGGCGACAGCGATGCCCAGAGCCATGACAACCATGACGTCCATGCCGATCATGGCCAGAACCAGAACTGCCAGATAGGGGATAACCTTCAGCAGGTTGTAGGACAGATCGCCCATGGTGGGAACGACCTCGGGACGGCCGAAGATGCACAGAGCAACGATGGTGAGGATAGCGGCGGGCAGAGCGATCAGGAAGTTCAGACGGAACTTATCCTTCATTTCAACGTTCTGGCCGCGGGCAGCAGCGATGGTGGTGTCAGAGATGAAGGACAGGTTATCACCGAACATAGCGCCGCCGACGACAGCGCCCAGCAGCATGACCATGTTCAGGTTGGCCTTCTCAGCAACGCCGACAGCGATGGGGGTAACAGCGGCGATGGTGCCCATGGAGGTACCGCAGGCGGTAGACATCAGGCAGGAAATGATGAACAGACCGGCCAGCAGCAGGCTGGGGGGAACCAGGGACAGGCCCAGGTTGACGACGGAGTCACGGCCGCCCATGGCGGTGGCGACAGAAGAGAATGCACCGGACAGAGCGAAGATCATCAGCATGATCAGAACGCCTTCTTCACCGGCGCCCTTTGCGAAGACAGAGAACTTCTCGCTGACCTTGCCCTTACCGAAGGCAAAGGTCATGGCTACGGCGCACAGAGTAGCGGAAACCATGGGGAAACCGCACAGGAACAGCACCATCATGACGACGAACGGAGTCAGGGACCAACCGTTTGCTTTTTTGATTTCCATAATTTTCTCCTTCTCATAAATGTACACTTGATCAGTTGGAACACTTGGGGATCTCTTGTCAGAGATATAAGCGTTTTCCTCTCCCACTGCTTCTTACATTATATCACGCGACGGGGGGTGTGCGATAGTCGCTTGATGTAAAACTGAAACGCAAAAAATTGTAAGGATTATACAAAAATGCGATTACAGAGCGGCGAAAGCCTGGTCGAAGTCGGCGATCAGATCCTCAATCTCCTCCAGACCCACGGAGAAGCGCAGCATACCGTCGGTGATGCCGACCTGCTCGCGAACGTCCTTGGGAACACGGACATGGGTCATGGAAGCGGGATGCTGGATCAGAGAGTCGGGATCGCCCAGAGAGACGGCGATGGCGGGGATGGTCAGGTTGTCCATCAGCTTCTTGCCGGCGTCGAAAGCGGACATGCCGTTGATGCCGTCCTTCAGCACGAAGGAGATGATGGCGCCGTACATGCCGTTCATCTGCTTCTTTGCCACCTCATGATCCTTGCCCATGGACTCCAGGCCGGGATAGTAGACCTTCTCCACATAGGGAGACTTCTCCAGATACTCAGCCATGGCCATGGCGTTGGCGCAGTGCTGGCGGACGCGCAGACCCAGGGTCTTCATGCCGCGGATGATCAGATAAGCGCAGAAGGGAGTCAGGGGGGTGCCGGTCATCTTGCCCATGGCACGGCCCTTGATGAGAGCGATGTCGTCCTTGCTGCCGATGGCAACACCGCCGATGACGTCACCGTGGCCGTTGATGTACTTGGTGACAGAGTGGACCACGATGTCAGCGCCCAGCTTCAGAGGCTGCTGCACGGGAGGGGGAGCGAAGGTGTTGTCCACGACGATGCGGATGCCGGGATGCTTCTCCTTCAGAGCAGCGATAGCGGCGATGTCGGTGACATGCATGGTGGGGTTGGCGGGAGTCTCGAAATAGATGATCTTGGTGTTGTCCTGAATGGCGGCCTCCACGGCGGCGGCGTCAGCGGTATCCACGAAGGTGGCGGTGATGCCGAAGTCGGGCAGGATCTCACGCATGACAACGTCGGTGCAGCCGTACACGGTGTTGCCGCAGACGATGTGGTCGCCCATCTTCAAAAGACCCAGCAGGGTGGAGCTGATGGCGCCCATGCCGGAGGCGGTGGAGATAGCGGCCTCGCCGCCCTCAAGGTGAGCGATCTTCTCTTCGAAGACGGACACGGTGGGGTTGCCGGCGCGGGTGTAGTCATAGCCGGGGATCTCACCGGCGAACACGCCCATAGCGTGGTCAGCGCTGGTGAAGGTGAAGGTGGAAGTCTGATAGATAGGAGTGGCCAGCGCACCGAAGTCACTGTCTCTGTGGTAGCCGGCGTGAATCGCCTGGGTGTCGAAACGGACGGCGTTCATATCTGCTTTGCTCATGGGAAATCTCCTCCTTAAAATTCTCTTTTGCGTACAAAACGCTAATAAATAATGAAGCAAAAAACGTGCCAACCAAATGAGAGAGAAAACCGCTTGAAAATACTGGGGAAAACAGGTGGTCGCCCAAAACAAAAACAGGTTATAATGGGCTGAAAACCCATTATAACCTGTTTTTGAGCGCCTGTAAGCCGGCATCTGTCAGGCGGGAGCCGCCCCGGCCCACGCCGGAGTCGATCCAGCCGGCGGCCTTCAGCTGTTCCAGCTCCCGGCGGAGCTGACTCTCTGTGACGGTGAAGCCCAGCTGGGAGAGCTGGAGCTGCAGCTGTCTGCGGCCGCAGCTGCCGGCGGCCAGCACCCGCAGCAGCTCCGTCTGGATGCTGCGGATCTCCGCCTGTGCCGGACGGGTGTCGGGGGTGAAGCTGCGGATGGTGAAGGGCAGATTTTCCGACTCGATCACCGGCAGATTCTGACAGCCCAGATATTCCACGCAGTTGCGCAGTTCCCGGATGTTGCCGGGCCAGCTGTACTGCTGGAGAAGCAGTTTTGTCTCATCCGTCAGCACAAAAGTCAGCCGAAGCACATCCTTGAACTCCTCGATCAGAGCGAGGATATCCTGCTTGCGCTACCGCAGGGGCGGCAGATTCAGCGGCAGGGTGCTGACACGGTAGAAGAGGTCGTCCCGGAAATTTCCCTCCCGCATCATGACGCTCAGATCCTGGTTGCAGGCGCTGATGATACGCACGTCGATGGGAATGACCCGGTCGCCGCCCACGCGCATGATCTCCCGCTCCTGGATGACACGCAGCAGCTTCAGCTGGGTGCTGAGGGCCATGCCCTCGATCTCATCCAGGAAAATGGTGCCGGAGTTGGCCAGTTCAAACAGGCCCACCTTGCCGCCCTTCCGGGCGCCGGTGAACGCGCCCTCCTCGTAGCCGAACAGCTCGCTTTCCAGCAAATTGTCCGCCAGGGCGGCGCAGTTGATGGCCACAAAGGGCGCCTCGGCCCGGGGAGAGCTGTTGTGGATGGCGTGGGCAAACAGCTCCTTGCCGGTGCCGCTCTCGCCGGTGATGAGGATGGAGGATTCCGTCCGGGCCATCTTCTGGGCCAGCTCCACTGCCTGACGCAGCTGGGGGCTGGTGCCCCGGATGTCAGAAAAGTGGTATTTTGCCACATGACCCTTGCGGTCACCGGCGGAAGCCGGTACTGCGCGGCCCTTCTGCCGCACGGGGGTCAGCATGGCGTAGGCGCCCAGATAATAGGTGCCCCGGGTGATGGGGGTCAGATCCACGGAGCAGAGCTCGCCGGAGGGGAGCGCCACCTGCCGGGAAACGGGGATCTGAAGGGTCTTGCAGCTGCTGAGCAGCTCTTCCGGCAGGAAGGCAGGCTCCCGCTGGAGCAGCTGGCCCCGGGAGACGTTCAGAAGCTCCGCGGCGGAGAAGTTGCAGTCGAAGATCTTACCGTCGGCGTCGATGCCGATGATGGGCAGGTTCGCCATCTGGGTCAGGGTGGCCAGCTGCTGGGTCAGCTGCTGGTTCTCCTGCACCAGGATCGAAATGCCGGCGGAGGGGTTGTGCTGCTGAGAGAAATAGTCGTAAAAACGGCGGGTATTCAGCAGATAGGAGCAGTTCAGGGTGTCTGCCAGCTCCACGATGGTCATGATATCGATAAGGCGGGGGCCAAGGTCGATGCACGTTGTCACGAAGCCGGGCACCAGCGCCATTTCGCCGGGCGTCACGGCCAGCGGGATCTCCGGACCGCCGCAGCCGGGATACCAGGGGGTGAAGGCCAGATGGCCGTAGCCCGCCTGACAAAGCTGGGCAATGGTCTCTTCCGCCATGAACTTGGTCACATTCACTACCAGCACCTGCGTGCCCTTGGGATAATCGTTCAGCCGGGGCAGATGCTCCCGCTGGAGCACCAGATTCACAGGGATCACCCGGTGATTCTGCAGATGCTGCTCCTTGATCTCCGGGAAGTCGGCGGCGGAGATGGCGGAGGCCAGAATGGCGGTCTCGCCGGAGAAGCGGTAGGCGGCGGGGTCGTCGATGGAAAAGCCCTGCACGGAGATGGAGTCACCGAACACACTGCCCAGCTGGGACACAAGATCCGGAATGGAGCTCTTGGTCTCTACGATGAGTTTGATCAGTTTCTTCATGTGCCGTCACCTGCCTGTCGGAATTTGGTTCATTTTATCACAGAGCCGTTTTTCGCGCAACTGCGGGGCGGGAAAAGAAAAACGTCCGGCGTGGAGCCGGACGTTTGAGATCATACGGGGAAGACGGACAGAACGATGGTCATGAACAGGGGTACTGTGGCCACCATCAGCAGGGTACCCTGTACCACAGCGCGGGAAGCGTACCGGGGCTCACAGTCATACTCCTGGGCGAAGATCACGTTCATGGACGCGCTGGGGAGGCAGCAGGCCAGACAGCAGGCCCGTGCCACCATGGGAGGCACGCCGGGGATCAGCTTCAGCACCAGCAGCATCGCCGTGGGCAGCGCCACCATTCGCATGATGGAAACGAAATAGGAGTAGCCGTCCTTCAGAATGTCGATGGGACGGATATGGACCAGAGAGCAGCCCACTACCATCATGGAGATGGGAGCCACCATAGCGCCCAGGGTGGAGAGGGTGTCCTGAATGAAGCCGGGGAAGCGGAGGGGGGACAGATAGATGAGCACCGCGCAGATGGAGGCCACAGACACCGGCATGGTGAACAGGGTCTTCAGACGGATGGTCTTCTGGCCGGAGAGCAGGGAGATGCCGATGGTGTAGAAGAAGATGATCCACACCATATTGAAAATCACGGCGTACAGCAGTCCCTCGCTGCCCATCAGCTCCGTGGCCAGAGGGAAGCCGATAAAGGCGGTGTTGGCAAAAACGCAGGAGGTCATGAACACGACCCGGCCGTTGTCGCTCAGGGGCAGAAAGCGGCTGATAAGCCGGGTCAGCAGCAGAGTCACAAGATAGTAGACCACCGCGATGCCGGCTGTCATCAGCAGGTTCGCGGAAAGCTCCCGGGAGAAGGTGTTGTTGGCGGTGGTCAGCACGTTGGCCGGCAGCGCTACCTTCAGCATAAAACCGGTGATGTCCTTCTGGAACTGCTCGGTGATGATATTGTATTTTCGCAGAAAATAACCCAGCAGCATCAAAAGCGCGATTTTTGCAACCAGGTTCAGCAGGATCTCAAGCATAGGGAGGCACCTCGGATCAAGATAACATGAATTGTACTTAAAATGTATTTTAAATACATTTTACAAAGCTGGTGGAAGAGAGTCAAGAGAAATTCAAAAAAAATACCGCCCCGCTGTATGCAGGGCGGTAACACGGGTCAGATGGTGAGGCTCTCACCGGGACGCAGGACCTTAGCCGAGAAACCAGCGGCTTCCACGGCGGCGGCAAAGGCATCCGGATTCTGGCAGATGGCGGGGAAGGTGTCGTAATGCATGGGAATGACCAGCTTGGGGCGGATCATCTTCACTGCCCGCAGAGCGTCATCAGGCCCCATAGTATAGAGGTCGCCAATGGGCAGCAGCGCCACATCAATCTCCTCATCCGCCAGCAGCGCCATGTCGGCCATGAGACCGGTGTCGCCGGCGTGATAGATCTTCCTGCCGCCCATCTCAAAGATGAAGCCGCAGGAGAGGCAGCCGGGCACGCCGCTGCCGTGGAGCGCCTGGAAGATCTTCGTCTTGCCGAAGGGCAGGGGAATCCACCCACCCAGATTGCCCACCACAGTTTCCACACCGGCGGGACTGAATACGCCGGCGGCCAGATCCACCGTGCAGCACACGGGGGCGCCGGTGCGCCTGGAAATTTCAATGGAATCGCCCACATGGTCGCCGTGGCCGTGGGTCACGAAGATATAATCGGCCTCCGCTTCCTCGGCGCTGACAGCGGCGAGGCCGTTGCCGGTGAGGAAGGGGTCGGTCAGCACCTTGCAGGTGCCGTCATTCAGCAGGAAACAGGCGTGTCCCAGAAATGTAATGTCCATAGAAGTTCTCCTTTCGGCTGGATACCATCAGGATAGCAAATTTTTGAAAGGCAGGCAATCCCCGTTAAAAATTTTAGAAAAGCCGTTAAAATCATGGATATTCAAAAAATGTTCATCCGCCTGACACGGAATGTGGTATAATATCCTATCAAACATGCGGGAAACTCAAATGCCCCGATACTTTGGTTTCCAATGGAGGGAATACGAATGAAAAAATTCCTGTCACTGGTCCTGACTCTGGTGATGCTGTGCTCCCTGAGTGTCACAGCCTCCGCCAAGGAGACGGAGACCGACCTGTCCGACACCATCATCATTCTGCACACCAATGACGTCCACGGCGCTGTGGACGGTTATGCCAAGGTGGCCGCGCTGAAGGATATCTACGAAAGCATGGGCGCCTACGTCCTGCTGATGGACGCCGGCGACTTTGTTCAGGGTGCGCCGGAGGTCAATCTCAGCCGGGGCGAAACGGCCATTGAGCTGATGAATCTGGCCGGCTACGATGTGGCTGTCCCCGGCAACCATGAGTTTGACTACGGCTATGACGTGCTGAAAAAGCTGGAAAAGTCCGCGGACTTTGACCTGCTCAGCGCCAACGTGCTGTATAAGGGCAAGGCCGCCTTTGACGCCAGCCGAACCTTTATGGCGCCGGACGGCACCAAGATCGGCGTCTTCGGCCTGACCACGCCGGAGTCTGCCACCAAGGTCCACCCCGGCATGATCAAAAACGTCACCTTCCTGAACGGAGAGGAGCTGTTTGACTGCGCGCAGGCCCAGGTGGACGCCCTGCGCTCCAAGGGCTGTGACGTCATCATCTGCCTGGGACACCTGGGCATTGACGCCGCCTCCGAGGGCTGGCGCTCCGTGGATCTTCTGGAGCAGGTGGACGGCATCGACCTCTTTGTCGACGGTCACTCCCACACGGATCTGGCAGACGTGGAAGCTCTGGTGGGGGAGAACTGCATGGTCAATGACGCCATCCTCACCTCCACCGGTACCGCCCTGGAGAGCATCGGTCTGGCCGTCATCGCCGACGGCTCCCTCGTCGCCACCACCATCCCCGTGGAGGATCTGTCGGTCAAGGATGATATCGACATCGCCAACCGGGTCCGGGCGCTCCACCGTGAGATCGACGCGGAGTACGGCGCTGTGTTCGCCAAGTCCGAGGTCCTGCTGAACGGCGAGCGGGCCGACGTCCGTACCAAGGAAACCAATCTGGGCGATCTGGTGACGGACGCCATGCTGTGGGCCGCCAAGGAGGCGGATGTGGAGGCTGACATGGCCGTGGTCAACGGCGGCAGCATCCGCGCCAGCATCACCGAGGGCAAGATCACCAAGAAGGATATCCACACTGTCCTGCCCTTCAACAATACCCTGGCCATCGTGGAAGTCACCGGCGCGGAGCTGCTGGAGGCGCTGGAGGCATCCACCTACCTGATGCCCGAGAGTCTGGGCAGCTTCCCCCAGGTAGCCGGCATCGAATTCACCGTGGACATCAGCCAGCCCTATGATCAGGGCGAGCTGTATCCCGGCACCACCTACTATGCCCCCGCCAGCATCCGCCGTGTCAGCATCCAGACGGTGGGCGGCGAGGCCTTTGATCCCGAGAACGTCTACACCGTGGCTACCAATGATTATCTGGCGGCAGACGGCGATACCTACAGCGTCTTCGGCAAAGCCGCTGTGAACTTCGATACCGGCATCGCGCTGGACGAGGCGGTCGTGGCGTACATCGACGAGGAGCTGGACGGTGTTGTGCCGGCAGCGCTGTACGGCCAGACCGGCGGCCGCATCACCGTTTCCGAGAATCTGCCCTTTGCGGACGTGGCGGAGGACGCCGCCTACTATGACGACGTGCTGTACGTCTGGCAGAACAACATCTTCAAGGGCTTTACCAATACCGTGTTCGGCCCCGATGACACCATGACCCGCGGCCAGATGGTCACGGTTCTGTGGCGTATGAGCGGCTCTCCCGACCCCGGCATCAACAACCCCTTCGCGGATGTGGAGGACTATTCCGCCTACGCCAAGGCCATCGCCTGGGGCTATGAAAACGAGCTGATCAACGGCTACAACGACAAGGAGTTCCGGCCCGGCCAGGCCATCACCCGTCAGCAGTTCCTGACCATTCTGTATAACTATGCGGTCTACACGGAGCAGGATGTCTCCGTGGGCGAGGACACCAATATCCTCTCCTATGAGGACGCCTTTGACATCGCCAATTATGCCTTCCCCGCCCTGCAGTGGGCCTGCGGCGCAGGCATCGCCTACGACTTTGACGGCTATCTCCAGCCCACCGCTCCCGCACCCCGCTATCAGGTGGCGGAGTTCCTGACCGCCTTCTGCCAGAACGCCGCATAAACCAAATCAACGTAAAAAATGCCGCCGGAGCTCCGGCGGCATTTTTGCGTCTGTATGAAGTTTACTTCATGCCCTTAGTGCGCTCGTAGGCAGCAATGACAGCCTCCATCACAGCGCTGCGGAAACCAGCCTTCTCCAGTGCGCGGACGCCCTGGATGGTGCTGCCGGCGGGGGAGCAGACGGCGTCCTTCAGAGCGCCGGGGTGATCGCCGGACTCCAGCACCAGCTTGGCGGAGCCAATGACCATCTGGGCGGCAAACTCCATGGCCTGCTTGCGAGGCAGGCCGCAGGCCACGCCGCCGTCAGCCAGCGCTTCGATGAACAGGTCCACAAAGGCGGGGCCGCAGCCGGAAACGGCAGCGCCCACGTCCATCTGGTTCTCGGGGATGGCGGCCAGTCGGCCGGCGCCGCCCATGGAGTCCAGGAACAGCTTTTCTTCCGTCTTGGTGATGCCCTTGCAGCAGGTGTAAAGGATCATACCTTCACCAATAGAGGAGGGAGTGTTGGGCATAATGCGGATGACAGGATAGGTGCCGCCGGCCATCTCCTGAATGTCAGCGATGGTGAGGGCGGCGGCCATGGAGACGAGGATAAAGCGGCTCTCGCGCTCGGCCAGGATGGGGGCGATGTCAGCGAGCATGTCGGCCATCATCTGGGGCTTGACGCCCAGATAAATGAAGTCGGCGTTCTGGGCGATGGCGGCGTTGTCCGTCACCCGGCAGTCCAGCTCTTCAGCCAGAGCCTTGGCCTTTTCCTCGCTGCGGTTGGCCAGAAATACCTGATCACTGGGGACGCGCTTGCAGGCTGCGCGGGCCAGAGCGCCGCCCATGTTGCCGGTGCCGATAAAACCTAAAGTTGCCATATCAGTCACATTCCTATTACAATAAATTTGGATCTGGAGCCCGGCAGCCAGCCGGGCTTCATTCCATCTCATGCCTAAGCTACAATAAGAGGAGCAGCTGGCTGGCCACACACTCCTTGGTGCTCCCATGCCCGTGACAAAGACTGTC